>CAMATL010000022.1 GCA_945861145.1 candidate division TM6 bacterium GW2011_GWF2_37_49 | reverse complement strand
AGCGGCAGCAGCATCTTTGCCTTCTTGCAGCATACGAGCAGCATCTATTTTTTCTTGGGCTAGTTTGCCTTCTAGTTCTTTTTGCACAGCATTAGCATCGGCAAGTAATTTATCCGCTGCCACTTTGGCTGCTGCTTGCGCTGCTGCATCTTCACTCTTTGCTTTAGCTAAAATAGCGTCAGCATCTGCTTGTGCTTTTGCCAAAGCATCTGCTTGAGATTTTTTGAGATCTTCAAGTTGTTTAGCATTATCAGTTTTTAGTCGCGCTTCTTCAGCCTTAGATGCGTCAAGCTTCGTTTGCATGTCAGCTTTTTGTTGTTCAAGCAAAGCTTTCTCAGCAGCTAATGCTGCAACTTTTTTCTTTGCAGCGGTAGCTGCATCTGAAAAAATGACTGTAACTTCTTTATTAATGGCTGCTAAGTGTTTGCGAGCTTCATCGTTATTTTCTACCGTCAAATCTGTGGCAAGCGAAAAGCGGAATTTTTCTTGCGTCATTCTTCGATCAAGGCCAAAATTATTTTTGCCCCACTGATCTTCTGCATCCTTGGTAGCGAGAATTTCCCAATAAGTACCGCCATGGCGACTGTCTCCATATGTCCAAAGGTAGGTCTTATTCGAAGCATTTTTAATACGCACTAAATCCATCGTAGAAATTGCACCGGTCTGACCATCGATAATCGGCTCAAATGTAAAAACAGCTGCATCATTCTGTGTAGCTGAATAGTCAGGAACACTCACCATAAGGTCGCAATACGGCGCACCCCAGCGTGAAAATTCATGTATCAATACATATCTAAATGGCGACAACAACCCTGATTTAGCAGACGCACCAGCAGCGCCATTGACAACAACAATTTTGATACGGTCACCAAAATTAATGTCCCCTGTTTTGAATTTATCATCAGCGTTCTCAATTAAAAACATTGAAGCCCCGCGGCGAGCACGTTCATCACCCCATGGACCAACAAGAAGCTCCATATGGTTATGCGGCGATGCTGCGGTATTGTTACTATCATACATACTGAGGCCAAGAGCCCACACGCGACGCTCAGCGTAGGACTGAGCTGAAGACCCTGACGCTATAGTGGCACAAGTGCTCATTTCTGAGTCCCAAAATACTGGGGTCATGTACGCAAGCTTTACTGCACGACTAGCTTTAAACTGCTTTTTAATATCATCGTTCTTATCTGGTTGCGTCACAATTTCAGCAATCCAGTAATCTTCCATTGGATAGAAAAACACATCCTGGCGTAGTGTTCCATTAAGCGTCGTAGTATTTGCACGTGAACACAAGAACCAATTAGAGTGAGACCTTTCGATTCTACAAGCAAAACCACTGGCGAGATACGTGGCCGTTGATTGGGCGCCTCCGCCTTCAGCCTGAGCTTGTACAACCTGCCAATCACAATCCCCATTATACACACCACCGTTACCCACATTGACGATTTCGCGATAGTTGGTCGATTCAGTGAATGGAGCATAACCCGAAGTACCGTTTAAATTTTTACCCGTCGCTACGTTTTCTAGCCGCAAATGACTACCATTTTTGACAGGCCAACCAATTTGAGCGGTGGTGTTGCGCCCTGATGGTTGAGTAAAGTTAAAGTTAAAGCGATCACCGTTATGACTCCCTTTAACAATCCACTGCGCGTCAGCGTCTTTAGGATTGGTGCCAGCATAAACTACCCACTGCCCCGATGAGCCTGGGTTGCCAAACGTGGATGTGGATGCGGTTAGATATTTACCTGTACTTTTATGCTTTAAGGTAATCACCGAACCAAACGTAATCGGATTACGCTCATAAGTAAATGCAGTACTAACCGCAAAGCTCAGTCCCACCAAAATTAAATAACGAAACATACTGCTTCTCTTCATTACATACATTCCTTTTTTTAAAAATTAGAATTCTGCACCGTTGATTTTAGTTTTGAACTCCTAAAAAGATATTTTTTGTGGCTATCTCTCAATAACTACTAATATGGTTATATCACCAAACTTAATACAACTTTTTTACCTTATTGCAACTTTAAGGACAGGATGAGCTGGTCGGTTTAATACCAATCCTATGAATTAGAATAAATCCCGGCCCCCTCGAATCCTTCGACAAGCTCAGGACTGTCGGGATATTTAAATCACTTCCGACCTTCCAGGCTTCGTCCTTTGGACTACGACCCGGCACCGCGCCAAGGCCATGGTGGACAAGCGGGATCAACGGAGGATGCGGAGTTTATTGGTAATAGTTACCTGTTTTTAAAATGCATGATTAATTTGTGTAATTGATATAGGCTTAATTGTTTGTAAATTTTCATGGCGACACCTTTTCTGCTTACCATGAATTATATCAGGGCCGGTGTCGCACTTCATTCTAGAATTTTCCTTAGTTTACGCCTATTTGACATAATGAAATTCCAGAGCTATATCTAGGCTTGCGGGTTAAAAGTCTTTTTTATTCTAGAAGAAAGGTATCTAATGAAGAGAGTACTAACACTTGGACTTGCACTTTCAATGGCTGCATCACAGGCTTTTTCATACTCAGTTGAAACAGTCAAAAATCTTGAATCAGCAACAGCATCAGCCAAGACGGCTGCTGTTATCGTTAGCGCAATTATTCCAAATTCGTCAAAAACCGCTAAAAGCCTGGCAGATTTAAAGCACATTGACGATTTGTCTAGCCAAATCAACGCACTTACCTCAGCGGCACTACAAGACCAATCATGCATTCTACGCATTACTCGTATCATTGAAAATTTAACCGAAAAAGCGAACTTGCACGAAGCTACTACAATTGATGGAGCATTTGCAAAAAACTTTGCTTTCGAGCTTTCACGTGGCATCAGTGCTGAAGTTATGCATTTCTTCGCAAACAAAGGTATCGGCATGGGCATGAATGCTCTTACCGAAAATCGCGTTGCTAACCGCGCAGCTCATGTTCTTGGCGAAGCAATCTCATCAGCTCTTCTTGAAACAACCTTTGCAAAGCTTGGTGATTACGTCATAGCTAAAGAAGGCGCTGAAAAAACTAATTGTGCAGAAGTTTTTAGTACAGTATTTTTCGGCTCACTAGCTAGAGGCGCTGCCTATAACATTGCTGGCGAAATGATCATGCAAGGAACAACTGACGCTCATGTAAATTATGCTCAAGCTGTTAGAGAAGCTTTCAGTTCCAAAAAATAACTGATCATCGCTTCATACAGTTTTTACACCTTAAAAGGCCCAGCCGATTAACCGGCTGGGCCTTTTTGTTGCTTGTTTTTGACGCCGCTCGAAACTCATTAAAGATAAGCTCTGGATAAGGCATTGTGTTTGAACAAGATAAACTCAATATTCCAACAATCTATAAAGAAGCTCTACAAAGGGCATAAAACTTCACACTCAACCAATAACCATAACAAATGATGCTTTTAGAAAAAAACATCGCAAGCAAGCCTTAAAATGCCACTTTTAAAGCGGCTGTTGATTTTACTCAATGCATTGAGTAAAATTACTCAGTACGTTGAGTAAAATTACTCAATGCATTGAGTAAAACTAAAATTGCTGAGGTTTTAATGATAAAACGCCCCATCTTCAACAAAATTCTTAAGCAGATTCAGGAACCCCGTCGATTTATTCAAGTACTCCTTGGGCCAAGACAGGTGGGAAAAACAACCTTAGTAATTCAAGTAACAGAAGCTCTCAACAAACCCTTCCATCTTGTGTCGGCAGATTTAGCACCAATCCAAGACCTTGCATGGCTACAACAGCAGTGGGAAGTTGCTCGCCAAAAAGTCACAAAAGATAATGGCTGCATGCTTATCATCGATGAAGTTCAAAAAATCCCCCATTGGTCAGATTTGATCAAATCGCTCTGGGATGCCGATACACGCAATCGAATAAATGTGTCGGTTATTCTCCTGGGATCATCTCCATGGCTGGTACAAAAAGGTTTAACAGAAAGCTTGGCTGGTCGTTTCGAAATTATTCCCATAACCCACTGGTCCTTTGAAGAGATGCATACAAGCTTTGGCTGGTCATTGGAGCAATACGCTTACTTTGGAGGATACCCAGGCGCAGCCTCACTTGCCGATATAAACAATCCTTCGCGATGGATCAATTACATAAACGATTCAATTATTGAAACCGCAATTTCTCGCGATATCTTGCTCATGACACAAGTAAACAAACCAGCGCTTCTGCGACGCTTGTTTCAATTTGGTTGTATCTACTCTGGGCAAATATTGTCGTATACCAAAATGCTTGGCCAGCTGCAAGATACCGGCAACACTACCACCTTAGCGCATTATCTTGACCTCGTATCAGGAGCAGGCCTTCTTGATGGTTTACAAAAATTTGCCTCACAGCCAGTACGGCAACGCGGCTCTAGCCCTAAGTTTGCGGTGTTTAATACAGCACTGATGACAGCTCAATCAAATAAAACATTTCACGAAGCAGTACAGGATCACGCTTACTGGGGAAGGCTCATCGAATCTACAATTGGAGCTCATCTGTTAAACAGTATTCGCGGCACTCAGATTGAACTCTTTTACTGGCGGGAAGGGGATAAAGAAGTAGATTTTGTTTTAAAGCGCGGTGATCATCTTACCGCTATTGAGGTGAAAAGCGGCCCGGGTAATTTCAGACAATCAGGCATGGATCGCTTTATTAAAGAATTTAAACCAAATCGTGTTTTGCTCGTTGGCAACGAAGGCATCCCTGTCGCAGATTTTTTAAAAGCGCCTATCACCGATTTCATAGGGTAAGCGCTAAGACTCTGTCAATGCATCAACTGGTTTAAGCCGCGCAGCCCACTCTGCAGGATAAAATCCAAACACAAGGCCAATTAAAACGGTAACAAAAAATGAAACTGCAATTGGAATAATCTCAACAATGGTGGCAATGCCCATCCACTGATTAAGAACAAAACATGAGGCGACGCCAAAAATTATACCGATGATGCCGCCCAGCATACAGATCACAACCGCTTCGGTTAGAAACTGCATCCTTATCGTATTCATCGTAGCACCCAGTGCAACCTTGATGCCAATTTCTTTGGTCCGTTCTTTGACCGCAACCAGCATAATATTCATCACCCCAATGCCACCCACAAGCAGTGCAATGATAGCCGCAATAAGCGAAAAGAGTCCTACCGATTTTGATGCTTCTTCGGCAGCTGCTGCAATTGTCTGCATATCCCAAACCTGAAAATCATTGGGCTCATTTTCTTCCAAAAAATGGGCCGCTCGAAAGATTTTTTCAAGACGACGCGTAGTCTCTGCCACCTGCTCTTCAGCATAAGTACTCATCGCTATCTTAAGAATTCTACGCTTAAAAATTTTTTGGTGTGTTGAAAAAGGGATAAATACCGATGATAATCCCATACCCTCCCATCTACCTTTGACTTTGCGTGGCGCAAGCACACCAACTACCGTGAACGGGATTTTATGTATGCGGATAACACTACCAACAGGATTTGATAGCTTAAAAAAAAATTCCGCGATTTTAGGGCTTAGCACCACTACATTTTCTCTACGCTCAATGTGCTGCTGCGTAAAATAAAACCCTTGCTGCAGCTTTTCTTCAGTTATTTTCAAAAAATGTTCATTTGTGCCTTCTATGACTGCAGAGGATTCATGGCCTTCATAGGCGAGCGCAACTTGGTATTGAGAAAAAAAAGGTGATGCATACTGCACCGCAGGGCATTGGGCCGCAATCATATCAATGTCATCTAGCTGCAATAGCTTGAAAGGTTTTTTGGATGGCGTCATCCAATTCCCCGCATGAAGGTCAATGCTTTTTGATCCATACGTAAGAAACTGCGCACGCGCTTTTTCTTGTGCTCCTTTACCTACCGCAGAGATGGCAATAATGCCAGCAATGCCTATAACTATCCCAAGAAGCGTTAAGAGCGATCGAACTGCATGGTGGAATATAGCTCGAAATGCCATACGCATAAGCATCAACGTCATCATGATTTTTCCATATAATCTTGAACTCCGTGCATGGTGTCCTTCGATATTGCCTAGCGGCCTACTGAGGATAAAATTGTATCGAACCGCCTAACCACCAGCAACATGCTTAGCTATTTTTTTCATCTCCTCAGATGCCGCCATATCATCTGCAATGATTTCATCCGTTTCTTTAATACCGGAAAGAATCTGAAAATACGCATTATCGGTTATGCCAATCTCAACCGCTTTTTCTATAAAAGCTTTCTCTTCTGCCACCCAAAGTGTCTTAACCGGGTGCTTACCTTGCAGCTTAGCAAATTCTTTTTTCTGTGCAGGGCTCACAGGCTTGCAACTATAATTCATTTTTTTTGCCACTGCTTCTAGCACTTTACCGTTAAGCTGAAATACAAAGCCCGGCACAGCCAGCACTTGATTCGCTTTAGCTATCAGTGTTTTTGTATGCACGGTCATACCATGCCGCAAAAGCCCTTCTGCGTTATTAACAAGTACTTCTGCTTTGTATTTTACTGAATCACCTTGCCCAAAAGCTTTACTCATACTTATCGTACTAATAGGTCCGGTCCATGGCTGTTTGTACGGATAGGTATCAACCGATATTTCTGTGGTCATGCCTGCTACCACATCACCTATCTTGCTCTCGTCAATGTAGAGCGTAGCCTTCATAACATGCAGATCTTGCACAATACTAAAAAGAACCTTCGGCGGTGATGCACCAGGAGACACAGTCTCCCCCTCTTCAATACCAATAGTAGCAATGATGCCATCATGCGGGGCTGATACACGAGTTTGATCAAAGAGGTAAATCTCTTTATCGTGCACTGCTTGCTTGATCGACACTTCAGCCTGTGCAGTTATATTCGTCTCGCAGCTCTTATCGTAGGTGTCTTGAGCTAGCTCACCAGATTCGTACAGTAACTTATTTCTTTCATGCCGTGCCACCACATAGTCACGGGTTGCTTGTGCCTGCTCAAGCTGTGCCCTGGTCAACCGCACATCAGTATCACCACCCTTGTCATTTTCAAGATCAGCAAGCAGCTGCCCTTTGGTTATTTTTTGACCCTCTTTAACATATATTTTTTTTACTTTTGCAGTAATTAAAGGTCCGAGCTTTGAGGTTTCATTAGCTTCTAACGATCCTTCTGCTAGCACAACTTTATGAATATCTCGCTTTTCAGCTTTTTGAGTTTTAAAACTTAGACAAGGAGTTGAGGGAAGCAGTGCTTTGTAGGCAAACCAAGTCATAACACCAACAACCAATAAAACAACGCTTTTTACTACAATGCTTTTTTTACCCATCCACAAGTCCTTTCTGCAGCTCATTTTTAATTGATAAAAATCAAGTTAGCATGCTTTGCATGGCTTTTATAGACAACCACAAGACGACTAGATTTTAAAAAACTTCAACACAAGGCGGCAAGAAAGAGTTTAACAGCCATACTTATTGATGTATGCTCCACAACAGTTCGCAGCGAAGAAAGTGCCTAAAAATAAAAACCTTCTTATAAGCAAGGGTAATTTATTATGAAAATCATGAAAATCGCATTGATGCTTTTTTTTACAATTTTTGGTCTCGGTTGCTGCATCATAAACGCCAGGCAAAGCTTTTTTGCTGAGCGCTTAGAGCTGGCACCAACCAATCTAGTTGATGCAGCACTGTTGACCATCACAGCAAAAGTAGTAAATGATTTCTGCATAGAGAATTCTGAAGATTTATCACTACTAGAAAGTATAGGCTACGGTGTAGGCTCATGGCTTTTTGGTGAAATTCTAGAAGCGCTTTATAAAGAATTATATCCTCGCATCACCGGGCAATCGCTTGGAGCTGCCTTGGAAAAATTTACCATTGTTGGCTTTGAATTTAGTTATCAACATGTTGTTCGCCGAGCAATCACCCTCGTACCACTCTTTATTGCTCTATACATACGCGCACAAAACCATGCCGACCATGATAGTATTTTAGCCATAGATAAACGATTTAATGATACATATTAATCCATCTTGAATCTGCGTACGTTCAAATTCCAAAAAAGGGGTAAAATTGTTGTTTTTGATGTTTTACCCCTCCCCCACACTAAGTCACCAGTTTTTTGGCAACATCAAAGAATTCCGCACTAGCTCAAGCATTAAAAGTTATAATTATTGGCAGTTATTGTTTTCAATGTGAAAAATATTCACTTTTAACACACTAATATAAAATATAGATAGATTAAATTTGAAAACTCGATTAGAATGATGGGCTAGTTTTCACTCTTGCGGGCTAACGTTTTAGCATGCGAGATGATCTTTTTTCCACCTTTTACAATTTTCAGGATTATATGTCAAAATACGGTAGCCCCGAGCGTTCATCAGATGCACGTTCATCAGATACACGTTCAGCAGATACACGCACACCAGATAATAAAAGATTTTTTAAAGCCCCTCCTGTTTATTCAAGCAGATCAGGCGGTCGTCCTTCTTCATTCTCCAACAGTCGTGGTGGATTTAGAGGCGGACCTTCAAGAGCAATTAAGAAATTCAACCCTTCAGACTTTATTAAAAAAGTAGAAGAACAAACACAAGCAACAGCTTATATCCCTAAACACCTTTTCTCAGAGTTTTTGCTTGAAGAACAAGTAAAAACCAACATCGCAAGAAAAGGTTACACCGCTCCTACACCTATCCAAGATGAAGCAATTCCTCTTTTGCTTGAAGGCAAGGATATAATCGGTACCGCAAATACCGGAACGGGTAAAACAGCGGCATTCTTGATACCATTGGTAAATAACCTTCTAACGAAGAAAACCAATAAAGTATTGATCATTACCCCTACCAGAGAGCTAGCTGCTCAAATTCAAGCTGAGCTTGCATTCTTTTCAGCTAGAACTGGCCATACTTCAGCCCTATGTATTGGCGGATTAAACATTTACCATCAAATCGACACCCTAAGAAGAAATCCTTCTTTCGTTATCGGTACACCTGGTAGATTGAAAGATCTAGAACAAAACAGAGGCTTTGATCTTGGTAAATATACCTCGATCGTTCTTGACGAAGTAGACACCATGCTTGATATGGGCTTCATCAACGACATCAAGTATATTATCTCAAAGTTGCCTGAAGAACGTCACTCATTATTCTTCTCAGCAACCATATCCAAAGACATTAAAGACATTATGGATGGCTTCTTAAAGAACCCAATTTCCATCAATGTAAAAACAAGACAATCCGCTGAAAACGTAAATCAAGACATCGTAAAAGTAACCCCTTTCAACAAGGTCGAAGTTTTACATGATTTACTTATTAAGCCTGAATTTACTAAAGTTATCATCTTCTCAAAGACCCAAAGAGCTACTGACAAATTGGCGCATAGCTTAGAAGATCGTGGATTCAAGGTTTCTGTAATCCATGGTGACAAATCTCAGCCACAAAGAAAGCGCGCTTTGGCTTTGTTTAAGGACAACCAAATCAATATCCTTCTAGCTACAGACGTTGTTGCTCGCGGTATCGACATAAACGATGTGTCTCATGTCATTAACTTTGATATGCCACAAACATATGAAGATTACATACACAGAATCGGCAGAACTGGCCGCGCGAACAAAATTGGTCAAGCTTTGACGTTTATTGAGTAACGTTTAGATCAATTTTAAAAAACCCCGGGTGAAGTGTTAACACTTCACCCGGGGTTTTTTTTCACTACAATACTAGACTCTGTGGGCTGTTTTTTAGCTAGTCCTGTCTTGAAATGATTGTTAACAGGACCTGCCTATAAACACACGGTTTGATTTGTGAAAGAGAGCAAATACTACTCTCAAAAAAAATTCCCATTCTTACCTCAGAGCGATTGGCAGGAATAAAGCCGCCTGTACTTTTCAATAACAACTTACTAGTAGGTCGTCCCGGCCTCTGTTAATGATTAATGGGTCACTGATTTTCAGTGACCCATTAATCATTAACGTTCAAATTTTAATGCCTTACGCCTTTGCTGTTGCAGAAGCTGCAATAAGTTTTTTCAAAAACGCCGGCATTGCAAAGCTTGCGCGATGCATCTCTGCGGTGTAATAAACCAAATCATCTAGTGATTGAGGATTATTACCAAGCTTTTCAACTGGGGTATATTTTTTAGATCCGAAGATGAAGCCGATGGTGCCACTTGGGTACGTTGGTACCAATGTATGGTAATACCCCACAACAGGGAAAAGCTCTTGCGCTTGCTTGTGCAAGCTAGCAATAAATTCACGGTCATAGTACAACGACTCAGCTTGAATCACCATGATGCCGTCATCAGTTAACGCTTCTTTGATATTATTATAAAATTCTTTGCGTGCCAATGCTGCGGCTACACCATAAAAATCTGTGCAATCTATTATGATTACATCAAAATAATTTTTAAAGTTAGCAACTAATACTGTACCGTCTTGAAATACAGTTCGTACACGAGGGTCATTATAAGCTGCAGCAAATGCAGGAAAATGTTTTTCAGTAACTGCTTTGACCATAGCATCAATATCGCAGATTACAATTTCATCAACATTTTTATATTTGTTCAGCTCCAGCAATGCACCACCATCACCACCACCGATGATAAGCACCTTGCGTGGATTTGGATGCGCTTGCATTGGTACATGCACAATCATTTCGTGGTAGGAAGCGTTATCATATTCAGAAAGCTGAATGTTATCATCGATTACCAACATTTTACCAACAGCCTTAGTATTGTACATTTGGATGCGTTGAAACCCTGATTGCACATCTTCAAGTAATGCTGTTGTTGCTATTGTAGTTTTAAAGCCACCAAGAGGATCAAGACCTTCACGAAACACTGTAGTACCATCATCTGAAGACCATGCCTTGCGCTGCTTGCCTCGTTCAATTTCTACAACAACAAAGCCTTTTGCTTCAAACTGCTCTTGCATAACTTTAAGAGCCGCAAAATTATCGGTTGGGCCACAAGTAAAAATATCAATAGCACAATACCCATCAACCTCCGGCCATGTATGAATGGTCAAATGTGACTCTGCAAGTACTAACGCACCACTTACACCAATAGGGTTAAATTGGTGAAACTTTTTAGCAACAACGGTAGCTTTGGCTGCCTCGGCGGCGGCAACTAAGATATCTTCTACGATTGCAACTTGTTTCATTTTTTCTGGATTGCAGCCAAAAAGATCAATTACTAAATGGTGTCCAAGTCGGTCACGATCACCAAATTCTTCACTAGCTTTTAAATTTATTGATTCCATAGATACAAGACGATGCTCTTGTAGATGAGGCAATGCATCAGCTAGAACCGCATTCAAACCCAACAAAAATGAATAAACTACCGCAGCATTAATGCGAACAGAAAATTGCGCCATTGCAAGGCTCCTTAAAAGAAATAAATTTGTGTTTTTATAAGATCTTAGTTGATTATTGCAACCAAGCAATTGAGGACTGCCCAATGTATAATGCACCATCATTACGACGAGAATGAAAGCGCAAGCTACACATTGTACAGAAACTATACTGCCTGTCAATTTGCTGTGCATGAACACCTGCAGCAATAAGCAGTAGTTCGTTGTAGCGGGCCGTATCAAAAAATAAACGTCCATCCCGAGGCAGTATCACTTGATTGGCAATACTACTTAAAAGATGTGTGCGAAATTCTGGGGTCACTTCATAACAACAAGGGTTGGCATGAGGACCAAACCAGATTTGAATATTTTTTAGCTCCGTCCCAAAGCGTTGTTGCATCTGACGCAGAACGATTGGAGCAATACCTTGTACACTCCCTTTCCAGCCTGCATGAACAACAGCGACAACACGACGCACAGAATCAAAAAAAACGATTGGCAAACAGTCCGCCGTAATAATTCCGATTCCCGTTGTTGGCACATTGGTAATTAAATAATCACCTTCATCTGGCAGCAAGTGCACGCCGGAGGCCACTGGATATGTTAGCACTTTGCCTTCGGCAGTGTGCTCCTGTTTGAGGTACCAGAGGGAATTTAAATTATAGGCGGCAAGCTTTTGTTCACTGCTTAACCAAAAATTATCAAAATTATGTTTAAGTGAAAAAGCGCATGAAGAACGGTCACCCCACATGACCATAAGGCCGGCAGCTAACTGAACCGGGGTACCGAATTTCATCTTTACTATCCCTTGTTGCGCTCATGTCCTTCGAGACGGATCTACGATCCTGCTCAGGATGAGCGGGCTTTTTTAGTCTGTATTTCACTTCCGCTCGCCCTTTTCTTCGACCCCGCTCATGCTGAGGAAGGCCATAGGCCTGTCTCGAAGTATAGGAGCGGCGTCAGGATGATCGAAACATTAATTGCGGCTCGAAGGGTTTCGAGCCGCAAAGAACAAAAATCTCTTAACTCAAAAAGGCTTCGAGTAACATGCTGCGTGTTTGCTCTGGTGTTAAACCGCGACTCTGCAAGTAAAACATTTGTTCACTATCAAGCTTACTCACGGCAGCACCGTGCTTGCATCTGACATCATTGGCTAGCACTTCAAGCATTGGTATAGACACTGCACGAGCCGCACTGCTCAGTAAAATATTTTTATTTACTTGTTCAGCAAGTGAGCCATCAGCTCCTGGCGCTATGCTAATCATGCTGTTACAAGTCAATTTTGCTGAATCAGTAAGCACAGCCTTGACGACTACATTGCTCGTAGCATGCCCAGCTTTATGCTCTTGATGTGTTTTAATTTTAAATACACGATCACCATCGCCAAAATAAAGGCAGCGCACATTGGCATCTGCACCAACACCTGCAAGCGTACAGGTAATACTGCGCTCTATGCTCGTGGTTGGAGCAATAGATCCTTGCGCAAAGCCAGCAACTTCACGCATGAGATAGGTTAGCTTGGCAGCGGCAAGTATTTCAAAGCGAAGCTCCACTTTACCATACCCATGCTGCTGTAGATCATCAACAAGCAACACCGTGGCACCGGCAGGGATCACTAAATCAAGAGAAAGCGTTGCCGCAGGCATAAAGCCTTGCGCGCCCAACATGGCGGCAAGAGATTGTTGCTCAGCGCCTGCCATCAGCATAAGCGCTGGCGGCGTAGAAACTGTTCCACCGGTGATCATCATCCTACGCTTCCTTCCATTTCATGTTCAATCAAGCGATTCATCTCTACCGCAAATTCCATTGGCAATGCTTTGACCAAAGGCTCAATAAAGCCATTAACGATAAGATTGCGCGCCGTGTTGCTATCGATACCGCGACTCATCATATAAAAAAGCTGGTCTTCGCCAATTTTACTTACCGACGCTTCATGGCCAATATCAACGTCTGCTTCGTGGATATCAATGTAGGGATACGTATCTGAACGGGATTCAGCATCAATCAGCAATGCATCACACTGTACAAATGATTTGCTGCCTGTGGCTCCAGGGAGCACTTTTACAGCGCCACGATAACTCGCACGACCACCCTTACTGCTAATCGATTTAGAGATAATGCGAGAGCTGGTATTTGGTGCTTCGTGAGTTACCTTGCCACCCGAGTCTTGCACTTGCCCTGGTGAACTTGCCATAGCAATAGATAAAATTTCTGCGCGAGCACCCTCGCCCTTAAGGACTACGGCGGGATATTTCATAGTCACGCCGCTACCAAGATTACAATCGATCCATTCAACAACAGAATCTTTGTAAGCAAAAGCGCGCTTAGTAACCAAGTTATAAATATTTTTAGACCAGTTTTGGATCGTGTAGTACCGCACACGAGCTCCAGGCATAGCAATAATTTCTACCACAGCGCTGTGTAGTGAGCTACTGCTGTAGGTTGGCGCTGTGCAGCCTTCTACGTAACTGACAAGCGAACCCTCTTCGGCAATAATAAGCGTACGCTCAAATTGCCCCATTTTTTCGGCATTTATACGAAAATATGCCTGCAAAGGCACATCGATCTGTACACCTTTGGGGACATACACAAAGCTACCACCACTCCACACCGCAGTGTTGAGCGCTGCAAATTTATTGTCGTTGTAAGGAATTACCGTACCGAAATACTGACGGTATAAATGCTCGTATTCTCTCAATCCTGAATCTGGATCAAGAAAAATTACTCCCTTGGCAGCCCACTGATCTTTAAGTTTGTGATACACAACCTCAGATTCATACTGCGCACCCAGGCCAGCCAAATATTTACGCTCTGCATCAGGAACACCAAGGCGATCAAACGTGGATTTAATGTCTTGAGGGACATCTTCCCAGGATGACTGCTTTTCACCAACTGGCTTGAGGTAATAATGAAAATCATTGATATCAAGCTTAGAAAGGTCAGGCCCCCACGTCTGCATTGGGCGTGCCAAAAATTCAGCTAAAGCCTTGAGTCGTAACGCCAACATCCAGGCTGGCTCGTTTTTTTGGGTAGATATATTGCGCACAATCTCTTCGTTTAAACCAAGCTCAGCTTTAAAAAGGTACTGCTCTGGTACTGAAAAATTGCCGTCTTGGTCTGCATTATTGGTTTGTGCTTGGGCCATGGCCATACTTCACCTTTATTTACAGACCGCTCATGTCCTTCAACAACCTCAGGATGAGCGGTCTGTCTAATTACTTTCCCCCGCTCATCCTGAGGAGCGACGCAGTCGTTTCTCGAAGGACATGAGCAAGTGTTCTCTGCATAAAATTACGCGTGAATAATAAGCTTGGACCTAGTCGTCTTCTTCTTCATCGTCTTCGTCGTCAAGATCATCTTCTTCGTACTCGTCTTCATAAGAATCGTCGTCGTCATCATCGTCGTCGTCTTCTGTTACAACACCAGCGGTGTCATCTTTTATTTTCTTTTTATCCTTTTCAAGGACCTCTTCTTCGCCGTCGTCTTCGTCATCTTCATAGTCGTCGTCATCATCGTCTTCGTCATCTTCTTCTTCATCGTCTTCATCGTCTTCGTCGTCATCATCGTCTTCATCAGCAGCTTTGCGACTACCAACAACAAACTGATTCAATGGTTGATTAATGACTAAACCTCGTACGCTACCTTGCTTAATGTTGGCAGCATCAAAAAGATGCATGAACGGAACAACATCAACCAGTTTTACGAAAGCTCCTACACGTGAGTCCATACGATCCCTTCCTTGTCTTTGCCTTTTTATTAATTTCACTATTTTTATAGTAAGTATGCTCTAAGTCTACACGACAATTTTAGCAACCAGGCAGATCTTCTTCAAGCATTCGATCACCAGGATTTGTAAGCGATTCTTGTAGCCGATCAAGCCGGCGCTGTTTTTTATCAAGCGTACGCCCAAGATTACGCGTCTGGAATATTAAAATAGAAATTGCCGCAGGTGTAATACCTGGTATCAACTGCGCCTGAGCAATTGATTGCGGCCTGAAATGCGCTAGCTTATTTTGCAGCTCACGCGTCAACCCCGGCAAGCCGTCATACGACAACTGCGCAGGAATATTCATATCTTGATACTTTTGTGCTTTTTCTACTTCGAGGTGTTCTTTGGCAATATACCCTTCATAGCGCACTTCAGCGTGAATACAAAGCAATGCACGACCAGAAATCACCATCTCTTCATGGCCCGCGGCCACAAATGCTCCCCGCAACGCGATGCTAGCTTGAGCTTGTATCTCATCCGTAAATTCTATTGAATAAAATAATTTGAATAATTCGCTCTGCGTGCCACCTTTTTTCACCAGCTTAAAGCCAAGCTCTATTGCCTTTTTTTCTTGCTCAAAGCGTTCATACATAGCCTGATCAATCAGCCCTAAGCGATATGCATGAGGCATAAGGCGCATAAACACATTATCTTGGCGTAGCAACAAACGACGCTCAGCACGAGAGGTAAACATGCGGTACGGCTCATTAACGCCAAGCGTTACCAGATCATCAATCATAACGCCTATGTAGCTTTCGTTGCGATCAAAAACATAAGCCTCTTGGTTGTGTGCTCGCAAATGCGCATTGATACCAGCCACTAGCCCAAGGCCGGCAGCTTCTTCATATCCCGTAGTACCAATTACTTGCCCAGCAAGAAAAAGCCCCTGCACCGCTTTGGCTTCAAGCGTATGCGTCAGGTGCTTAGGCTGAATGTAATCGTATTCAATTGCATAACCGCATTTTGCGATTACTGCATTTTCAAGACCAGGAATACTGTGAATGTAGGCTTCTTGTACATCAAGCGGCAACGACGTCGAAAGCCCTGCAGGATAAATTTCATCAACATCAAGCCCCTCTGGCTCGATAAACACATGATGGCCATCACGATCAGGAAAGCGACCTACTTTATCTTCAATTGATGGGCAGTAGCGCGGACCGACGCCCTTAATATTGCCAGAATACATAGCAGATAGATGTAAGTTTTCACGGATAATATCGTGTGTTTTTGCTGTGGTTTGGGTGATATAACAAGCTACTTTTTCTTCCACGGCCACAGGATCAAATTCAAAAAGATAATCTAGTCGCGGCGTATCCTGCTTAACCAATTTAGTAAAATCGAGCGATGAACGCTTCAAGCGAGGCGGGGTCCCTGTTTTAAGACGACCAAGCTCAATCCCCATTTCTTGCGCAATCGATTCTGAAATACCATACGAGGCTTCTTCATCACGACGACCAGCACGATAACGTGTGCGACCAATGTGTACCACGCCATTCATGAAGGTACCGGTAGTCACCACAATCGCTGGTGCATGTAATATTTCGCCTGCTGCCGTACGTACGCCAATAACTTTTTTCTCCGCCCCTTCCCCTTCAGTCACGAGTGCAACACCCATGCCAGAAAATAGCGTAAGGTTTGGAATAGTGCGTACCACTTCGCTAGCCATTTTGGTGTAAGCGTATTTGTCGATTTGCAATCGTAAGCCCTGCACAGCAGGCCCCTTGCTCGTGTTGAGCATGCGTGCTTGCAAATACGTTTGCGAGCAGAGCTGAGGCATCAGGCCACCAAAAGCACTGACCTCAAAAACAATGTGCCCTTTACCTAAGCCACCCACTGAAGGATTGCACGGCATCGTAACAATTTTTTCGGGATCAAGCGTAAGCAGGAGTGTTTTAGACCCCATACGAGCGGCCGCAGATGCAGCTTCAAGGCCCGCATGACCACCGCCAACAACAATTACATCAAAAGAAACATTCATTACAGTGACCCAATAACTACAAAATTCTTTATCCAAATCAAAAAGAAAAGATAGTGTACAGGAAAATCTTTTCTTTGAAAAATCTTTCAGGCCTAAAACCGCCAAACCACCTGATGTTTAAGCGTTTTCGTCAAAAAAATTGTGCTTTGGCTCAAAATTTTCTACCTTTAAAAAAAACTCGGAGAAGTCTAAAATTTAACGACAATTCGAAATCCTCTTGATGCTTAGTAGTCCACATGCAAAGGATAGCGCATGACTTGCCTTAATCATTATTTTACAAAATTCAGCATTACAACGGTGTTTAGCCTTGTTCTTTCATCCATATTACTTACAAATAAAGCAATCACAACACCAATAAATAATTATCAAGATCCCGTAGTATTTCACACGGTTATGGGTAGCGATAAATTTTATAGTCCTACCGGTAAAGCTGGCTTTGCTCTACACCTTTCCCCTTTTTACCAGCACACCCACACCGCCAACAAGCCAGAAGGAACAAAGACCGCCAATGGCAACATCTGGGGCGCCTGGAATATGGCGGGGATTTTTTTGAACGATAACCCTCGCCCAATCACGCAACCCATGCCTTTTTATGCCGCGACCAAAACCATCCTAAGGAATCTGGCCAATGAACTAAGGACGCTGCCTTATTCTAAGGATTATACGCTTGAGGCAAGATTCAATCCTGATGAAGAGGCTTACAAAGCGCTGTATTTCCAAAGCGTTGATCTCAAATATGAAAAAATGGGGCTCCGGGGCCAGATCAACTTTGATCTCGGCGTTGGAGTTGGCGCATGCGTCAAAGGCGGGATCGCTAACCTAAAAAATCGCCCCTCGTATTTTGCACTAGAAAAACAATTTGGCACTGAAGCTGGAATTATACCTGCAGACAGTACAAACCCTGTAACCGTCGAGCCTGCGGCAAAAATACAAGCTACAAAAATTTATGAAAATTTAATGGGCGAAAACGCACGCCGCCAGCTCTTTAAAGAACTAGGCTTTGACACTAGCGAGACAAATATCACCGACCTTGAAGATCTCTATGGCAACGTTTATTGGCACATACCAATCAAGATGCGCGAAAAAGGCGAGCATACTTTTAGTGTTATCCCTTACCTCAGCGTTGGCGCATCGCTCCCTATGGGCAAAGAGCGTAAAATGAGCACGCTTTACCCGGCGATCAATAGCAACGACGGCTTTGCCGGCCTTACAGCTGAGGGCGCTATTGGGCTTGATTTTCCTGATATGATGCAGCTTAGCTTTGGTGGCGGTATAACCATGTTTAATTCGCGCGATTTTACCAAGGTGCATGTACCCACCAGTGAGTTTCAGAGCGGTATTTATCCGTGGACCACAAGCATCAGCCGCCAACCAGGAGCCCTCTGGTACGCAAACGTCTCTATGAAGGCTGACAACATCATGTCGAAAAGAGATATCCCTAATTTTTCATGCTACTTCGACTACATCTATGCAGAACACAGACACGACAGCATCAAAATTAAAGAGCCAAACCCTGCCACCAAACAATACTTCAGACCAGACTTACTGGAGCGTGATTCATCCTGGAAAGCACAAATGGTGCATGCTGGCATAAAATTCGGTCTTTCAAAAAATGTTTACCTGGCTACTGCCGTACAAGCCACCGTTGGCGGCTCACGCACCTACCGCCCAACCACACTGCTTGGCAGCTTAATTATGAGCTTTTAACTTAAAGCTCTTTTAAAAAGAGGCTTTTTAGCCCCTTTACAGCTTCAGCCAGCAACTTGATACTGAAAAAAACATGTTTGGCCCTGCCGTAGTTTTTGTTACGGCAGGGCCTTTTTCTTTGATTTTCGCACATTTAACATTTTTAAACTTACAAAAACGCCAATTTATGCCTATTTGTAATTTCAAACAGAAACTATATAGTAATAAAAGGTTAAGCACAGCACGGTAATTTTTAATGCTGTGACAATATATTCTAAGCTTTCATGGAGGTTATTATGAAAAGCATGGTAAAAATCTTATTTGCAATCATGGCGCTAAGCCTAGGTGAAGTTTCTGTTTCTGCAGCAAGCAAAGGCAAA
>CAMATL010000021.1 GCA_945861145.1 candidate division TM6 bacterium GW2011_GWF2_37_49 | reverse complement strand
TTTAAGCGTTTATTTCTTTTCTAAGCATGTTATTTAAAACAGCCCCGGGAACATATGTTCCCGGGGCTGCTTCTTTTTATTTTGCTTAGACTCTGTTGAGTTTTCACAAAGGATTGGTATCAGTATTGAATTGGCTGTCATTAAACTTCTTTGTTTTTAAATAAGAATTTTGTAAGTATAGCCCCCAGGGAGTTTATTCTTAGGGGGCTATCTCTTTTTTAGCGCTACATTATTTGGGCTTTTTTCTTCGACATAGAGTCTTAGTGTGGGCCTATGCTAACCTCTAGTAATTAAGTTTCTGATATTCTAATGTGTTGTACAAGGTGGAGAGTAGGGTATGAAGTTTATAATGACAGGTCAATACGGTCGGATGATTTGGTTATCATGTGTGGTTGTGTTTTTAAGCCAGAGTTTTATCGTAATTTCGCCGATGAAGTCTCCCGCAAAGCCGCCAGCTCCAGTGGCAGCAAAGCCCGTCGTTGCAAAGCCAGCAGCGCCCGTCGTTGCAAAGCCTGCAGCTACCGCTGCAAAACCAGCAGCTTCAACACCAACTACTGCAAAACCAGCAACGCCTGCAGCTACAGCGACAAAAGCAGCAACGCCAACAGCTGCAGGAACAAAAGCAGCTGCAAAGCCAGGAGATCCAGCTGCAAAGCCAGGAGATCCGGCAAAATCAGCAACGCCTGGTGCTTCTTCAACGGCCAAAAAGACTCCTACTCCAACAGCTGCAGGAACAAAAGCACCTGCAAAGCCAGGAGATCCGGCTGTTGCAACTGAAGCAAAACCATCAATGTTTGCAGGCCTTGCTTCAAAAGTAGGTGGAGCTGCTTCTATGGCTGGAGGATTAGCTTCTAATCCAATGGCAGCTGCAATGGTTGGTATGGTTAGTCCTACAGCTGGGGCAATGTTAGCAAACCCAGCTGCAGCTGCAGCTGCATTAGTATCAAAAGTTAATCCTGAGGCTGGAGCACTTGTAGGCATGGCGGCGGGAGCTGCCGGCATTGGAGCGCCTGCGCCAGCAGAAGCGCCTGTTGCGGATGCGTCAGCAGAAGCGCCTGTAGCGGCAGCAGAAGCGCCTGTAGCGGCAGCAGAAGCGCCAGCAGCAGTTGTAGATGCGCCGGCAGATTTGCCAGCAGCAGTTGTAGATGCGCCTGCTGTTGCTAAGGCTGTTGTAGTTGAGTCTGATGAAGGTACTGATGCTGTTGTAAAACCTCCTGTTGCAGCACTTGCAACAAAAAAACCTTCGATTGGTAAGCCTGTGCCAAAACCAGCTCAAAGTGCTACAGCATCAAAGAAAACAACAGCAACTGGATTGTTTATTCAGGGGCTTATGGCAACACTTAAAGACAAATCGGTAGATTTTAATGCCGAAACATTGATTATTCAATTTACTGTTGGTGCCGTTAAGTGTGAAGCTTCTATTAAATTTGGATTTGCCGGTTTTGGTGATCCAGATAAGCCATTTGAAGAAGCTACTGCAAAACTAGAAGCAAGTGTGCCAGATGCAGTAAAAACAGAATTAGCACCGTTGCTTGCGATCAAGCCAGCAGAAGTCTTTGTGCTCAAGCTTATCCTTATGCTTAATTCAGCAAACAAAGCCGCAGCTGTTGATGCGGCCAAAGACTTTGATGTCGACGATATGATTCTTATAAATTTACCAATGTTGCTCCGCCGCCTTGAGCAGACCGATAACAATGCTTATGCCACAAGCTCGCAGGCAGCGTTTGATGCTGTGCGGCCAGCGTTTAAGCCTCTTTTTGAGCTTGTGAAATTTCCAGAAAATCATTGGTATGAGCGGGCTGTGACTGATATGCCTGATGGTAAACCAACAGAGTTTATGCATCAGATTAGTAAAATGCGTTGGCAGTCTGGCTTTAAAGCACGGACCAAGGCGCTTGAAAGCCAGATTCTGCCGTTGTTGACAGCAGAGCGTAATCCACTAGAAAAAGCGTTTTTTGCTTATGCAATTACTATGCACTTACAGGAATATGATGGCGGGTTTATTGATACAGATAAGCCGGATTATGTTAAACCTATCATTGATAGCCGCATTGAAATGCTAAAGCCTGTACTACAAAAAGCAATTGATGCAATGGGCGTGGCAAAAATGGATGCTGCAGTTATAAAAAAAGCACAAGATTTTCTAGTCCATAGCGATGATAAATCGCGTGTTGCAGGAGGAAAGGCAGATGGGTTGATACCGCTGCAGATTCCTGCCGTAGCTGTTCCAGGATTAAAGGGTGGTGTTAAATATTTTATATCTATTGTTGATCGCTTTATGAGGCATCACATTATACATCCTAAGCTGCTGGGAGATGCAGACTGTATTCCGTTTGATTTTGCATTTGATCATGACTCTTTACTAGAATCACTTGTTGCACTAAACATGCGGATGGTGCAGGGATCGGCACCAAAAGTGTTGAGTCAAATGTTGGCTGATATTTATTTTAGAGCTTCTGATGAGAGCGTTGACGCAATGATTGCGCGTATGGCTGCAATTAATGGATTGCTCGATCCTGCTGTTCAACCTGCTGTAGATGCGGCTAAAAAAGGAGCAGCTGATGATGAAGAATTTGAAGATGATATTGTTATGGATATAGAAGATTTGCCGGCGGCGGCAGCTGCGGCATAGGCCTTAAAATACTGTAATTTTTTAAGCAAGAAGCCGCTGGAAAAAACCAGCGGCTTCTTGCTTTGTTTTTTATTTAGCTGAACGAATAAGCTTATGATAGGTTTATCAAATCGTGTTTAAAATTGGAGATATCATGAGGAGTTATTATTACATGAGAGTAATAATTTATGTTGCAGCGACTAGTGCGTTGCTTAGTATTGCAGGGTGTGGATTTTTCCATCGTGCATTGTCGATTAGCAGTCTTTCATATGAGGAGTATGTGACTATGAGTGAAAAAATGATTCTTACTCCGCAACAGGCAAGTGACTTGTTTCCGCGCTCAGTTGATGATACGCGAGCATTAGTGGCGCATGCTACAAAAGCGGCTCGAGATCGGATGGATGAGCTACTTGCTATCCCCCATAAAGACCGTACCTATGCAAATACGGTGCAGGCATTTGATCGCGCGCAAGGGTATTTTTATGCCGTTCAAGGCATGTTTGATATGTACAACATGACTTGTGTGCAGGAGCTGCGTGATGTTGTGCAGAGCAGTCTTGGTGCTATGAAAAATACAGCAATTGATTTATTTGAAGACAAGCGAGTGTACGAAGCATTTTGTGCGGTGAGTGAGCAGTCAGGTTTTTTTGATTCTTTGAGTAAAGAAGAGCGTTATTTTTTTGATGACACAGTGAGCAAAGCTCTGCGCAAAGGGCTTAACTTGCCCGCAGATAAACTAGCTCAAGTACAAGCTCTTCAAAAAGAGATTAATGAGCTTGAGCTTAAATTTGCAGCCAATATTGTTGCGCGCCAAGATGGCATAGAAGTTACTGAGGCAGAGCTTGCTGGCGTGAAGCCAGATCTTATTAAATCCTTTAAATTATTAGCAAAAGGTAAGCGATTTGTAGGATGTGATTTATCAGCATACATTGGCGTTACGCGTTATTGTACGGTTGCTGCAACGCGCAAAGCGCTTATTGCCGCCTATAATAATCGTGGATATCCGGCAAATCAAAAAGTCTTGAAGCACATGCTAGCATTGCGTCATCAAGTGGCAAATTTATTAGGATTTAAATCATTTGCAGCGTTAGCACTCGATGAATATTCAGCTAAAACGCCAGAAGCTGTAGAGCAGTTTTTAGCAGCGTTTGTTGATCGTGCACGCAAAAAAGTGAAAAACGAAATTGCTTTGCTAGCCTCTGATTTGCCGCAAAATATTGAGCTGAATGCAGATGGATCATTTAATCGGTGGGATTATGCTTTTGCAGCAAACTACTACAAAGAGAAGCATTTTTCTGTTGATGAAAATGTAATCGCTCAATATTTCCCTGTAGACAAAACATTGAGTGGCCTGCTTGGTATCTACCAAAAGTTTTTTGGTCTTACATTTACCCAAGTACAAGCACCTGATGTATGGCATGAATCGGTAAGACAAATCAAAGTAGAGCGTACAAGCGATAAGCAACTAATTGGTCATATCTTCTTAGATTTATTCCCTCGGCCTGGTAAAAACATGCATGCATATTGCGGCACGATTTCACCCGCTCATACAAAGCAAGTGAATGGCATTCGGGTTGTTATGCCTGGGGTAGCTATGGTGTCAGCTAATTTTGCGCAGCCTCAAGGTGATAAGCCAGCATTGCTGCCATTTTCTGATGTTTCTACTTTTTTTCATGAATTTGGTCATGCAATGCATGGGATTTTGGCAAGCACGCCGTTTATGACTATGAGTATTGATGGTGTGAAGACTGATTTTGTTGAAATGCCTTCACAGATGTTTGAAGAGTGGTTGTTTGAGCCTGAGGTATTGCGAGAAATTTCATCACATTACAAGACTGGCGAGCCTTTACCTGCTGACCTGATTGAGCGTAAAGTTGCTTTAAGAAAATTTGCTTCAGCGCAATTTATACTTGGTCAAACTGAATATTCGTTGCTTGCACTACGGTTGCATCTTGGCCCTGATGTTGATCCTGATCTATTAAGTGAGCAGCTAAGTAAAACCTATTGCCCTTACATTGCATATGATGGATCTTTGCACCATTACGCTGCGTTTGAACATTTGACCGGCTACTCGGCTAAATATTATGTGTATTTGTGGTCTCGTGTATTTGCACAGGATGTGTTTGCTCACCTCAAAGCAGCTGGGCTGCAAGAGCAAGCAGTGGGGCAGCAATTTGTAGCAGGTGTATTTGCGCCTGGTGGCCTTAAAGATCCAATAGACATGCTTACGGATTATCTAGGCAGAGCACCCCAGCAGGATGCCTTTATGGAAACGATGGGGCTGTAAAATAATTTTTCCGCTCATGTCCTTCGAGACACGACAATGTCGTTCATCAGGATGAGCCGGGAATATGATTTTATCAGTTATGAATACTATGTTGTTCTGGTCAAGAAAAAGTAGACACCGCTCGCCTTGAGCTTGTCGAAAGGTTTCGAGCAAGAAGTGCGAACGGCTCTATAACCCACCGACAGGAAGCTGCCAAATAAAAAAAGCGGGAATGTTAGAAAACATTCCCGCTTTTTTCTTAGACAAAAGTATTAGATTTACTTGTAAAGATCGCGACCGTGTTTGTCATGACCGTGATGTTGTTTTGCATAACGGCCGCCTTTTTTAGCGTGGTGCTTTTTCTTGCCGGTATCATGACGTTGGTCGCTTCTAGGTTCGCATTTTTTTTTGCAGCAACCGGTCATAAAGCCGCATACGGCTAAAAGGCCAGCAAGTGCAATCAAATTTTTATTCATTATTTCTCCTCGTTACTTTTTAGTAACTAATTATTTTGCAAACATATTGCGTTCTTCGTAACGACCTTCACGGGCTTCACGACGTGCGTTACGTTTTTCTGCGCGTTTGTTCTTTTTAGCGCCTTTTACGCGATGATTTTTTTTAACATTTTTAGCAGGCTTTTCACTGCGTTCTACGCGGTGTTCCTTCTTCTTGCCGCAGCCAGCCATACCAAGTACAGCAACTACACCAAATAATGCGAGCATTCTTAAATTCATCATAATGAGACCCCTTTTGTTTTAGAAAAATTACAATTATGCTTCAACAGCTTAATGCTTTATTGACTTATTTTCATAATAGAAAAAATTAACACCTTTCCGCAATAGTTTAGATTAAAATGTTGTTGTGATTTTTTGAATTGTAGTGTCATTTACCCGTTTTTGTTCACTTTGTACCTGTTCGAAGTACGGCTTAATATCCAAAAGTCGTAAATTTACTAAATCTTTATCTTGGGTGCCGATAACGCGAATTGGTGGCAAAATAAGTTGTTCTCCTTTGCTAGCCATGATATCGCCCTCTGGTACGTAGATATTATCTGGGTGCGTGAGGATAACGGTAGTTATCGGATTTATGCGGTTTGTATCAGGTTTATCGATCTTGGTAACTTTCCAAAAAGGCTGTTTTTTATCGTCATCAAGCTTTTCGCATTTGTATAAACTGAGAGCAACTGCTTGATCTGGTGAGTATTCAGCATGCGAAAACGATGATCCTTTAACATGAATCATCTTAATATCAGGTGTAACAGCTATGTAGAGCTTTTGTTGTGCATGGCGAAGTGGAAATGTTGCTAGCCCGTCAGAGTCGGTAATGGTTATGTAGCCGGCATACAAGATGGGAAAGCCACTAAGCTTTGGTGTTAAAAATTGCTTCATAGCCTGTTCGACCTGGTCTGCCGCAAGGCCTCCAGGTGTGCTCAGTGTAATCAGCTCATTGGTAGAATTACTCTGTTCTTTTTTAAACTCACTTTGAATCAGAGAAATTTCTGATTGTGGTAAATGACTAAAATAAAGCACAAGCCTTGTATCAGCTTGTAGGCTTTGGATTAAAAAAACAAATACTAGCGCTAGACCTTTGAATTTTTCTGATATACTTGCCTTCATAGGTAACCCCCTTTGTTGTTTTACCATAACAAAAATAGTAGTTATTTTACTACAAATAGAAAACATTTTTTGGATTTTCGATGAAATACATTCCAAAAGACCCAGCTTTAGTTTGGGCGCAATTTCAAGAAGCTGAGAAGCTTTCGGATGAGCAGATCGCTCAATTCCAACAATATGAAACTTATTTGTCCGGTCAGAACGAGCTTTTTAATCTGACGGCGATTCGTGAACTTTCAGGCATTTTGCGTAATCATTTTCAAGATTCGTTGATGCTACGTAAGTTTGTTGATTTGAATGCTGTCACAACAATTTGTGATATTGGTGCTGGTGCTGGATTTCCATCCATACCGCTTAAAATTATGTTCCCAGAGCTTAAGCTTGTCTTGATTGAAGTAACACGCAAAAAGCGTGATTTCTTGAGAGATGTGACTGATCTTATGGGTATGAAAGACGTTGAGATCTATGCCAATGATTGGCGTACGTTTATTCGTACTACAACATTTCCCATAGATCTTTTTGTGACACGCGCGGCTCTTGATGAGCTTGAGCTTGTACGTATGTTTAAGCCGGCTTGTCCATATCGCTCAACGCCGCTTGTTTACTGGGCGAGCAATGAGTGGGCAGTGCAGCCTCGTGCAGCAGATTTCTTGCGCAAGGTTGAAACATACAAACTTGGGCAAAAAGTACGTAAATTTGTATTCATGGGCGTGCAGTAAAAAACTGAGCCTAAAGAAATGAAGAAGGCCTCGAGAGCAAAAACTCTCGAGGCTTTCTTCATTTTATTTAACTATATTTTAATCTAAACTATTGCGGATCGTTGTAATAATTGAATGGATTTAAATATGCGGACCAACTATTATTAGGAGTTGCGGTAGCGTTAGGCGATGTTTTTTCCAGAGTTGGGTTAAAAACTGGTAACATATTGCTGGCTTTTGTTTTTAGCCACGCGAAAAGAGCTTTTTGTTTTAGGGGGTCATTTAACCCTCCAATACGTAAGCCCAGATCACCAACATTTTTCTTTATACTATCCCATAAATGATCAGCAGTCTCTGGTAGTAAATTATATCTATCAGCGCCTTCTATCAACGCTAGGATCATAATAAGTCCGAGCACCGCTTGAGCATTACTGCTTTTTTCAAGTTTGCTAAAACAATATTTGCCTGAAGTTGAGAATAATGCGCCAACCATAGCCAAAGCGCTCACCCCGTAGCTAGCTCCGTAGGCTAAAGTCTTGTCAACTATGTATCCGGTACCTGTGACTAGAGAGCATAATGCTGCTAGTGTCCCCTCTGTAAGGCCTTTTTTTCGAGCCACTTCATTTATAGCGGCAGCAAATTTTATAGCATTTTGCCTACTAGCATCGTCTTCTGGCGTAAGGACGCATGCGACCCCAGAAGTATTTACTGTCTGTTGTCCATGTGCGGCATCCACAGTTGGCGCAAGAGCAATAAGTCCAAACATGGACAATAATAATAACTTTTTCATAGTAACCTCCAGTAAGTATTAGAATATAACCTATAAACTTTAGAACATATCCTAGCTTGGGGTATTTCTGATAGAAAGAAAAACGCCTAAAAAAGTTAAAAAGCGTTTGTTTTTGTTTCTATTTGAAACTGAGAAGAGGTGTTTGGAGGTCTATTTTTCAATTAAAGCTTCAACTGGTTTGAGCTGTGAAGCCTGGTAAGCGGGGTAATACCCAAAGAAAACACCGATAAAAACGGTTGAAAAGAGCGAAATAATGATAGATTTGATTGAAATAAAGATAGGCCACCCCAGGAAAAAGCTGATCAGCTGTGCTCCGCTGATGCCGAGTATGGCCCCCACCAGGCCGCCAGCAAGGCAGATGGTTACCGATTCGAGTAAGAATTGAGCCAAAATATTACTTGTGGTTGCGCCGATTGCCATACGGATGCCGATCTCACGGGTTCGTTCTGTGACGGTGACCAGCATAATGTTCATGATGCCGATGCCCCCAACGATGAGCGAGATAGATGCAATGATAAAGAGTAAAAGATTAAGAATAGCTGAGGCAGCATTTGAGGCTTGGGCTATGTCGCTTTGTGAGAAAACGGTAAAATCATCTTCTTGGTTATCTTGTAGCTTACGAGATTGGCGGAGGATGGCCCGAATTTCTGCAGAAGCTTCTTGGATGACGTCGGGGCTTTTGGCGGTTAAAAGTATAGCCCCATAACGTTGTACGCCAGCTTTGATGCGCTTGACCATTGTCGTAATTGGAATCATGACTATGTCATCCTGGTCGGTGCCATCTGGTCGTTTGCCTTGTTCATTAAGGACGCCAATAATGAGGAAAGGGCGATTGCGGAGGCGTATTTTTTTGCCCAATGGGCTAGCATCACCAAAAAGCTCTTTGGCAAGCGAATATCCTAGCACGGCTACTTTGCTGCTGGAGCGGACATCTTCAGCGCTAAAATATTTGCCTTCAAGCATTTTAAGCTCACGGATATCAAGGTAGTGCTCGTTTGAGCTGCCGATAACGGTTTTCCAATTTGCTCGTTCGTAGATTACTTTGCCATTTAGTTGTAGCCCTGGAGACATGAGGCGGATTTGCGAGCACTCTTGTCTAATCGCCGCGACGTCTGCTTTGGTAAGGGTAGCCATCGCTCCAAGACTACGGTTGCTCAGTTTGCGTTGTGGTGATGAGAGTACAATGATAAAATTTGTACCAAGCTTTTGGATTTCTTTATTAATTTTGTATTTGGCTCCTTCACCAATCGACATCACGCAGATGATAGAAACAACGCCAATTATTATGCCTAGCGTAGTGAGCACGGCGCGGACTTTGTGATTGTTGAGTGATCGCAGGGCTGATTTTATGATCAGGCTTTTATTCATGCCAGGAGCTCCTGGAAGTTATTTTGCATTCCTAGTGTCTTTTATTATCTTGCCATCAACGAGCTCAATAATCCGCTTTGTTTTAGCCGCAATGCTTGGCTCATGAGTAACGAGCACAATCGTACAGCCTTTATTTTTATTTAATTCTGCAAACATTGTCATGATGATGTCTCCTGTTGCTGTATCGAGATTTCCCGTTGGTTCGTCAGCTAAAATTAAACTGGGGTTGTTGGCGAGCGCGCGCGCGATTGCTACTCGTTGTTGCTGCCCGCCTGAGAGCTGGTAGGGAAAATAGTCAATGCGGTTATCAAGGCCAACATCAACCAAAAGCTTACTTGCGCGAGCGCGAGCTTCTTCTTCGTTTATCCCAGCATAAAGCATAGGAAGTGCAACATTATCACGAGCAGTAAGGTCAGGAAGCAGGTGAAATTTTTGAAACACAAACCCGATTTTTTGGTTGCGTATGCGTGCTAGCTCATCACGCGAAGCTGAGCTTACATCAATCCCATCAAGGGCATAAAACCCAGTGGAAGGGGTGTCGAGGCAGCCGAGTACGTGCATGAGCGTGGACTTGCCTGATCCGGAAAACCCCGTTAACGCCACAAACTCACCAGCTTCGATAACTAACGTTACCCCTTTGAGCGCTAAGACTTGCGTGTCGCCCATCATAAAATTTTTGGTTATGTCGCGAGAATCAATCAGTAAGGGCTTATTTACTGCCTCCAATGCCGCCTCCAAACATTGATTTAAGAGCTGAGCTGTTATCAGTTATTAATAAAAATTTTGTTACCACATTCTGTGTTTCACTTAGCCCCTCGAAAACTTCAATAAAGCTATTATCACGAGCGCCAAAGGTAACAGGAATTTGTTTAAAGCTGTTATTTTCAAAAATCCATAAACTTTCTATTCGTTTTCCTGGTTGGGAGCTTGCCGCAATTTTTGTGCAAGTAAGGTTATTTTTTTTTGAATACTCTTCGAGCTGAAGGATGTTTATGCGTTGAGCGCTGTACGGTACGCATAAAGCTTCTTTTCGCTCTGCTACTTTGATATCAACATTGGCTGTCATTCCTGGCCTGAGCTCAATATTGGGGTTAGCAGCACTGAGTACTGCCGCGTAGGTGATGGCGTTGTCAACTATTTTTGCATTGAATTGAATAAGGCGGATTTTGCTTTTGAATTCGCGATTTGCATATGTGTCTACAGTGAATCGAGCTTCTTGGCCATCCTTAACAAGGCCGATATCAGCTTCGTCAACGTCTGCCCATACTTCCATAGCTGTTAAATCTTTAACTTCTTCGAAAAGCACTTTGGCATCGAACTGTGAAGTAATCATCTGGCCAAGCTCGATTTTTCGTGCTGTGATGGTGCCATCTTCAGGAGCTCGAATAAAAAGATCCTCGTATTTACGTTGTTCAATTGCAAGGTTGGCTTCTAGCTCTTTAACCTTACCAGTAGCTTGAGCATGTTGTAGTATAACCAAGTCGTAGGCGTTTTCTGCGAGTTCTTCTGCCTCAAATAAAGCTTTTTGGCGCTTAAGAAATCGTTCTTGATAAGTCAGTTGCGCTTTGGCTTGTTCGAGCTGCGCGGCGGCAAGGTTGATACCGTTTTTGCCAATGCCGTTATCGAGTATCGCAAGAATTTGATTTTTTTTGACGACATCATTATCGTCGGCAAGAAGTTTTTCTACTTTGCCTGCGGCAAGGCTTCCTATCGATATTTGATCTTTTGTTTTTGCTTTGACTGTACCTGAAGCGGTTATGTATTGAACAATATTGCGTCGTTTGGCTTTTTCTGTGGTGTAGGGTACTGGTTGTTTTTTTGTGCGAGCGATAAACGTTTTAATGCCAAAAGCCGTTAGGCCTGTGATGAAAACAAGGGTAATGAGTACGTAAGGTTTAAGCAGCATTTCAAGCCGCATAGCAAATCTCCTTTTTTAAGTGATATGCAGAAGTGTACCGTAAGGAGGTCTGCTTTCCCAAGAGTTTTTGTTTGTTCTTGTTTATGTGTGTGTATGGCGGGTGTAGTCTCAGCGAATTGAACATTTTAATAAACCGCCCATGTCCTTCGAGACGGTCCTGCGGACCTCCTCACGATGAGCGGTTTGCGAAGTCATGTTTGCAATATCTCTTGCAGAGAGACTAATTTATCCCCTCATCCTGATGGATGACAGAGTAGTGTCTCGAAGGATATGAGCGGTTAGATAACTTGGTTAACGTAGCTGAGAGCATTGGCCGCTTCATCGGGATGTTGTGCTGATATTTGGTCAATCGTAACTATGGCTTGCCTGATTGCCACTAAATGATGTTGTTCTGATTTATCCATCCATTCTTCAATCGAGAGTAATTCCAGACATTTACGCATGAAGGCAGCTCTTCGTTCTTGCTTGATAAAATCGTTAGGCCCATAGGTTTTTGCGCTTTGAATGTCTACATATTTGTTATATGTAGACAAAAAAATATTAGAATTTTCATCAAAAGTTAATAAATCTTTTGCAGTTAAATGTTCTTTTGTCAGCAGGTAACGAATAACCAACCAGTCGCCTTGTTCTGCTGCGCTTAGCGGAAGTGAATATTCACTCTCAAGTGATATTTGGCATATTTCATCGAGTATGTCAGGCTTGCGCGAAATAATTGAATCTACGTGTTGATATCTATGTTTATTTAGAGCGATATGCATAAATGCTGCATAGGTACAAGCAGGATGCTTCATGATTTCTTCTACTGAGGTGTCGCTAGCGCAGCACTTTAAGGCAAGGTCGAGGGCTGCTTCGATGAAAACTGGATTGAGCGTATGCCGTACCAGATAGCTCACAACTGGTGCAGAGTAAGGTAGCGATGCAGCAATGTGTATCATTGATTCGCCATTGCCATCAAGGGTGTCTAAGTTGCAGCAGCCCTGCTTGTGTAGGATCTCCAGCATTGCTTCGGCAGCTTCCTTATTTTCGCTTAAAAAAGTATCTCTTGCCATGACTTGCACTGCGTAGTGGCCAAGAGGTATTTCGCCAGATTCTCCTTCTAGCGAGATGTTTAGATTGCCCGCCTTGCTAACCAGATAAGAGAGTGCTTCTATTGCTTGATTTTGAATAGCAATAATAATGGCTCCAAAATACGGAAATTGGTCGATGGTTGTTGGGCCTTCATTTTTATAGCGACCGCGAATGGTTGCTGGTATGTGGGCAACAAGCTCTGAGTGTTCTTCTAGCGCGGCGATATTTGATGATTGGATGAACTCAACGATATCATCATCGTTAATTTCAGTAGCAATAACCTCTTGTTGCTGTTGCAAAGAATCGATAGGAGGAAGGATTTGTGAAGCGCTATTGCGTCGAGCCGTAAGGAGATCTTCACGGGAAGGTTTGCGATAGATTTCTACCTCAGTTTTGACTGATCTGTCGCTTTCGCTTCTAGCGCTCTCAAAAGATACATGTTGCATTGAGAGGTTGAGATCGTGAATATCCGCTGGCGTGATCTGTTGTTGGTGTTCAATGGCGCTGCTTGCTAGCGCGGGTAGAGAAAATAATTGATCTGCTTTTTTGGGGGGAGTTGCTGGTTTCTTGATGGCAAAGTTGGCTGGTAAAATACCAGCTATTGCATCAAGTCTTCTGTCTTTTGATCGGCTATTTGATGCTTGCATTGAAGTAATTGCTGATGTAAGTACGAGCGCCAGCAATAATCTATTCTCCAGCATGATTGCATTTCTCATATTTTGAGCAGTGATAGTAGGTAGCTAAGTAAACATTGCCCCATACTATCACTGCTTATTATTTGCTCAAAGCAGAATGTGTGGATTGTGAGGGTTTTTTGTAGCAGTGAATTATAGTGCTACTTGCTTAAGGCAAAGCTCGCAGAGTACTTCTGGGGGGTGCTCCAAAGAGGATGTTAATTCTATTGACGCTCTGTTTGATAAGAGCACTGCAGCATTTTTTTATACAGCAGAGGCATTATGTTGCGCAGGGTTTGTTGGACGGCAGCATCATCTTCAGCAGAAACCTTGGCAGAAGGTTTGCGGCCGGCTTTGATGTTTGATTTATGGCGCTGGGTATCGCTACCTTTTTCGCTTAGGCTGAGTGCTGGCAATTTCCAGTAGCTTGCGATAAATGTGGTTGAGATGCCGCTCGGATTACTTTCAACCACAAATACTTGCCGCATCGTGGCGTCAAAATTACGACCTTCATTGGCGATGGTTTTTGAGCGAGCAAAGGCTTCGACAATAAAATGTTTGTTTGTGTCGTTGAGCCAGTAGGTGTAGGTGGAATCGAAAGAGTTTTCAAGCTCCGCATGATTTTTTAAAATGGTTCGCAATTCAAGGCCTAAGTTTTTGTGGTCGGTGATTATAACACCCCAACCATTTGCAGAGTCGATAGGCTTGATGACGAGTTTTTTGTGTTGTGCAAAGTCTGCGCGAATTTCATCAGCTAAGTTTTTAGTAAACTTTTTTTCATAGGTTTTACACTGGGGTCTGAAGTGAGCAAGCTCTTCGTCATTCTCAAATAATAAATTGGTCATGAATTTACTATTAACGAATCTGCGAGACGCTTCATTGACGATGATAATTTCTGGATAGGTAGTTTTAAAATAGTTGAGCATTGCAGCATTGGTGGCATGGTGGTGCAGTACCACAATGCCTGCGGGGCTATGATTTGCTTTGCGCGCTGCTGTAATAATACGCTTGAAGGCCGGCTCTTTTTCAAGGATGTGCAAGGAAGTGTGCAGTGAGCCGCCACAAGATTTAAGTGATGCTATGGCGATGTCAGCCGACTCCTTGCCTGCAGTAACTAAATTACCGATGTGCCACATGGGGAGGTTTTTGTTGCCTAGATATTCCCAGAGGTTTTGCCATACGAGGCCTTTTGGGTAGAGCAGATCGTGGCCTTTGAAGTATGATCGAGTGCCTTCACCAAATTCTAAAATCGTGACGTTGCCGCTTGTATCAAATTTTAGGTCGGTAATTAAAAAAGAGATGCTCGGTCTGCATGTGGTCAGATCAAAATTTGGTGTGGTAGTGATATTGCGAAAGAGCGTTGATGCGAGCGCCATTTTTTCAGCTTTAAATGCAAGATCGAGTGTGCTTGTGCCATCGTAAGCTTGCTGTGCTGGATTTGCGCCATGAGTAAGCATGTATTCAATTGCGGTAGACGTATCATAGTTGCTCGAGGTTATGGCATGCATGAGAAGATTGTATCCGCGATGGTCTATGGTGTTTATATCGTTGCCAGCCGCGACAAGCTTTTCGATGGTTTTAGCATTGCCGCAGATTGCTGCTCTGATCAGTGAGCTTTGTTCGCTGGTACTGACTTCTGAGTTTGCTATACCACTATGCCAGAGGGTTGAGAGTAGGAAGAAATTTTTTAATAAAGTTGCCCAGCTTTTCATTTTTTTAATTCCTATCGAGTCGCGTTTTATTTTTTATCATATTTGAGTAAAGGCTTGCTAGGAGGGGCGGCAGCGAGGAATTTATGGTTGTCTCGTCATCAGGGCTTAGCGGTGCTGCGCTGCGGTGGGTAGTGCTGATGTGAGATAGTTTTTTCTCGAGTAGTGTGCCTTTTTCGTCGCGTGATTTTACCGGTAGCTTCCAGTATGAGCCGAGTATCGAGGTTGTGATGAGGCCATCTGCATGGGTTAAACCGAATACAGTGCGTAGGGTGGCGTCGTATTTCTTGCCATCGACAATTACCGGCTTTGATTGCTCACATGATTCTATCAGTGCGTGCATGTTGTGGCGGTCGGTATCCCAATAAATAAATTCTGCTGTCGGGGATTGTGGCCCGCGTTGACGGGGGCCGAAAAGCTTTGTCAGCGTTGAGGCAAGCTGTGCGCGGGGGGTGAAAATAATTCCTTCGCCTTTGCAGCCGGTGAGTGGTTTGATAACAAATGCTTTTGCTGGGCACTCAGTTAAAATTTGTTTAGCCATGCCGGGTGCGTCCCGCTTGGGTATGCAAATCGCATACGGGCGGCTGGCACGTAGCGGTGGCGTGAACAGCAGGTCAGTGAACTGCTTGTTGTTAACGAAGGGGGCGATGACGGCATTGCAGATGAGGAGCTGCGGAAAATCACGATTAAATTTTTTGATCTCATGCTGATTTGCCGCCTCATGTCTGATAACGACCAGTGGGCGCTGGGCTCTGTTGATTAAAGCTAGCAGTGGTTGATGGTGCGCAAGCTCGCGTAAATTATTAAATGCGCGGCCGCTATGCTCAATCAGGGCAGTGTAGGCGATGGCTTTGCGTTTGTCTGGGGTGTTGAGATCATAATCAACGAAGAAAATATCTTTATTTTGATCGAATAAGAATTGCCAGATTCGTTGCCACATGGATCCCCATCCATTGATGCTATCAAACCCTTCGAACATGGAGCGAGTACCCTCGCCGAGCTCAAGAATCTTTAGCGTGTTACCATCAAATTTTATGTCGGCGATGCCGAAGCTGATGTCGGGATTGCATTGGGTTTCAGCGCAATCGCAAGAGCACTGAGTTGTAGTGAATTGATGTGGTTTATTTTGTTCAATCTTGTTTGATGTTGATTGAGAGGTGCTTTTAACGCTTTGGAGTCTGATAATCGACAGTTCTTGTTGTGTTGATTTAGTATTTAATGAATGCAGAATACTGATTTGCAAGCCAGCTAGGCTTGTGCAGAGCAATGCGGTGAACGAGCGTACGAGTTTTTGCATGGTTGGCCTCCTTTTTTAATGAGACTTTTTAAGGATATTCGTTCTTGTGATCGGGTGCAATTACTTTTTTATTGTTGTTGTGAGATAAAATTTGAGAACAGCGGCTTTTCTTGGTGAATATTTAGCAGTGAGAATGTTGCGCGATTGTTTCAAGTTGAAGTCTGATAATTTATGGTCCTTGCTGGCGATGGTGAGGGCAAATTCTCGAAAATTTTTTTGGAAGGAAGAGGATTGATTGTTGGAGGATTGATTTTGGAGGATTGATTATTGATTAAGGATGTATTTTGTGTCGCGGATCCATGCTTTTTTTTGGCAAGCATTGCGCTTTTGCCCTCCAGCCCGCCGCGTGCAGCCGCTTGCTTTGGAGCTTGTGGGTGCGTGGGGCGTGGGTGCGAGATGTGGGTGTGAACGGTGCGGGGGTGGAGCGGCACGTAGGTGCGTGGGTGCGAGATGTGGGTGTTTTTTATGGGGCTGACGACGGACGGCTTACGGGCTCACCTGAGAAAAAGACCAACAACAGGGTCGGGAATAATGATTAAAGGGGATGTGGTTTCCACATCCCCTACATTGATTTTCGTCATCATGGTGACTTTTGCGAGCATCCAAGCAAGCGTAGACGAGTCTGAGGCTAATTAATCAAGACCAGGATTAATAAATTCCTGCAATGCATTAAAAATTTGTTGAAAAAATGTTGGGTGTGCGGCGATGTGGGCATCTATTGCAGTTACAATTTCTACGTGGCCATTCTGTACTGCAATGGCACGTGCCGTATTGCCGCGGTTGTCTCGGGTGTTTACTTGTATGCCATGAGCCGTGAGTAGTGCTTGGACTACTGATAGGTGGCCATTTTCTGCAGCCCAGTGCAATGCCGTCATGCCAAATGGGTCAGGTGTGTTTACTTCTATGCCAGGAGCAGCGAGTAGTGCTTGGATTACTGGTAGGTGGTCTTCATATGAAGCCTCGTGCAATGCCGTATTGCCGTCGTGGGCTTGAGTGTTTACGAGTATGCCAGGAGTAGCGAGGAGTGCTTGGACTACTTCTGCGTGGCCATTTTCTGCAGCCCAGTGCAATGCAGTCATGCCGCGGTTGTCTGGATTGTTTACTGCAGCGCCTTGAGCGAGTAGTGCTTGGACTACTGCTAGGTGGCCTCGAAATGCAGCATCGATGAGGGCCATAGGGTTAGCTTGAGGTAAGGCACCGCCATGACCATCTGCGACAGGTATTCGTTCTGCAGCCCAACCAGGAAAGTGCGGACAGGCACATGCGCGTGCTCCCCAGCCTCTGCCATTGTAGCGAGTGCCGCATGGGTAACAATAATGAGTGCCGCAGCCGCCTTTATTTGTGCTACAGATCATGTGATTGCAGCCTTCAATTCGCTGTGTTGGTGTTCTACACCCAGGACAAATTTGTAATTGACCTGCCGCAATTAGCTCTGCCAGGACTACAGCATCTTCCTCTGTAACAACGATAACCGTAGGGTTTGCTCGTTGGGCTGCTCGCTGGTCGAAAAATGCTAAAATAGTAGCATTGCCATCAGCTGCCGATGAAGAAGATGAAGATGACGACAAAGATGTAAAATCACCTATTTCTTCGCGGGTTAAAACCCCTGCGCAGCCCAAACCATCAGAACTAAAATTCGGGCATCTAAGCTGGTCAAAGTTGGTATCACGACTACCGAACGCACTTTGGATTAACCGACCTAAGCATTCAGCGTGAAATGTGTGACCACAAGGCAAAGCTTGTAAATCGCCGCCATTCATAATGTTGGGTGTGCGGCGACGCGCTTCTTTTTGCCGCCTTCTTCGCCGCTGCCGCAGGGCCTCTTTTTGCCGCCGCCGCGTTTCATCGCTTGGACAGAAATGTTCATGCCAAGCAAGGATAGGAGAAGTGTAAGTACAATATATTTTTTGATAATAAAATCCCCAATTGGAAGAAATAAAACTTAATAAAGTCTAGCAGAATAGCTGATTTAATCTTAACACGATTAAGTTCAAATAGTAAATAGCAATTTGGAGGCGGTGGAGTGGGTGGGGCACAGTCAATAATGAAATGCAACACCGTGAGTTTTCACATTGAATCATTTTTGCTGCCGTCTGAAATTTTGGCAAAGCTTCCGTAAAGACCTGATGAGAGGTTTTAAATCCTGGAATAGATCGCGTTATCAATCAGGATCCAGAAATTTAGAGCGTGGTCTCTCAATGCACAATATGCTAGACTGATGTTTTCTGAAGTAATTTAATCAGGGGATTTGTTTTGTATGGAAAAAACGTTTTGTATCGCCGGCCCTATTCAACCAGAAAATCATTACCATTTACCCTTTCGTTTTGACGAAAAAGTTTTACTTGATTTGATCAAGGCGGAGAAATATTTCATCCTCCACGCACCACGACAAAGTGGTAAAACAACAGCAATGAGTCTTTTTGTTGATCGATTAAATGCTTCAGGTAACTATAAAGCCTTTTACGTGAATATTGAAGCTGCCCAATCGGCGCGTAGTAATGTAGTCCTCGCTATGGCAACTATTGTTTCCGCCATCAGAAGCGCAATTAAATTAGCATTTGGTGATAATGATCCATCGCTTGCCTCTATTGTCGATAAAAAAACACCAACAGACATGAATGGCAATGACCTTGAAGAGTTTTTACGTGTATTTGCTGAAACGTCACCACTGCCAACCATTGTTTTTATTGATGAAATTGATGCTTTGGTCGGTGATTCACTCCTTTCTGTGTTGAGGCAATTGCGATCAGGCTATAAAGATCGGCCTAAAAATTTTCCTCAGTCAGCTTGTTTAATTGGTGTGCGTGATGTGCGCGATTATCGCATCTATTCTGAAATTGATCAGACAACTATCCTCGGCGGCAGTGCTTTCAACGTTAAGGCTGAGAGCTTGACAATGGAAGATTTCTCACGTGAAGAAGTTGAAATACTGTACAACCAACACACCGCTGCAACGGGGCAGCAGTTTACTCAAGAAGCGATTGCGTACTCCTTTGAGCAGACCCTGGGCCAGCCGTGGCTTGTCAATGCGCTTGCCTATCAAGCCTGTTTTCGTGATGTAAAAAATAGAGCAGAGCCAATCACGCTTGAGGTCATGGAGCGGTCTCGTGAGGCATTAATCGTACGCCAAGATACTCATATTGACGCATTGATTGATAAACTAAGCGAAGAACGCGTAGGCAATATCGTTGACGCGATTATTTCTGGCAACATGGAACCAAAAATATTTCCTGATGATGACATTGAGTATGCGCAATCCCTTGGCATGCTCAAACGGCGTTCCAAAGGGCTTGAAATAGCTAACCCAATTTATCAAGAAGTATTTCCTCGTGCACTGGTTGCCTCGGCTACACGTACCATCTATCAAGAAACAGCCTGGTATGTAAATCCGGACAAAACACTCAATGTTCCCAAGCTCTTGCATGCATTTACAGAATTTTATCGTGAACATGCTGACATACTTCTTACTCGCAAGCCCTACAAAGAAGCAGCACCTCATCTCTTTTTGCTCGCCTTTTTACAGCGGGTTATCAATGGTGGTGGCACAATCCATCGCGAATATGCCATTGGTCGGGGTCGTGTTGACCTTTTGATCAGCTTTGGTGGTAAGCGCTTCGTCATTGAAATTAAAGTCTATCGTGATTCTAAAACGGAGCCTAAAGGCCTGCTGCAGACGGTGGAGTATCTGCGTACCTCTGGTATAACCGATGGGTATTTAGTAATTTTTGATCGTAGAGCTGGAAGAACATGGGAAGAGAAGATCTATCAGAAGGTCGAAACAGTTGGCAACGAGACTGTACAAGTCTGTGGCATGTAGCAAGGCTTTGATCAGCCCGCCGCGTGCAGCCGCTTGCTTTGGAGCTTGTGGGTGCGTGGGTGCGTGGGTGCGAGATGTGGGTGTTTTTTATGAGGCTGACGACGGACGGCTTACGGGCTCACCTGAGAAAAAGAGCAACAACACAGAAGGGGATGTGAAAGCCACATCCCCTAATTAGTCATCTGCGTAACCAGCCCGCCAAGTAATTAAAAACTTTTTGGAAAAACCAGCGTTGTGCGGCGATGTGTGCATTTATTGCAGCTACGATTTCTAAGTGGCCTTCTCTTGCAGCCACGTGCAATGCCGTCAAGCCGCCGTTGTCTCGGGTGTTTACTTGTATGCCATGATCAGCGAGTAGTTCCTGTACTACTTCTAAGCGGCCTTCTCTTACAGCCATGTGTAATGCCGTCAAGCCTGTGTTGTTTTGAGTGTTTACTTGTATGCCAGGAGCTGCAAGTAGTGCTGTAACTGCTTCTAAGTGGCCTTGCATTGCAGCCCAGTGCAATGGCGTCAAGCCTTCGTTGTTTTGTTTGTTTAAATCAGCGCCTGCCGTGAGTAGTGCTGTAACTACTTCTAAG
>CAMATL010000020.1 GCA_945861145.1 candidate division TM6 bacterium GW2011_GWF2_37_49 | reverse complement strand
CTCCCTCAGTTACGGAATTAACATCAACGCCAGCATCCAAGCAGGATTTTACTAGCTCAACATTTCCTGTAATAACAGCTTCACGCAAAACACGACCGGTAGCAATAGTAGCCCCGCGAGCTATCAATAATTCTACAACTTCTTTATTTTTGTATTTAAGAGCAGCCACAAGAGGTGATTCTCCCTCAGTTACGGAATTAACATCAACGCCAGCATCCAAGCAGGATTTTACTAGCTCAACATTTCCTGCAATAGCAGCGGCACACAAAACATCACCGGTAGCAATAGTAGCCCCGCGAGCTATCAATAATTTTACAACTTCTTTATTTTTATGTTCGCATTGAAGAGCAAGCATAAGAGGTGATTGAGACCCAATTACGGAATTAACATTAACGCCAGCATCCAAGCATATATTTATCAACTCAATATAACCAGCTCTAATCGCTTGATAGAAGGAATTTTCATTAACTAAAGCGCTCTTACCTGACCAATCTTTCTTACCTTCACGAGCGATAAGAAAATTCACAATTGCTCTTTGTTTATTTTTAATCGCTATGGAAAAAGGAGACCTGCCATTGCCATCTAGAACATCTACCGGCATTCCAGCAGACAAAAACATACAAAGCGAAGTTAAATCACCTTTAGCCGCAGCTTCATGGATTGTTGAGCTCTGCATTTGTTGATGAGCATTTAGCCCACCAAGCAACAGCGTCGTTGCAAATAACATCATTAAACGTTTCATAAAATCCCCCAAAGTATGTTAAAAAATTCACTTCACTCCATTAACAATACAATATGCATTATTCAAGGCAACCGCCCTGCCTTTAAATTTGAACAAAAACAACTAATTTTGCTTATAAAAATTATTGAGTTATTCAGATAGAAACAAGAATGGTGCGTGTTTAATTAAACACGCACCATTTGATATTTTTGAGAAAATTAAGCAGTGTTCATGGATTCGATACATTTTGCTTCACTATGTTACGCAAAACACTCACCACGAAAGGCTTTTTAATAAATTTTATAGCATGCAGAGATTCTTAGATTTTTAATTTTAATAAATCAAAATTTTCACAGGCTTGGTCATTACTTGTGAAATGGAGTTGAAACTTTGATAATTAGAACATCCCGTTCTTGGTGAGTGTTTTGCGCATTATTTCCCGCGCAAAATGTATCGAATCCATGAACACCGCAAATTCTAATTACCTACTCAACAAACGTACCGATCGATTCGCCCATTTTTACGGCGACTTCAAACCCACGGGCCGTGTATGCCGCCAAATCAGCACGAACACGCAAGACACCACGAGGCAGTAGCACAATCACGCTTGATCCGCCAAAAGCGAAATAACCCAGCTCATCGCCTTTTGCCAGGGTTGCCGGCAATGGAGCCAAGTATTCGATTTCACCGACCATCATCGCGCCAACAGGGATCACCGCAACATCGCAGCCAAATTCTTCCGATTTGACCATGACGACATGCCGCTTGTTTTCTAACAGAGGCATACAGCCTGATTTAAAAGCGAGAGGATTTACTGATTCTAAAGTCCCACCAAGACGATTTGGTTGAGAATAAACACCGCTGAGTGGTGCATGGAATCGATGGTAATCATAGGGAGCAAGACGCAACAGAAAGAGAGTCCCGCCATCGAAATATTCAGCCGCTGCCTCATCACGCAGCAAAGTCTTAAGTGAAAATTGCTGCTGTTTAACAAAAAATGTTGCCTGCATAGTTACTTCTGGCAGCGCCCAACATTTCGCATCTGCGGGAGAAACCAGTGAACGCAGATCAAGATCAACTGATCGCGCACCAGGAACAAGTGCCCGGCAAAAAAATTCATTAAATGAGCGATAACCGCCAGCCGGAACAATAAAATCCAGCATATTCATATCATGTTTTTTTATAAATTTGTTTATTTTTTTTGCGCTCAAAGCGGAGCTTTGGTACCAACCATAAAAGCGGCTAATGATACTCCAACGCAATAAAGGCCGTACAAGCTTGCCCATGGGGAACCTATACAAAAAGAGCAACAGTCGTTGCATTTCTGTTTTTTCAGCGACTTTTTTCCCCTGTTCAATGTACTCATGGCGATAATGCGGTTTTTCAAAGTCCATACAACCCCTTAAAAAAATTGATGCACCCGTTGGTAATACGGGTGCATCCTAACATACTGAACGATGATTACAAGTCTAAAGACAACTAGATACCTTATTTTGCGCATCAACTACTTGGTCTAATTCTGCTTGTGCAGCGTCTATCTTTTGCTGTACAAGCTGCATAATTTCATCAATAGCCTCATCAAACTCCGGATGATGCACCATTTGATCTGTCGCAATTTGCACTGCATGCTCTAATGTATTGGCCGACACCTGCACTAAATCCTCAACTGCATCATAGACAAAATCAATCAACACAGAAAGAACAGTGGTTGAGATAAGGCCCTTATCAATCAGATTGGTGTCAGATTTAAATCCAGTACTCTGTTGTTGGTCAATCTGCTGATTGGTTTGAAGCTGTAATTCATCGATTTGTTGTTGTAAAATTTGATCGGCATGATCAATGACAACGTTAAGCAACGGATTGCCGTTTTCTTTTTCAAGCTGATCAATCACTTGGTTTATATCTTGCTGTATCGTATCAACATATGAATTGAGAAGATATTGAGCCGTATCAATTACAAAATTAATCCAAGAAGTAAAGGCATCTCGCCAAAATATTAATCCAAAATATTGCTGAAAAAATTCTCGCATTTTCAACAACGCATCTGGTAATGCAGCCGAATCAATAAGCTCATTTATTTCTTGTTTTACTTCACTACGCAGTACAAAGAAAAAATCATGCATCAATGCGGATCGGACGTGTTTATCACCAAGGATATGGCACAGTAAAATCTCTTGATTCGCACGAATTTTCGCTTTTTTAAAGAGCCAAAGCACTGAGCCTTCTTGTACGTTTGAAAATTGCGCTACTTGAGTGATTAGATTGACCAGCACATCTATATTTTTCGCCTGAGCAGCTTCGCTGCGCAATACATCATTCACAACCATAGGATCTGCTTGATGGCTTTGCTTTAAATTTTTCACAACCTGCAGGATTTGGCCCAAGATGTCAATTACGGCAGATTTTTCCGGTTTTATTTTTTGGCAATCCGCACTTGCAATAGCAACTTCTGCTTGCATTACCTCTATTGAAAAATCACGCCCAAACGATGGCAGTCGCATTGCATCAAGATTTTTTATCGAAAAAATGCAAATTAGCCACATAACAAAAAAAATTGATGGTTTTTTTAAAAAAAGATATACCACAATTCACCCTTCCCCTCATAATAAACATACCAAACATCCCACCAATGAGGAGTCTGGCATAATTTCAGAATGAAAGTAAAGAATCCTCGCTCTAAGATTGATAACCACCAATTGGCCAACGCTGAGAAAAATCAAGATAATCGTCTTGCAAGAAATGCTTTCCCTGTACGAAATAAACCCCCTCAAGAACCACTCCTGCGGTCCGCAAGGTTTGCAATAACGACTCAACTAACTGCCAACGCGCAATGGTACTTAAATGAGCGGGAATAAAGGTTTTTTCAAACGCAAACAATGCTACCGTACCTTGATGAGTAAGTGCAACTGAGTGAATTTTTACTTCTTCAGCAACAACACCTTCTTCAACCCCAGCAGCAACCCATAACTCAACAAGCCGCTTGATTGCTTCTGATTGATTTTGTGGCCATAAAATATTTTTTTTAACTTGAATGGTCAAGCCCTGTCGCGAGATTTGACATACCACGTCACGCTGAACCTCTGCTGGCCGATCAGCTCTTTTTTCAACAAGAGGATATGAAAACCATGGTAATTTAATCAGTACGTATTGGCCTTGAATAAGAAAAAATAGTAATCCAGCTAGACTTGCAAGCAAAACTACAAAAAAAGCCAACCATTTATTCATAGGGGTAAAATAAGTGTAGAAAGGTCTATTTTACTGCTTTCCTCAAGACGATAGGAATCATCTTCCATGTGATGCGTCGAAAATTCCATAATCTCAGCGTCAGTAATCGCCGTAATTCGATGATGTACCAATGGCTTGATATGTACAACATCTCCAACATTCATCACTCTTTGTGATCGAATACCTTGGTCAACAATCTCTAAATAAATCGTACCAGTAAGCACATAGAATGATTCTTCTTTGATTTTATGAAAATGTAGGGACAAGCGAAACCCTTTATTGAATAGCAACTTTTTGCCGCAGTATTTTTCGTTATTTACAATCCATTCTTCACGACCCCATAGTTTAGGAACAATCGCACAAAGCTGATTTTCACTACATTCCGATTTAATCGCTGGATTGATAAAAGACTCCACTGCCATCCTTTTTTTGTTGTTTTAGTCCCTGTAAAAAACTTACCTGGCTACGCCGGGCGTCTCTGGTAGAAGGCATTTCCTTGCGGAATCGCCCGCCTACGCAAAGGCTATGGCGCACAGCCTACGTCAATCGTGCTAGCAAATTTCAATTTAAATCCTTAACTGGCTTGCCAGACGTCCTTCGATACGCGACTTAGGTCGCTACTCAGGATGAACGGTTTGGACGAAGGCTGGAGGAGAGAGCGGGATTCGAACCCGCGATCCCAGTCATCCCGGGATAACCGCTTTCGAGGCGGTCGCTTTCGGCCACTCAGCCATCTCTCCGAAAATACGATAATTTTTAATGATTGTAAGAATTTAGAACAATCCACAAATAAATCAATGTCTTTTAAGTACGCATTATTTGCATTGCCCGAAGAAATTGGACTATTCTTAACTGGCCGCATCGGGAAAGATTGAAGGTTATTAAAAAAAAAGTAAGCTAAATCGTAGCAATTGTTTACCTTAAACATCGCGGCTTAAAAACAGTTTGGTTCTTTGCCTAGGAGCTTTCAAATGGTCACACCCCACAATACACAAGCAATAGTCCTTGCAGCAGGAAAATCAAGCCGCTTTAAAACAAAAAAATCAAAGCTTTTGTTCAATATTTGCGGTCGCAGCATGATTATGTATCCGGTCAAGGCACTCGAGGCGCTCAATATTCCTACTACTATTGTGCTAGGACACCAAGCTGAGGCGGTTCGCCAAGAAGTTACACAGCACGCGCAAGCTGGCATTCAGTTTGCATTACAGGTCGAACAAAAAGGCACCGGGGATGCAGTTGCTTGTTCACGCACCACATGGAATCAAGAAAATATTCTTATTTTGTATGGCGATACGCCATTAATTACTCCGTCACTCATTACAGAGCTCATCGAAATACATCATACAAGCAAGGCTACCATCTCCTTTTGCACGACCTTCGTTATTGATCCAGCAGGTTATGGCCGCGTCCTTGAAAAAGATGGCAAAATCGAAATTGTCGAAGAAAAAAACTGCTCCCCTGATCAACGCCAAATAAACAGAATCAACACCGGCGTTTACATCATGAAACGAGCGTTCCTTGAAAACAACATCGACAAAATTGCAAAAAACCAACTGACAGGCGAAGTCTACTTTGTTGACCTCATTAAAATGGCTTGTGATCAAGGGCTTGGAGTAACTGTTCAGCCAGTTGCATATGACTATGTACGGGGCGTTAACACCTTACAAGACTTATGGGAAGTGGAGCAAATCAAACGTTCAGAGTTTATTAAACACTGGATGTCTGAAGGCGTTCGCTTTGAATTAGCACAAAGTATCCATATCGATATCAATGTTAAAATCGGCTCAGGATCATTTATCGGCACAGGCGCTCATTTAATTGGTGACACCGTAATCGGTGAAGATTGCTTTGTAGGAGCATTTAGCATTATTGAAAATTCAAAAATCGGCATCAACACACAAATACAACCACACACCTTTATTCAAGACAGCAGCATTGGTGAAGAAGTTCAAATCGGCCCATTTGCTCGTGTCCGTGGTAATTCAGAAATTGGCAACGACGTGCAAATCGGTAACTTTGTAGAAATCAAAGCAACATCGATTGGCGACCACTCACGCACCAAACACTTAAGCTATCTAGGCGATGCAACAATCGGAAAAAGTGTCAATATCGGTGCTGGCACAATCATTTGCAACTATGATGGCGTGAAGAAAAATCGCACCATCATTGAAGATAATGCATTTATTGGCAGTAACAATACCCTTATCGCACCGGTTACGATCGGCAAAGGCTCTTACACCGCTGGTGGCTCAACCATCAACGAAAATGTACCCGCCGGCAGCCTAGCAATCGGCCGATCACGTCAACAACTAAAAGAAGGCTACGCTGAAAAAATAAAGGCTGAATTAGTTAAAAAACATAGTTGCGCTTGCATCACTGAAGACATTGGAAAAAAAAATGCCCAAAGCACACTGGATGAAGCCTTAGGCTTTCATGGTGCAATAAAAACAACCAATATTACCGACCAAATATGATACGATTTTTCCATACAGCAGATATTCATTTTGGCGTTGAAAATTACGGACGCATTGATCCAAAGACGGGAATCCATTCCCGTCTTTGGGATTTCAAGCAAAGTTTTGATACCTGCGTTGATGCGGCAATCACGGAGCAAGCTGATTTTTTCTTGCTCTGCGGTGATGCATATAAAACCGCTTACCCAACGCCAACCCAACAAAAATTACTAATAGAATCGTTACTAAAACTACACAATGCCAATATTCCAGTTGTTATTGTGGTTGGCAATCACGATCACCCTTTAAGCTTTGGCAAAGCACATGCCCTCGACGTGTTCTCTTCAGTCCCTCTAAATACGTTTCACGTATTTAGCAAGCCAGACGTCTTGCTCTTGCAAACCAAATCCGGCCCTATTCAAATTGTTGGTATTCCTTGGCCTACGCGCAATAACCTTGTAGCCAGCGAAACCCATCGATTCAAAGATCAGCACGAAATTACTGGTTATATTTCTGAGAAAATTGGTGAACTGATTGTGGCGTTTGCTCAGAAATTGGATCCTACCATTCCCTCAATTCTGTGTGGTCACCTCACGGTGACGAGTGGAATTTTCTCAGGATCGGAAAAATGCGCCATCTACGGTTCTGACCCGATGTTTTTACCGTCACAGCTTGCAATTCAACCATTTGATTATGTAGCTCTTGGGCATCTACATCGCCACCAAAATCTAAATCCTGGCGGAATCCCTATCGTCTATGCCGGGTCGATTGAGCGAGTCGATTTTGGTGAACGCAAAGAAGAAAAAGGATATTGTACTGTTACCATTGAACCCAAAGATGATGGTACGCGCAAAACTTCTTACGATTTCCACATCGTCCCTTCTCGACCAATGATTCAGTTAGACATCCACCTTACTCCTGATGAAGATCAAACTGGCGCCATCTTACGCGTCGTTGAGGCAACCAATCTTGATACCGCAATTGTCAAAATTGTGTATCACCTCGCCGAAGGCAAACAAGACAAGGTTGATCTAGCAGCCATTTTACGAGCCTGCCAGCACGCTCACCATGTTGTGGGCATTTTCCCGGTACATAAAATTGCCTTACGGACAAGCAGGGCTCAGGTTTCCATCCATATGACCTTTGATTCGGTACTTGGTCATTTTCTTGATACCCGCAAAGAATTGCAGAGCAAGAAAGAACATCTTCTTAAAAAAGCCCAAGCTTTAAGGCTTGAAATCGAAAACGGCCCCACGGACATCGCTTAATTATTTCAACCTGCATTCTTTCATCCCCCCATACACAAAGCCATAAAAATATGGTAACCTCCCCTCTCTCTGAATTTTTAACGTTTTACCGGAATAAGGGCACATGAAAGCAGCAACATTACCGTCGACCGAACCTAGAAACCTTTTAGTTAAATTTGTAGCGCATTCAGGCCTTTGTTCACGTCGTAAGGCTGAATTATTAATCAAACGCGGTGAAATCACCGTCAATAACTTTGTAATCACTAATCCAGGCTATGAAATGCAAGAGCGCGATGTTGTGCGCTATAATAAAAAAATTCTTAGCCAAGAAGAAGAATTAGTGTACCTCGTTATCAATAAGCCAGCCGGTATACTCTGCACCACAATTGACCCTGAAGGCCGCCCAACAGTATTCGACCTTCTTAGTCATCCACGGCTTAAAGGCACTCGGATGTACAATGTTGGTCGCCTTGATCGTAGCACAACCGGTGCATTAATCATTACGAATGACGGAGCACTTGCACAACGCATGACACATCCCTCATTTGAAATGCGTAAAACATACGCAGCAACATTACACAAGCCTTTGACTGAAGATAAAATTGAACAAATCAGACGCGGCGTACAACTCGAAGATGGTTTTGTACGTGTTGATAGCATAGAGCCATCACGCGGCCGCCACACCCAAACTATGCATATAACTTTGCATAGCGGTAAAAATCGCATTATCCGTCGCATTTTTGAGCAAATGGGCTATTACGTAGAACATTTAGAGCGCATCTCTTTCGGCCCAATCTCAAAAAAAGGTCTCGCCAAAGGAGAATCTCGTCTTTTAACTCATAAAGAAATCAAAGCTTTGTGCAGCCTCGGTACAGCCTCATCAGGGAATGGAAAATAACAGTAAGCTTTAATCACGCAATACGTAATTCGATATAAATTGCACATGTTTTTTAGTTTTTTTTATAGGTTCTAAAAATTAAATCTCATCCAGAGATCAGCGTGATAACTGACTTACACGTGCAATTCAGCCTGGCTTAAAGATCGTTATTTCTCTTGACAGTGCAAATGTTGCCTGCTAACATTCAAACACAATAAATTTGAAAAAAGAGCGCACTCCGGCTATACAAAATCCCTAAATGAACAGTACGTTTATCGTATTGTTCGCCCCCCCAACCCTCCAGCTTGTCCTAAGTTGGAGGGATTTTTTTTGCTTATTATGCCCATAAAAAACTAAAACCGGATTCTTGAAAAACTTAAAATAGCTTAGATTTTAATTGATAAAAGCCCGACACTACCGTTCTCTTTTTACATCAAAAAAAAAGCGGTACCGTGTCAGGCCTCAGCTAAATAGTATTAAATTTATTTCAAAATTGCAGCCCCAAATTACGCCCTATGCGCTTGCTCTTGGCGCATCATCAAAAGATGATTCCTATGGGGGAATAGCGCGATCACTTAATGAAAACCACTAATCACTCTTTTTAAAATAATACCAATCCACGTATCAGCGCATATATCAACCTGGTCGAAACTTTCACTCGCTTTTAAGAATGCTGTAAAATTCAGTGAGCTTGCAGTCAAAAACCGCTGCTTTTAAACCGCGAAAGAGGTCACTTTGTCTGATACAAGAGATTTGTGCGGTTTCTGCAAGGTAATTATACCAATCCTATGAATTAGAATGGATCCCGGATCCCTCGATCGTAGCCGAGGGCAAGCTCCGTCCGGGATGACAGGATAGCGTTATTAGTGGTTTCTTTTGGGCAAGTAACAAGCTATAAATACATGATTAATTTGTGTAATTGGTATTACTTCTTCAATGTAACTAGCTTTCCATTAAGAACCAAAAATTTTTCTTGTAGCAGCTCATCAATCACGCCTTGAGTGCGTTTTGCTTTATCGTTAACGAGCGTTTCAAGCTCTTCTCGGGTGCATGCTGGTGCGGCAAGTAAGAGCTCTAATATTTTGCCCCGAATCTGCCGCCGTGAGCCATCGAAGCGAGATTGTTTTGTGTAGTGCTTGCTTAGGCGCGTCAAATTGCCTACTCGTTTTTTGATCAATACGCCGACATCCATGAGTGCGTAGTACCACTCGCGTGGACGGGAGGCATCGAGCAATTTTGCTGCGATTGGAAATAATTCTTTATCGTGTATGGGCCGTGTGGCATCAAAGAAAAAATAGATGAGCAGTGTGCGAATGTTGGTCTCAAGAAAGATTGTTGGCTGATTATGGGTGAATGCGCAGATCGATGCTGCGGTTGCTGTGCCAATGCCTGGCAGCGAGAGCATTGCCTCAGGTATTAGTGGCACCATGCCTTCATGCTCAGCGAGCAAGCGCTGAGCGATAAGCTGTAAATTTTGCGCTCGGCGATTGTAGCCAAGCCCTTTCCAGTAGCGCAGCACTTCATCAAACGGTGCTTGTGCAAGTGTGGCAAAATCAGGAAAGCGCTCAACGAACGCTATAAATTTTGGTTCTACACGGTAGGTTTGTGTTTGCTGGAGCATGATCTCAGAGACTACAACGCGGTAGGGTGTAATAACTTCGCGCCAGGGAAAGCTGCGGCGACTTTCTGTATGATATGACCAAATGGAGCTGCGCACATCATCAATGACTGCAGCACTGAGCCCTTCGCGCTCAAAGCGAGCGCGTACTTCTTGGCTGCTTTGCAGAAAAATATCGTCAGCAGAATTAATAATTGATTGTTGTAGCATGCTGCTAGTCTCGTATTTGGTAAAAAAGCCAAGTCAGAGCAAGGTGTCTGCAAAGAAATATTGGACCCAATTCTGTCATCTTCGTTAAGAAGATGATCCGGCAAGTATAAACAAGTTTTCAATAAAAAGATTGTCCCCCTTAAAGCCCTGTCATCCTGGGGTTCTTGGGCGCTCCATGATGGAAGAACTGTTGATTCAATAGCACTTTTCAGGAAAAGCTAGAATATACAGAAAAAGGGGTGTTAATGTATCACTCTTGACAGTTTATAACTACTCCACTAGGGTTACGAGATCATTTTAATTCAAAATAGTGACACGACCGGTGGATAGCTTATGAAGGTTCTTTTCAACATCAACTAATGAAACTCGTCTGGCCTAGCCGTTACGGCTACATAGACCTGCTTTCTTTCTTAGTAATACAATCAGTAAAACCCTCGGGCAAATAACGCTTGATTAAGGGAATTGTTAATGTTTTATAAAAACAAAACGGCCAGTGCGGCTGGTGCGGCAGCACTGTGCCTTAGCGGCATGCTGTTTACTCGCCCTTGTATAACGAAACAAACAGAGCCTTCATTGAAAGAAGGTATAAAAATGAATCAACCCACCGATTTAAAAAGTTCAGGCAGTTTTTCAGCAAAAGATAAATTCGGCACACCGGTCACTCTCGACTGGTTTAAAACAACGGTTATCTCGGCAGATTTTTCAACAGCTATGGCAAGTACATGGAGCTTTGCACGCGACGCGTACACGCCCGTAGAAATGCAATTTTTAAAAGCGTTTCCAGAAGTAGTAGGCAAAGATACCTACTTTAAACCCTTTGAGCCCTTATTCGAAAAAGGCATAGAAAGGGTTGACTGGAAAGCGGCAGAGGAAACAATGGAGTCTATTCTCAAGGGACACTTTGTCTTTGATATTGCCCAGCTGCCCTTGATTACAAAAGAACACCTGATCAAAATGTACTCAAATGATGCTTGTTTTTTTGTATCGGTAAAAGATCAAGCAACAAGTACTATGCTTGGCTTCATCACCTTTTTAATGCGTGGAAATTATACAGCGGGTGATATTAAGGTTATGTGCTTTGCTGTTGAAAACTCGCATCAAAAGCGAGGACTTGGCAAACTATTGATGAGCTCAATCTTTAAGATTATCCCAGACATTAAACGCATTTTTCTGTGCACGCGCGTTACCAACGACACAGCATTGAAAGCGTACAGCGCATGGGGATTTACCAAGGACGAAAATCCTGTGATGGATCATCCATTTAATCTTGAGCATTGGCCATTTATGGAATACAAGACTGAACAAGTAGATGTATTGCAAAAACTAGCAGCAACGATTGGTAAATAGCTAATTGAAACGGGGGGGGCGAACCCCCCCCCGTTATTTAATTTTATATTAGGCTTCTTGTAAAACTACCCAGTTCCCACTTCTCGATACATTTCGCTATGCACAAAAGTGCTACACGAAACACTTGAAGCAATTGGAGTGAAATGTTCGAAGCGAACTGATCTTGAAAGCCTCTTGTCCGTCCGGCTCCTGTATTTCGCACGGCGAAATGTATCGAGAGATACGGACGAGAATCTCGCCAACAGAAAAATGGAAAATTCTAGAATGAAGTGCGACACCGACCCTGAATTATATCAGGGTCGGTGTCGCCATGAAAACTTACAAGCAATTGAACTTAGAAGAAAGAAATTAGTTGTTCGTGATGAAGCGCAGTGACACAAGGTTTAAGGAAATAGCTATGATGATTGGTAGGCACAAATCAACGCTTTATCGAGAATTTTCTCGAAATACACCTGACAATCGGATTGGCTATCATTCTTCCCATTGTGAGGCTGTGATATGGTTACGCTAAAAACTCAACCGATCCTAGCTTTATCAGATTTTTATTTTCTTGCAGAAAAGTCTATTGATCGGCAAACTTTGGTCAGATTTTGAATCATTTGCGTTTCTATCATCAGTTGCCATCTTCTGATTATAGATTACTTATTCCTGGCTATAAATAGAAAAAGGGGCAATAACTCATGAACAAGAGCCTGGTTCTCATTATCACATTAATGGGTCTATGGTGTTTTTCATGCATAGAGGCAGCAAACAAAAGAACCCCATCTGCAAGTAATCTAACCAAGATTGAACAAACCTTCGACAGAATTGATAGCGATGATGATAAAAAAGCACTCTGCTGCGACTGCTTGAGCAAATTCATTATTTTTTGTGATAATTGCTGTGATTACCCCAAAGAAACTTGTGAAGCCCCTATAAAAGTAGGGCGCGATATCGATAAAATTAATACTGACTGCTGTATAATTGCTGGCTGCTATTGTGCTGCGATATGTACAATTGGATCGCAGGCTAGCACAAATGAACATAGCTCGATCTTTGCATTTAAAGATTTAGTTACGCAATTTATTACATGTTTTATTGTCCATGACTCACCAAAACACAAAGCTTCTGATGCTTAACGCCTCATACATAACATTATAAATTCTTAGCGACACGCATAAACGCAGGATCAAACTGCGATAACGCATTTTACTGAATAACCGCAATGCGCTTCTTTTTTAAGCAGCGCATTGCGATATGAACGATTTCTCCCAAACATAAAGCCCTACACCAATTGCTTGGCAAGCCGCGCATACAGGGGCGTTGATTGATAGCGATATTGGTCAGCAAGTCGCACCTCTTCATTCAATATTTCGGGAAGCGACAATACACTGAAATGACCTTCTTCTGTAGTAATGCTTAAAAAATCTTTATCTGTTTCAATCGCTGCGCAAAAATCTTCAATTGTATGTACTGATTTGTTGTTCACCAATACAATGACATCACCAGCCTCAAGTACTCGCGCTTGCTGTGCTGGGGAATTTTGGAAAATATTACTGATCACCAGGCGACCTTCATACTGATTATCACGCAAGCAATATTTACCCAAATCACTACGATGCTCTTCAAAGACACCTATGTGGTTAAAGGTAAGAGGCATTACCACCATGCCACCAAGAATTTCATACTCAATTTTTTCAAACTCAGGAAACATGAGTCGAATGGGTAGTGGCTTTTGCATATTAAAAGTTATTTTTTTTTCACAACGTTCGCCATGACGGTAGTATAAAATATTAATCTCTTGTCCAATATCAAAACGATGAAGCAGCCCGGTAAAGTGAATTTTGTCATCACTCCATGAAACATTAGTATCTCCAAAAATATCCAATTCGTGATGATTGATTTTATAAATCATATCGCCAGCTCGAATACCAGCTTGCGAAAAAGAGGTCTGCTTAAACACTCGATTGATATAAATTCCACCCGGCTCTGGGTTGCCAAGATAGGTACGCATAATCGATGAGCTGTAGTTAAAATCACAGCCCAACACCGGCCGGTGAACAATTTTGACGGTATGCATAGCCTTAATAACAGCTTTAACATCACTGATAGGTACGACATAACCTATGTTTTGCGCTTCTTGAATAATGGAAGTATTAACCCCCACCACTTCGCCCATCTCGTTAATACAAGGGCCGCCTGAATTACCAGGATTGAGTGGCGCTGTAACTTGTAAAAAAACCTCGCCATCCATTTCTTGATAACCACTTACCACGCCTTGCGTTATTTTAAGGGTCTCTTGCCCTAATGGGTACCCAAGCGCAAATACCGACTCGCCTCGCTTAACACGATCAGACTCACCAACGGGGATATAAGGAATTTGTTCTACAAATGTTAAAAATCGCTCTTTTGCTGCCGGTGTAAGCTCTAGCAAAGCAATATCTCTATCCGGATAAATGCCAACCACGATTAGATCAAAGCGCTCTTTGCCTAACGATGGAACTTGAGCCTGCACAGCTACCGCCTCACTGATGACATGAAAACTTGTAAGCACATGACCATCACTATCAATAAAAAAACCGGTGCCAAATGTACTTATTTGGCGCGGTGGCTTGTAAGGCTCCAACCAATCAAACATTGCTGTTTGCACAAAAAGCTGTACTACAGAATGTTCCGATGAATACTCCATACCAAAACCCTTCTTCTGAAAAAAAATTAGCTCTTAAAGAACTGTATTGCAGTTTTAGCAGGTTGTAGTAAATGATTGCAAGTGATTGCAAGTAGCCTTTTTTAAACAAAAAAACTGCCACGTATTTTACTACGCAGCAGTTGAATTTTTAACAGGTCATGGACAACAAAAGGATAACCCCCAACCCTCAGCAAAATCTTTTCTTATCCGTAATAAAGCACAGCCCTAATAACAAGATCAAGACTTTAACAAAAACCCTTAAAAAGGGGGGTTAAAAACCTTTTAGATCAAGCCAGGGTGCTTTATTAGGAATTAATTCTCCTGGCTCATGGGATAAATTCTCCTCCTTAATAGAAGGAAAATCCCCAAGAGCATTGCCTGATTTGGCAAAGCTTGGAACACATTCTACAGCCGCCATAAGAAGAGGCATCAATAAAGCATAAGCTGCAATCCCCGCTTGAAGATACCCTAGTGACGGGATCCAAGAACCTGTAACGTCCGGCATAGATGGTATCGACGAAGCTTGGCCAGCGGCTTGAGGCGTTGCCGCTTGTTGAGCAAGTCGCAACATTTCTGCCATCATAGCTGCCATTTCTACTTTATGACCCGCCATCAAACCAGATACTCTATAAACAAGATAAAGGTTCAGGACTGACGGCCCAAAATATTTAACAGCGCTTGTTACCTTATTAAAAAGAGAAGTAAAAGACTTCAAAACTCCTTGAGAGCTTGGAGTACTCAGTCCAACAATTTGCGCACCCGGAACAATACCACTATTAATGACAATATTGTTATTGATAACTGACGCTTTTTGGTTAGCTTTTTTTAATACTTTAAGCTCTTGCTCGTGCAACGTCAAAGAATCTTCTACTTCTTTTATTTTTGCTAAAACAGGACTCTCAGGATCCTTTCTTGCAAGATCTGCAAGCATTTTGCGCATCAGATCAAACTCAGCATCTCTGGCGTCTAATCTTACTTGTACCTCTTTAAGCTGTTCGTTGAGCGTATCAACCAACACAGAGCCTTGCTCATTTGTAGAGTCTTTAGAATCTTCTTGATCGATTATGTTTGCTAGTAGGGCCTGAGGGCTTACTACTTTTTGAGAATCAACTGCAGGCTTTTTCCCTAAAGCCAAGCTACTACTAATCGAGAAACACACTACAACACCCAAAGCAACCCATACATTCCGTAACTGCCTGGTGTTCACTACTTGGACTCCTTAAACATTAAAAATTGTATACATTTGAAGTGCCCTACTATATCGAATAAAAAACAACCTTGCAAACGCAAAAGCGGCTCGGAATAAACATTCCGAGCCGCCAATAAATCAATAAATTATCTATACTATTTTTTCAACAAGGCAACCAAATCTGACTGCTTGTAAAAATATAAATCACTTAAGCGGTTTTCTTCTTCCAAGATCTCTTTGAGGGGTAATGCCACAAAGGCGCCGCCGTTAGTCTCGATCGTCACAAATTCCTGCTTTTTTCCGTCAAGGACAGCTTTTCGAAACTCTTCAATTGTGGTAACGCGCTGCCCATTGATTTTATCCAAAAGAGTAACCCGCCTATTCAATGCGCGCGAAAGGTGAAGCTTTGATGTATTAAAAATTGACGTAATAAGAAGTCGAGGCTCTAAATCGCCTTCTTCTTGTGCATATTTGGCAAGAGCTGGTTCAATCCCCGCACCCATTTGACTCATAAGCATAATATGGTTGATTGTAAGCTGTGAAACAACCATTCCTGCAAAAATCTCATAGGCTGGCAACTGCTCGAAACCTGGATAAAAATAATCAACACGCATTATTTGCCGAGCCGCTGCCTTAACCGAAGTAGCAAGAATTTTGCCGTCGCGACAATATGATACTTTTATATCAGATCCAATATGCAATCGATTCAAGTAGTCAACAATGCTCACCTTCTCCTCAGTCCAATCAACAAATAAATATCCTGATTCATCGAGCTTACGGCCATCTACAGAGGTGATAACATCACCGCGCTTAAGGCCAGATTTTTCAGCCAATGCCCCAGGCAAGACTTCTGATATGTAGACACCCTCTTCGGAACAACGCAAATATTCTCGCGTTGATTGGCTTGTTGGAATAAAACAAATACCCCAAAATGGCAATCTCAAAAGTTTATTTTTAACAAGATCATCAAACATAAGCGTGATGTTGTTCATAGGAATAATGTAACCAAAGCACTCGGCATCAATTTTTTTAGCAACACATAAACCAATGACATTGCCTCTGTCATCAAAAAATGGCCCGCCAGAGTCACCAGAATTCACAGGAGCTGTGGTTTGGATAAGAGCTCCACCGGAACCAACCGTGCGGCCTTTAACATAGCCTACGGTAATTTTTACTTCTTCTTCGCCTCCAGGATGGCCCAACAACATGATTGGTTGTGCTTCAACAATATTGTCAGAGTTGCCTAAATCAACGAACGGCGTATCTTTTTGCTTGGAAATTTTACGAAACCGATCAAGCGATGAAGGAGTAAAGCGAAGCAGCGCAATGTCTCGCTGCGGGCAGCCACCAACAAACTCAAGCTCGAAACGTTCCTTCCCACTCAACGAAGTTTGAGCGTAGATCCCAACCGCATATTCAACAACGTGAAAATTGGTCAACGCGTACCCATCACTACTAATAAATACACCACTGCCGGAAGCGCCACCTTGTTCTGGTGGTCTGAATGGTTCAAAAATATCAAAGTGGTTGCGGCAGGTAAAAATTTGTACAACTGCGCTTTTACGTTCTTTGCAAATTTCAGACCAGCTTGATGGACGCTTTTGAACTCCATCCCCACTACGAAATATTTTTTTAGCATATGCGGGTTGCTGCAAACCTACCCCGAGCACAGCAAGAAACAATAGACCGCGTTTCATAAATTTCATCACTCAAAACTCCCTTAGTTATTCAAACCTTTTTTAAGAAATTTTTAAATTCATTTTTCATAAAAGAGGTGCGCTGACTTATTACTTTTTCTGCACCAGCTTCTACATGGCGAGCACATACCTGCGTGCTCTGCTCACGTACCGCTTCAATTGTCATTTCATTTACCATGTTTTGAAAATCTGCAGCACAGAGACCGTCGCTTTCTTTAACAATGTGATCATACAACTCTTCGGTTATATCATCACCCAAGCGTGGTAATTTTTTCAAGTAGTGAGACAAAAGCTCCTTGCGTGCCTGATTATCTGGTAAAGGCACATGAATTAAACGATCAAATCTACCTGATCGTTTGACTGCAGGATCAAGCGATGCAGCGTTATTTGTCGCCGCAATCACAATAATCGAATTATCCGTAGCAAAGCCATCAAGCTCAGTCAGTAACTGATTAAGAGTTTGTTTATACTCTAAGCCAGCGCCAGAAGCACCAAGCATTGATCGGTCTATCCCGGCAATTGAATCAAATTCATCGATAAATAAAATTGATGGGTGATTTGATCGCGCGCGAGCAAATACCTCACGCACACGCGCTGCGCCAGTACCAACATATTTTTCAATAAAAGATGACGCACTCACTTGCTCAAAATAACAGTTAGACTCTGTGGCAATAGCTTTTGCTATCATCGTTTTTCCACAACCAGGAGCACCCTCAAGAAGAATTCCGCGCGGCATCTTACCGCCAAGTAAGCGATATTTTTCTGGATTTCTTAGGTAATCAACAACCTCTACTACCTCAGAAAGCACCTTATTTATACCTACTATATCTTTGAAATAAACAGCATCAGCGCCCTGCTTTTGCTGCAAGCCTTGCTGTTGAGGATTGCGTCGACCCATAATTTTTTTAGCACCAGCTACGACATCACACGCACTTACTTTATCTCTCTCCGCGCGCACAGCTTCAATCGCCATTTCATTAACCATATTTTTAAAATCAGCCCCACAAAGACCTCCCGTCTCTTTGGCAATCTGATCACATAATCCATCGGTTACATCATCATCTAAGCAAGGCATTTTTTCTAGGTAATGAATCAAAAGTTTTTTACGTGCTTGCTCATCAGGCAAGGGAACATTAATAATTCTATCAAATCTGCCCGATCGCTTAATAGCTGGATCAAGCGATGCAGCATTGTTTGTAGCTGCAATCACAATAATAGAATTGTCTGTAGAAAACCCATCAAGCTCTGTCAGTAACTGATTAACGATTTGTTTATATTCTTGCCCAACCCCATCACTGCCAAGCGTCGAACGATCTACAGCAATTGCATCAAACTCATCAATAAATAAAATCGCTGGACGATGAGCCCGCGCTTTAGCAAAAAGCTCACGTACGCGTGATGCACCAGCACCTGCATACTTTTCTACAAATGACGGACCGCTGACTTGCTCAAAATAACAACCAGCTTCCGTAGCTATCGCTCTTGCTATCATTGTTTTACCGCAGCCAGGAGGCCCCTCAAGTAAAATACCACACGGCATGCGAGCGCCAAGCTTACGATACTTTCCGGAGTTTTTAAGGTACTTAACAATTTCTGTTACTTCGGTAAGCACAGAATCTATACCAATAATGTCTTTAAAGTAGACAACTCCTTGTTCTTCTTTTTTTCCTTGATCTTGGCCTTGTTGCTGAGAATACCGAGTTGGTTTATCACCCCATTCTTGCTCGTTGTCTGGTTTACCCTCACCAGCTTGCTTAGATCGATATACTGCGTCTGAAATTGTAGCCGCAGCAAATTGCTGTGCATTTTCATTCATCTTATCCAAAAGACGATAGAGTTGAAATGCTTGTATAGGGGTAACTAAAAATCCAAGAACAATAATGTAACTCAGTCTTTTCATATTCACTGCCGATTCTCCAACGTTTTTCACAGACCAATCAAGTAGCCTGCGATTTTTAAAAAGAACTTCATCAATCCATCACTCAATCAGAGTAAGCGCACAAACTTGAAGTACCATACTGTATCGAATAAAAATTTGCCATGCAAGCTACAAAAAGCGGCCAGGAATCAACATTCCTGGCCGCCAACAAACGAAGAAATATGGTCTAATTTATTTTTCAGAGTGATAAGAGCTAGTGACTAATTGAAACTTAAAAAAATTATTTTCTTTCAACTCGCACAATTGCATTTGCCATCAAGTAATTTGGTTGCTCGAGATAAAAACCTATTGATACCAATCCTATGAATTAGAGTGGATCACGGATCGGAGTCTTGTCTTTACCCAAAAAATGGCGCTTGCGTTGAATTCTATACTCATTCTGAATGAAGCCCTGGATTTTTCTTTGAAAGGTTGTACAGATTGAAGGCATGAAGTATTTTTTAAGCGATGAAGATAGAAAAAACTTACAAATCCAACACAAGGCTGAAAGAAATCGCAGGGCGACAGATCACATAAAAGCGTTACTGCTAGCAGACAATGGGTTGACGTATCGCGAGATTGCCAAAGTGTTGTTATTAGAGGAATTATGGGGTTATTTCAAATGCTCACAGATCTAAAACTGTCCGAAGTATAAAAATATAAGGAAGGCAATTAATGCTAGGCAAACGTTTTTTCGGACTATTTTTATTGTTTATTCACCTTGTGAGTAGTTCTTGTAGGTGCCTGCCGGCAAGCACGAAAATCTTGTCAAACAGTGGGTTAATTCCTGTAGAAGCGTTAACTATTGGCGCAATGATCACAAGTTTTAATGCAACAGATGACTCACTACCGTCAGTTTCAGTGCAAGAGGTCATCGAATTTCAATCACAAACTAGTGTTGAAATTAAAACTCAAGCCGGCTCAATTTATGTTTCTCCACAGCAAGAATTTTATGAAATTACGCAAGGAGTTTTTGTTGCGGCAGGTGATCTGAAAAAGCATAATATTTTAGTTTCACGCAATCACGGAAATATTGAATGCAGAGATGTGGCGTTACATTATTTTTCTACTCCTACAAATTTTTACAAACTTTCACTAAGCGGGCCGGATCTCTTTTTTTCAACAGATTTAGAATTGCTAACGCACAATTTTGCTCCTGCTGCGTCGCTAATTCCAGCGCTCATTAAAGAATTTGCGGGTATGGCGATTATTGCTTATGCCGCATTACAAGGTAAGGCAGAGTTTTTTGCAAATCTTGAGTTAGGTAAAAACCAGGCTTTTAAAAACATTGATATGTTTGCTGAGCTGCATAAAAAGCAGTTGCCATCAAATAATCCATTAGGTGTTTCTTATGTAGCAAATCCTCCTTTGATTGCGGGCATAAAGCCTGATCAAAAGATGTATCACCACATGCGGCAATATCCTCAATTGTATAGCCCTATGATTGTAACCGCGGAAATGAATAGAGATGGGGATGTGGTATGTACGTTGTTGACTATGCATCTTAATTCTTGTGATGGAAAAATTAATTGGTATGCAAAGCAAGTTGTGGGCCGTGAAGCATTTTCCCGTCAGCATTCTTTTATAAAAATATTTGTACAAGAAGAAGACAAAAAACAATCACTTGAACTGCGTAAATTTATTACAACCTGGCCGCCCGCCATGTACGCGCAGTTATTTAAATCCACGCTTGGCATCGCCCATGAAATAAAGATATTTAAACCTTATGGTTGCTTTGACCGGACCATTCATGGCGTAGTGTTTGGTATGCATGCAATTCGGCGTATGGTCGAGAAGAAGATAGCCCCTTCGCAAGTGCTGCACGTAGTAGCACATGGCAAATGTATTGGCGCGCGTCATCCAGAACGGATTATTTTTTATGATCAACCGCTTGATCTAGCAGTTGTCAT
>CAMATL010000019.1 GCA_945861145.1 candidate division TM6 bacterium GW2011_GWF2_37_49 | reverse complement strand
ACTGTTGCTCTCTTTCGAGAAATTGAAGCCATAGGAGGTAAACCAGAAGCAAGAATTCAGTTGCGTTTTTGCTCAAAGCCTAAAGGTCGCAATAGTTATAATCCAGGTGAAATGGCTATCAATTTTGAGTACTTTGAAAAAATACAGATCAAGAAAAATGAATTTGACTATGTCTGTAAAATTAATGCACACCTACCAATTATTCACGCAGAAGATTTTAATAAAATAGAAGGACAAATTAAGCAGTTAACAACACTTAGAGATGTAAAAAAATGAAGAAAGATACAACAATGAATCAGTCTTATTTTTTAACGTTTAAACGCTTTGGTTTGGTAAAAAAAAATAGCCATAATTCAGATACAGCAAAGATTACATGTGACGAGGTTGGTAGTCATCATGATTTGCTCTGGATGGAAACGCTGGAAGAAGTACGCAACAAAACATTTGATTACACCGTGCCTGTTTTTACTATAAAAGGGTTAAATAAATATTTTGAAGATCCTGGCTACACGCATCGAAAACGCTTAGCAATCATAGATTGTTCTTTAATTGATCAAGTGCCGGCACAATTAACCGCTATGGTTGAAAAAGCCAATGAATGCGAAGGCTTCATTTATGCTGATTATTCTGATGAAACACGACCAAAAAGTTTGGCCGGTTCCTTTCTTAGCTACTACTTTAGATCAACAAGTTATCATTTTTTTGACATAGGCGGCCCCCTTCTAGAAAATCCCCCCATCGATAAAATGACTTTTTGCGGTGATAAACCATGGGAGCTTGATTTGGTTGAAGGCTTTGAGCGTTATATTCTTACCGCAGGGCAAGTATCTTTTTGCTCATGGCATTTTGCCCAAGGCAAAGAAATCATCGACCCGTATGATTTTTATACAACTATTGTTTTTAAAATGTATGACCATTTTCGCAATAGCTTTTTTGAAATCACGCTTAACGCTTGCTCTCTGAGCTGGTTAGAACGAGCAACACAAGGCAAACCACTATCATTTTTTCGTTATCTTATGATCATGGAATGCTTTGATGAATCGTTTATAAAAGAATACGTTTATTATACCGCACGAGGATCATACGCTGATGAAGGCTATACAGATCATGCTGTAGCAAAACTTTCATTCGGTTACCAGCTACCAGAAGAATATTTGCAATATGCTCGTGAATCAAATGACTTATACTGCAACGAGTAACAAAAATTTATTCAACCTGGATTTGCAGATGCACCACTTTGTCGGCGTTAACAAAAACCCCTGGTCGCGGCCGCTGGTCAACTATTTTATGCATTTCTGGCAACGAAAGTTCAGCTTCGTCATGAACATTGAAAAGCTCATAGGTAATCCCAACCTTAACGAGCTGGGCTACCGCTTCTTGGTACGCCAAGCCCCGTACATCAGGCACCATACGCCATTGATGACACCCCTGCGCCACATAAAGCGTCACCGTTCCATCAAGAGCTGGCTCTCCTGGCAATGGCACTTGAGCAAAACAAACCCCTCGAGAATAAGCCGTTGAAAGGGTTACTACAGTTGGTTTGAGTTTTGTTTTTTTCGCTAATTCTTCGATGTCAGACAAGCCTAAACCAAAGAAGGCCGGAGCTCTTTTTGTTTCAGTGTTTTTAATTACGGTGACATAGACCGGTTTTTGAAATTTGCTTTGCTGCCCAGAAAACGGCAACTGATGAACAATGGTACCATCTTTAACCAGCGGATCTTCTTGTTCCTTAAGAACCGCCAAAAAAAGGCCCTGCTGCCCCAGCAATACCGCCCCATCTCGTACCGATTTGCCAAGCAGGCTGGGTACGCTCACGTATGATTTTTGAAAGAAAAAATACGCTACCGCATAGCTTATTAAAAAAACTACGAACGGCGTCAAAACGAGAGTAAATAACGTTATCTTCTTCATTATATCTCTTCAACTCCGCTCATGGTGAGTGTTTTTCAGAGAAAAATGTATCGAACCACATAAGCCTAGCTCTTTTGGGCAGCTTGTAAGCTGGATTTTGTACGTACGGTCTTTCACGAACCGGCCGCAGCAGCCATCTATCTAAGCGACATACCCGTAGGTCACCAAGAACAGGAGACTCTAACCTACCTATTTTGTCTTGCTCCAAGTGGGGTTTTCCCAATAAACGCATCACTACGTCTATGCGTGCGCTCTTACCGCACGTTTTCACCCTTACCACCTTGCGGTGGCGGTTTATTTTCTGTGGCACTTTCCGTGGGCTCACACCCCCCTTACTTGTACCATGGCTCTTACGAGTTAGGCCTTATAAGGCACTTTTCCTGTTAGGAGTCCAGACTTTCCTCTCTCGACCATTCATTACAAACGACCAAAAGCGACTGCCCCGCACACCCAAAAGAGCTAGGGTTGCAAGTGTACCAAAGAATTCTTTTATTGTCACAACCCAACTCGTTTCAAGTCCAAGCAGTAGTGGTCGCACACAACCAAGATCAAGCAAAACAACAATACCCGTAAGAAGTATTAACAGTGATGTTTGACTACTCACAAAGTAATGCCGCACTGTTCTAAACAACAAAAATACTAATAAAACTATGACCCAACTAATACCAGCGCGTCCATATTTAACCACATCAAGCGCACAAAGGCTTAAAAAGCCAATACTAAGCCAACCTACATTGAAAAGATCTACAAGCTCATCGTTAGGCTTAATAATCCGTTGTAGTACTGCAACAATCAAAAAACAGGTATACCAACCGCCAAAGTACTGGTGAGCAATCAGATCGAGTAAAATGCCTAGAAGGATGTTCATAGATCATCCAGCACGACAACTCGGCCAGCAGGAACGAGATGTAATTTTTTGTTATCGCGTTGCGATTGAGGCCAAAGCTCTTTTAATTTTTCGATAGGGTCTTGAAAACGATCAAGACCAAAAGCAAAGGTACCCCAGTGAATTGGAAAAAAATGTGAACCAGCTAAATCATCAAATGCCTGCAGCGCTTCTTCCACGCCTACATGAGAAGGAGCCATAAGTCCGCGCGGCTCTTCTGGAGCAATCGGCATTAAAACAATGTCAGGCGGTCCATACCGATGCGCAATGTTTGCAAAATGCTCTCCGTATGCAGAATCTCCCGCAAAATATACTGAGGCGTCTTTGGTTCGTATAAGCCAGCTTCCCCAAAGTGATCGATTAACATCCAGCACGCCACGACCAGACCAATGAATTGCTGGAAGAAAAATCAGCTCAACCTTATTTAATTCAAGGTTTGTCTCAAGCATGATCGACTCGTGCCAAGTACATTCCTGCACTCGGTGAAAACCTAGTGATCGCAACAAATGAGCGTCACCCTCTGGAACAAATATGAGCGGATTAAATCGCTTCAATGGCTCAAGAGTAGCGATGTCAAGATGATCTCGATGATTATGAGATAATAAAATAACATCGACATGCGGTAACTGCTCGAAAGGGATAGGCACTGGCAAACTGCGATTCATGAGGTTTCCAATCCCCCCTGATACCGGATCGGTAAGCACCGTAATCCCGGCAAAGTTAATCAAACATGATGCATGCCCAAGCCAGGTAACCGAGGTCTTACCTTCTGTGCCAGTAAAATTTGGCTTTTCTACCCATGGGCTTAGATCCATCCCTTTTGCTACAAAAGGCGGTCGCTTCGCTTGTAAGCGTCGCACCAATATTTGCCAAGCAACCTGAGCAACATTAATCAATCGGCTCCGCGCTTTTTCTTCGCCATGATTATAAAATCTATTGTTTCTTTTATGGGGAACTTTAGGCATAGCGCTCCTTCTTTTTTGCTATTCCTCGCATGCCATAATACCGGCACCCAAGCAATAATCACCATCATAAAATACCGCAAACTGCCCTGGCGCAATGCCCTGGTCGTTCACTTCAAGAGTAACATGAGCCACAGTTTTTTCGCTATCTTCAAATATCACCTGGGCGTTATAAAGAGTTTCGCCGTGCCTTGTCTTAATAAGACATGCTTTTTGGGGCAACACCCCACTTATCCAACGACAATCAGTTGCCTTAAATCGATCGCGACGCTTATCTTGTGCGTAATAATTACATGAAATATATACAATATTCTGCACAGGATCTTTTGCAACCACAAACCAAGGGCCGCCACCCAAGCCAATCCCTTTGCGCTGGCCAATAGTATAAAACCAAAAGCCTTCGTGCGTTCCTAGTTTTTTACCTGTTTCAAGCTCTAGTAAATCACCAGGCTGAATCCCAACATGATGCTTAATAAAATCAGCAAACTTAAACTTACCCAGAAAGCAAATTCCCTGACTGTCTTTACGTGCTTGGTTTGGCAGGTTCAGCCGCACAGCTTCTTGTCGTACCTCAGATTTTAATAAATGCCCAATGGGAAACAACGCTCGCTTCAATTGCGCCTGTGACAAGCGGGATAAAAAGTAGGTCTGGTCCTTGATTGGATCCTTAGCCAGCTTAAGATACGCAATGCCATCAAGCTCTTCACGCTGGGCATAGTGACCCGTGGCAATAAAATCATAGGCATCGCCTATTACCTCGTAAAAAGCACCGAATTTAACAAATTCGTTGCATAAAATATCTGGACTTGGCGTGCGCCCTGCTCGAACCTCAGCAATCGTATAAGCAACAACCTTATTCCTGTACGTCTCTTGCATAGGAATAACGTGCAATGGAACATTCCAGAGCTTGCAAACCTTTTGTACGTACTGCAAATCTTCTTCCCATGGGCAGGAAGTTAGGTAGGAGAGCTCATCTTCTAGCCAAATTTTAAGATAAAAAGCCTCAACAGAATGCCCTTGTTCACAGAGCAAGCTAAGTACAACTGAGCTGTCAACACCACCAGAAATTAAGACCGCAATCTTCATAGTCTCACGCAATTTATTAAAATTGGACAAAATTTGAGGCCAGTCTAACAAAAAACCATCCTTTTGACCAACCTCAAACACCCCATCGCTCACTCCTTAAATGACATGAAGCCGCATAGTCTATTTGCTATTTATTGACTCTTTGTAAATAAATTTAATAACCTAATTAATAGGGATATAGCTTACTATAAATGAATTAGCGCTAATAACGTTAGTAAAGAGGGGGATCATGCCTTACAATAATAATATTTATAATTACCAAACCGAAATTATTAAATATAGGATAAGAGAACTTATTCTTTTTTTGGGAATTTTTGGCATACCATCTCTCATTCAAGCGGAGCCTGAATGGACGTTTTTGGTATATGCACAAGCCAATAACTCACTGTGTCCATTTGCTCAAAAAAACTTTAACGATATGGCTTCAATTGGATCAGGCAAGGAATTAAACATTTTAGTTCAATGGCACGATCCAACACATAATGGCGTTTGGCGTTATAAAATGGAAAACGGCAAAATGAACCTTGATATGCATTTGCCAGTCAATATTGATGGTAATGCCGCTAAGGATCTTGTTGATTCTATGAACTGGGCCGTTACTAAGCACCCAGCAAAAAAATATGCTTTAATTCTTTGGAATCATGGTATCGGCATTTTAGATCCCGTATGGGGAGGCCAATCTATGGGTTTTTCACGTTCTGATGCAACACAAGGCAATCCACGAGCACGGATTGAAGGTCTTACGCATATTGAATCCGACAGCGCTCACCAAATTGTAAACAGTCTCTCAAAAAAACAACTCTTAAAAGGTGGCCATCGCGGGATCTTGTTCAATGAACACAGCAAAACGTATATGAATAATCAAACGCTCTCGAGCGCACTATCTGCAATAAAAACAACAGTACTCAAAAACAAAAAAATCGATCTTCTTGGTATGGATGCCTGCCTTATGGCAATGGTTGAGGTTTGCTACCAAGTGCGCAATTATGCTGAATATTTTGTTGGCTCAGAAGAAGTTGAGCTTGCTTTTGGATGGAGTTATGCACCAGTACTACAAGGGTTTGTCAATAAACCATCAGCACATGAGGCTGCCCTTGGAATCGTAAGTAGCTATGAAAGTCTTTATAAAAATAAAATCAATTTCTACTCTCAATCAGCCGTTGATCTCAAACTTATGGACGACTTGCGCAACAGTATAAATCTCGTCGTAAGTAAGCTTACGATCTGCCGAGACCTTGATCGCACCAAAATAACTAGCTCGCTAAAGCAAGCACGCAGCCACACATTACAATTTAGCACCGCAAGTTATGTCGATCTACACTCATTTTTTAAAGAATTACAACGCAGCCTCGCGATTAATATAAATAAAAACTCTATAAAAAGCAGTACGTTATTAGATGCAACTGAAGATCTATACAATGCAATCGATATAGCAATAAAATTTACAGAGCAATCCGTTGTTGCAAACGCAACAGGCAAGCAATTATCTCGCGCAAGAGGCCTATCAGTGTACTTTCCAATAAATGGCATTATTGATCAATCTTATACATACACTGATTTCGCAGGGGATTGCTCTTGGAACAATCTCCTATCAATGACACAGGGCCGCTAATTTTTCCATTCCTTCTCTTTTGGGGGCGGCGCAGTGTCGCTCCTTTTTTGTGCTTTTTTTCAAAAAATTGTTCTTCCATGACCCGATAGAGCAGACTGGTTTGTATTGACGTTATGTATAACCAGGCGGGGGGTCATGTTCGCAAAGAGAATTTACCTTATACTGTGGTGCCTTACGCACCAGCTTGGAGCTAATCCGGCAGAATGGACCATTTTACTCATCATGCAAGGCGACAACAACTTGTCCTATTTTATGCACCAAAATATTGAGCGGCTCAAAAAAATTGGCTCTTCAAAGCAGGTTAATATCCTTATTCAATGGGATGAACCAGCTAAACACACAACCTGGCGTTATAAAATTGGCCACAACCAACTTCTAGATAATGCATCGTTACTGCAAGATATGGGCGAGGACCCTGAAGCAGAATTAATCGATGCAGCTCGTTGGGCATTTACTAAGTACCCAGCAAAAAAACGTGCTCTTATTTTCTGGAACCATGGTTCAGGAATCCTTGATGAAAACCGCAATTGGAAGAGACATCGTGGTATTTTATATGATTTTTCAAGCGCCAAATGCCTAACAAATGCAGGTCTTTTACGCTCTATGCAAACAATCCAACGAGAAGTCCTTGCTGGCGGCACACTTGATTTAATCGGTATGGATGCATGCCTTATGGCAATGCTTGAGATTGCTTACCAAATCAAAGATTTTACAAAAACCTTTGTCGCATCAGAAAACATTGAACACGCCCCGGGGTGGCATTACGATGCAATTTTTAAACAGCTTGCCAAAACCCCAAAAATCCTCACGGCAGAATCGCTGGCTCACTTAATCGTTAGCAGCTTTGAAACGCTGCACAAAGAGCACAACAATATTTATACTCAGTCAATTATGGATCTTACAGTAATAACAGCACTCAAGGATAATGTTGCAACGCTTGCCAGCACATGTCTTGCAGCAGAACAACAACAAGCACTCTATAAATGTATTAACTCCGCTCGTAACTCCTGCACTGAGTTTGATAAAGGTCATTTTATTGACTTACATCACTTTTATCGTCTTTTATTAAAAAAAATAACAAACAATAAAACCATATCCGCACCACTACGCGCAACACTACAAGAGCTTATGGTTAATGGGATCAGCCTTATTGAAAAAACTGTTGTAGGCCATACCAAAGGCCATACCTACAAGTACTCACATGGGCTTTCAATTTATTATCCACGCACAAAAAAATTGCACTCGTCCTACCAAGCAACCCTTTTTGCTAAAGAAACCTTGTGGCCGGCCTTTATTGAGCATTTTAAAATTCAGTAAATAAAAATTTATACTTTGAAGTTATTGTTTCAAAAGGAGACCTTTATGAAGTACTGCAGAATTCTTACAACTGCTATTTTAAGCCTTGCAGTCTACACTACCGCATTGCCACATTCTTGTTGTGACCACGATGAAGAACCTGAGTGGAATTTTATTACTTATTTACAAGCGGATAACAACCTGATTCCATTCAGCGATTACAATTTGAACCAAATGCAAAAAGTAGGTTCAACGCCTGAAGTGAACATTTTAGCACAATGGGATAAACCAACAGCAACTCACACGATTCGCTATAAAGTCAAAAAAAATCATTTGGTGGTAAAAGATAAAATCTGCAAACCAATGGGAACTCACCCCGCTCGCGAACTAGAAAGCCTTATAACCTGGGCACACAAAAAATTTCCAGCCGAACGATATGCACTTATTCTTTGGGATCATGGCAACGGCGTACTCGATCGTAGTGGCCTTATGGCGCAACCAGCATGGCTTAGCTTAACAGGTAAAAAATTTTTACAAGAAGATCGCGGCATCTTGTATGACTACGCTGCGAATACCTTTTTAGATAACGTCGGGCTTAGCAAGGTTTGCCGTTTTATTAAGAAAAAAATTAAACGAAAAATAGATTTTTTAGGGATGGATGCCAACCTCATGTCTATGATTGAGATTGCGTATCAAATTGACGAATCTGTCCGCTACATGGTTGGATCACAACAAACAGAGTCTGGTTACGGCTGGCCGTATCAAACTATCTTAAAAGCTCTTACCGATAAACCCAACATGTGTACAAGCGACTTTGCTGCCGCTACCGTAAAAGCATATAGCGATTTTTATGCACCAGGAGGTAGCAATGAAGACTCAAGCTTTACGCTATCGGCAATCGATCTAAGTAGAATTAAACCTGTAATCTTGGCTTTTGATGCTGTACTACAAGCACTCATGCTGTCTCAAGCTGTTAATAAATCAACAACAAACACTTGTATAAAAATTGCTCGGGGAAGCACATTAGAATTTTACGTTTCTGATTATATCGATTTAATAGATTGGTATGATAATCTTACTACCTCTTTTACAAGCCTTGCAAACTCGCTTAAAAATAAACGCAGCTTACAGCACGGCGCAAGAGACTGGTGCTGCGAGGATGACTGTGATACAGAATGTTGTATAATCCCAAGCGGCCCTGACGCAGAAAGCATCTTACAAGCAGCAAACGCAATTCTTGCCACTGTTGCAGCCGCAAAAAGCACCGCGCGAGGCGCTATTATTGCTTCAAAAGCAGGCTCTGATTATGATGGAAAAGCTCACGGACTATCTCTTTATTATCCACGTAACTACGAAGTAGATTGTTCTTATACAAAAACAGATTTTGCAAAAAAAACCTTCTGGCTTCATTTCCTTAAAAAGATGAAGGCATAAATAATTCCCCAAAGAGATCCGTAAATTTGAATATAAATTTGATATTTTGAAGTCATGCCCTTAAAAGGAGAGACCATGAAGTACTGCAAAATTCTTTCTATCGCCCTGCTAAGTCTTGTCACTAGCGGTACATTGCTGCATGGTATAAATAAAGTCGAGTGGAATTTTTTCACCTACATACAGGCTGATAATAATCTCGCTCCTTTTGCAGCCATCAACGTTAAAGATATGCAAAAAGTTGGTTCAACTTCAGACGTAAACATCTTGGCTCAGTGGGATAAACCAAGCGATAATATGACCTATCGTTATAAAATCTTGCAAAACAACATGGTCATTAATAGTTCAATAAACCAAGAAATGGGATTTTTTCCGCAGAAGGAACTAGCAGATTCTATGACTTGGGTAAAAAATTCTTTTCCCGCCAATCGCTATGCACTTATTCTTTGGGATCATGGTAATGGCGTCCTTGATCGCAGTAAAAAACAACATACAAGCTCTTGGCTTAGCCTCCCAGGGATTTCTAAAAAATATTGGCGCGACAGGGGTATTTTATACGATTACACACAAAATACATTTCTAGACAATGTCGGCCTCAGCTCAGCTTGCGCGAAAATTAAAACAACTATTCGTCAAAATATCGACCTCTTAGGCACCGACGCTTGCTTTATGGCTATGATTGAAATCGCTTATCAAGTCAAAAGCTCTGTCAATTATCTAGTAGGCTCGCAACAAACAGAACCAGGGTTAGGCTGGCCATATGCCGATGTCTTAAGCCCTCTTGTTGGCATTCCTACTATGAGTACAGCAGATTTTGGCACCGCCATAGTCCAAGCGTACAGTAATTTTTATGAAACAGGTGATAACGCAGATTCTTCTTATACATTGTCGACAATCGATGTAACCAAAATTCAAGCAGCAACCACAGCATTTAATGCTTTATTAAAAGCTATTACAGAAGCTCAATTAGTTGATAAAACAACAACCAATACAGGGGTAAAACTTGCTCGCGCAAATACATTGGCGTTTTCTATCAATGATTATATTGACCTGATAGACTTATATGACAATCTTACAATAACATTCAATAAACTCACCGGTTCTCGAAACACCAAAAAAAAAGGTTCGCGTCGTGACCGTATGGCTCTTGCAGCTACTGCAATTGTCACCGCGGTAGCTGCAGCAAAAATTGCAGCTCAAGCAACCATTGTTTCATCAATGACTGGAAGTGACTACAGCGGCAAGGTTCATGGCTTATCCATTTACTACCCTGCAAATTACCTAGTAGACGCTTCCTATAAAAAAACAGCTTTTGCCAAACAAACCAACTGGGTTAAGGTCCTTAATAGTTTACGTTGATCAATTAATATTCCTTAGGACTTTTTACACAAGCTGGCTTAGACTGTACCCTATAAGTTTATCTTTTTGATGCGAAAGAGTTGTTATGGTACAGCCAATTCCGCAATCCAGTCCGGTGATCAACAAGTACGAAGAGCTCGTTCTCGTTGTGTCTCGCGTGGCGCTTGAGCCAGCTTTGTGTAATGACCTATTTATGCCCTGCTCATCATTCGCCATAATCGAACAAATCATCACTAAAAATGCCACCTTCATCAAGCGCAAAGACGCGGAAGAAGATCCTTTATTTAAACAAATTATCCCCTATTTCGTGTTCCAACAGAATAATGAATTTTTTTTGATGCAACGAGCAAGCACTGCCGGAGAAACTCGTTTAAAAAACAAAATGAGTCTCGGCATTGGCGGGCACTTAAGACATGAAGATATTATCAACGCCCCTCTTGAAGAATGGGGTATGCGAGAATTTCATGAAGAAGTAGCCTTTGATGGCGGCATTACCATCACACCTCTCGGCATCATCAACGATGAACGCAATGATGTAGGCAAGGTTCATCTTGGACTCGTGTTTTTAGTTAACGGCATTGGTGGCACCATTGGCATTCGCTCAGAGCTCAAAAGCGGCCAATTAGTACCACTGGCTCAACTTCAAAATCATTACGAACAACTAGAAACCTGGAGCCAGTTAGTAGCTGACTACCTAACCAAAGTATCTTTCGTACAAGGAGCACGTCGCATGCAAACAACACTTACCGCTGCTGTCACAGCAACCCTAGAAGCTCGTGCTCTTGGTTTACGCATTGATTCTGCTCGCGCAACCACAGCGAGCAAATCAGGACATCCAACATCATGCTTTTCCGCAGCAGATCTTATTTCAGCTCTTTTTTTTCATATCATGCATTTTGATTTAACTAACCCAAAAAATCCCAATAATGACCGTTTTATCATGTCCAAAGGTCACGCAATTCCTGTAGTCTACGCCGCCTACAAACAACTTGGGGTTTTAACCGATGCCGAGCTTATGACGCTGCGTGAGGTTGACTCAATACTTGAAGGCCATCCAACACCACGCTTTGCTTTTAACGAGGCAGCAACCGGCTCCTTAGGCCAAGGCCTAGCTGTGGGTATCGGCATGGCACTACAAGCCCGGCTTGATAATCTTTTATTCCGAACTTTTGTAATGCTTGGTGACGGTGAGATTGCTGAGGGCTCCGTATGGGAAGCGGCAGAATTTGCTGGCTACAACAAACTCGACAACCTCATTGCTATCGTTGACTGTAATCGCCTAGGACAATCAGACCACTCAATGGCACAACACGATATTGCCGGCGTTGCCCGCAAATTTACTGCTTTTGGTTGGCACGCAATTACAATTGATGGCCACAATATGCCAATCATAATCGATGCACTAGCAGAGGCAGCAGCACACAAAGGCGCTCCAATAGTCATCGTAGCAAAGACTCTTAAAGGTTACGGCCTTGAAGCAATTCAAGACAAAATTGGCTATCATGGCAAACCATTTACCGATCAAGAATTAATAGCGGCAATTGGTACTTTAAAGACAAAATTTAGCAATGCAGCCACACAACTATCAGTAATCGAAAATCAGCATAATCGCGTTATACAAGCCCAAGTACATCATGAACACCATGATGTCGGCGTTCAACTCAAAGATGATGCTGCACGCGATCTATTCGCTCTAGGCAAAAGCCTTGCCCCCCGCAAAGCTTACGGTTACGCCCTAGCGGCACTCGGGCACAAAAATAACGCTATCGTTGTTATAGATGCTGACGTAAAAAATTCAACCTTTGCTGACATGTTTGAAAAAGAACATCCAGACAGATTTGTTCAATGTTTTATTGCCGAACAAAATATGGTAGGTATTGCTACCGGCCTTATCAGTCGAGGCAAAGTAGCTTTTGTCGCAACGTTTGGTGCCTTTTTCGCTAGAGCGCATGATCAAATCCGTATGGCAAGCATAGGCCGTGTTCCTTTGCGTCTCTGTGGCTCACACTGCGGCGTTTCTATAGGCGAAGATGGCCCATCACAAATGGCACTTGAAGACATTGCTATGATTCGTTCAATTCCTCACTCTGTGGTGCTGTATCCAAGTGATGGTGTTTCTACCTATGCGTTAACAAGCCTAATGGCTGACTACTCAGCTGGTATCTCATTTTTACGCACCACACGCGAAAATTTACCGATCCTTTACCCTCAAGATGAGATCTTTACTATCGGTGGATGCAAGGTACTTAAAGAGTCTAAGAATGATCAGCTATGTATTGTTGCCGCTGGTATCACCCTGCATGAAGCACTTAAAGCCCACGCTGAATTAGCTCAAGAAGGTATCAATGTCGCTATTATCGATCTATACAGTGTAAAGCCGCTAGATGCCGCAACCATCATTCGCGTTGCACAGCAAGCAGGCAGCAAAATTCTTACGGTTGAGGATCATTATATTGAAGGTGGCCTAGGCGAAGCAGTTCGAGCAGCACTACCTAGCAATGGTTTTACCATCGAGCACTTAGCGGTAAAAGATATTTCTCGCTCAGGTAAACCACAAGAACTACTTGCTCTTGGAGGTATTAATGCGGCACATATTACCGCCGCAGTTCATAATTTAGTGAAAAAGGATTAAATTCTTCTTGAAAAATAAATTAAATCTGGCACAATAGATGCCAGTTCACAGTGTGTGGGGCTGTAGCTCAGTTGGTTAGAGCGTCCGTCTGTCACGCGGAAGGTCGCGGGTTCGAATCCCGTCAGCCCCGCCAGTTTAATCTGGCGAGTAAAAAGCAAAAGAAATGCCCTAGAAGAAATTCTAGGGCATTTTTCATTCAATCATTTTTTGGCTCTCAGTATCGTAAAAATTCTATCTTCAACCACAAGAACCATCAAAGATGGGGTAAAAACCTACCCAAAATCTGAACAACAGCGACTGGTATAATTTGTGTAATTGGTATAAACGGCGGCAAAAAAGGACAATCCTTTTTTGTGGGATGATAAGGTAGTGTTATAAAATATTTGATTCACAAGCGGGGAGCTTAGTCATTGGCTAAGCTCCCCGCTTTTATTTTTATGATCGTAGTAATTCTTCTGCTTCACGCAGAATATCGGTTTCATAACCTTCACTGCGCAGTACATCAATAGCAATGTGCTGCTTTGAGATGCCTGATTCAATTTTAAATGGGTACGTGAGTGAACTATCTTTGTTGATAGTAACGGAGACTTTGTAATTTTTGTAGCTGCATTGTGGCAACGCTTCAAGTTTAGTGAGCTGCTCAAAATGCGTAGCGACTATGGTAATGCCATTGGCAAAGGCTCCTAGGTGCTTAGCTACGGCATAGGCAGCAGCACTGCCTTCTGTTGTTGTGGTACCATTAAAAATCTCATCAAAAATAAGTAGCCCCCGTTGTCCTTGAGGCAACGCTTTCATCGTAGTGATGAGCTTATGTGTGCGGAGGACTTCAGCCTTAAAGAGTGAATTACCTGCGTTGATATCATCGGTGATATTGAGATACGTTGCTACAAAGCTAAACGGTGTTAGAGTACAGCTTTTTGCGGCAGCGATACCAAAGCTTTGCGCCATGAGTACATTAATGCCTACGGCTTTAACGAGCGTTGATTTACCACCAGCGTTGGGTCCTGTAATAATACAATTGCGCGATGCACCATTTCCGCCTAGCTCTAAGGTGTTGCCTATCGCCTTATCAGCTGGCACAAGCGGGTTAATAAAATCTTCAAGATAGATGTGCGGGGCATGAGCTTGTTCAAGCTGAGCAAAACAAAAAGTACCTTTTTCTTTGTGCATGAGCATTGCAAGGCTGCTGTAGCAGTCAATGCTGCTGATTGCCCGTAGTGCTGCAATGAAATTATCTTTTTGGCTATGCATAAGTTTATATGCAAGCATTACATTGCCTCGATGGGCAAGTAGTCCCGAAGCATCTTTAGCGAAGGTATCTTCTTGAAGAAGATTTATCAGTGCTGTAAAAGAATCATCAGTTGCCCCCGGCAAAGAGACTAAATTTTTAATGGCATCGGCTTCTGGCATGAGCGAGCAAAGCTCTGGTGTGAGGAGTGGCACCAGCTCTTCAAAGCAAGTCCAGGCGGCACGAACTTGTTGAATCTTGTAATGGAGTATTTCATCGTACATTGCCACATCGCAGATCCACTCTAGATGGTCATTGAATGATGTATAAAGATAGTAGGCTCCAGCAGAAGCGATTGCAATATTAAAAGGCCTGATGTCTTTGTCCCATAAAAATTTAATCAAAATGTTGCGAGATTTATGTTCAGCTGCAAGGTGGCGTATTTCTAGTGGGTTGTTGTCGCGATCTGGTAGAAGCTGCGAGAGCGTATACATGGTAAGGGCGCTGCAGCCTACAATATCGGTGAAAAAATTAAGAAAAGTCTTACTTGTTTTATAGACATGCTTGAGCATGAGTGCGTTGTTATTGCGATTAAAATAATGAAGGATTACATCTTGAAAATCGTAGTGTTTTTTGATGCGGCCTAAAAATGGATCGCGGCTCCAAAAAGAGAGCATGATATTTTCGATCTCAGCAAATTTTGCTAATGTTTGTCGTGCTTGCTCGCGCAACTTAGGTTTGTCTAAAAATAATTTGATTTTGGCTTGTTGTTGCTCAATGGTGGCAATGTTGTTTACAGAGGCGCCAAGCATGGTGTACAGCTGCGCTTTGCCAAGGCCGGTTAGCGTTTGATCTAGTTTAGAACCAATGCAGGGATCGGTCTGTTTTTTGCCGGCAAAGAAATTTAAATCCTGCCAGGTAGTTTCTTCACGTACGATGCTGTCATTAAAGATTGGGTCGGTGCCAACAAGTTTGAATACAACGTTGTGCTTGCGCATCTCGGTTGGTGTGAGCTGGTTTTTAAGTACTTGGCTTAAAAATTCGCTATACACTTCGTCATTATCCCATTCCTCTTCTTCATAGGGGAGGGATTTTTCGGACAACTCTTTTATACGTGTTGCAAGTGAGCGTTCTTCTTCTGCGTGTAGTGATGGTAAGGCTTGAAACAGTAACGCTAAAAATAAAATTGCATAAAGCATAAGGGCTTTCTTTTTGAGGCTATAAAGGAAAAAGCCCCGTAATAATTGTTACGGGGCTTTTTGTATGTTTAAGTTGATTGCTTTTCTAAGAAAGCGCCTGACTTTTTGGTTATACAGGGCTGGGAAATAGGTGTGTAAAAAGCCGTGGCGAGCATGAGGCCCGATCCAGACCTTGCTTGATTCGTTTAATGCCTTGGCGTAAAGCTTAACGCTGTTGTCTGGGGTGATGAATTCATCATCACATGAGTGAACAAACATGATTGGCTCATTGATCATTCGCGTAGCAGCAAGTGAATTAACTTCATTGACGTCGCAATTAGCGATGTAGTGAAACATTGATTTAATGATTGGGAAGAATGGATAAAACGGTAAACCAATTAGTTTAGAGTAACCGCTTAAAAACATCGATCGTAATTCTGAAAAAGTTGAATCAATGATGTAAGCGTCTGCGAGGCCAGGATTGCGCGAGGCTGCACGGAGTGTAGCGCTGCCACCCATCGATACGCCCAAGATGACAAAAGGCAGCTCGGCAGGGGTATTTGATTTCAAAAATTTTGCGGCAGCAAACACATCTTTGTATTCATGGTAACCCATAGAAATATAGGAGCCATCGCTTTCTCCACTGGCCCGAAAATCAAAAAGAAGTAAATTAAAATCAGGGAGTATATCGAGAAAGCCGTACATAAATTCTTTGCTGCCTTTGTAGCCATGACACAAAAGCATAGTGCCGATGGCGGCAGGGCGTTTGAATAAAAAGCCGTGTAATTTTTGATCATCACTGTTTTTAAAAGTTACTGGTTCGCAGTCCGGGCGTTGCATGATTTCATAGCGAATTTCTGCTGCTACGGCGGCTTGGCTTCTGCCGTAGTAAATATTGTCTGCGTTGAAAGCAAATTTATAAACCACTTGATACGATACAAAGACCATAGCAATGACAACGGTGATAAGGGTTAACGCGAAACTGATGATTTTACGACGAGAATCAAACAGCGCAATCATTAGAGGCTCAACCCACTCTCGTAAAGATTTTTTCCTGATAAGAAGTGCCAATGCAGGTGCAATACTGATTGCCCTACCGCTTGGCCATTGTTTGAAATTATATTAAACCCTGCATTTTCAGGCAAGGTTTTGCTTAGTTTGGCTACACAAAGCCCAAGATCAACGAGGTATGGTGTTGTATCTGCGGTGAGGTAGCCCATGTGTTCAATGTGAAACTTAGGGATCAGAAGGTAATGCACAGGCGCTTTTGGATAAAGATCTTTAATAGCGATTGTGTGTTCTGTTTCGAGCACACACGTTGAGGGGATTTGTTTTTGGATTATTTTGCAGAAGATGCATTTGACTGTAAGCATAACTATCTCCTTAGAAGATGGTGCCGAAGGTCGGACTCGAACCGACATGATATTGCTACCGCGGGATTTTGAGTCCCGTGCGTCTACCAGTTTCGCCACTTCGGCTTATTATTGCTCAGGTACGTATATGCCAACAGATCACTTGTGCTTGTCAAAAAATGACTGCGAGGAAAGTATACGAAAATTAGATGCTGTTTGCAAGGTTAAAAAGCGGCAAAGATAAAAAAATTAGAATCGAAAAGATGACCCCACCTACCACAATGAGTAGTGCTGGGCCGATAATAGCAATGATTCTGGCAAGTGATTTTAGCGCATCTTGTTCAAGCCTCTGGGTCGCGAGGGCCAAGGTTTTTTGTTTGATGCCAAGCGTTACGGTCGGTGCCAGCAAATCATGAAGTTCTTGGCGAATGTAGTGTGGGAGCATGGTTACCGCTTGGACGAGTGTTTTGCCATTTTTGAGCTCATTCGTTATTTCCTTTAGCCAGCCAGCAATAATAACATTGTTTGTGCTGGTGGTGGCAAGAGCTGCGGCGCGGTGTAGTGGCAGCGCGGCGTCACAAAGCACCCCAATCATGCTCAAAAAATGACTAAGTTCTAAGCGGACGATAATGTTGCCAATCAGTGGCAGGTGGAGCAATCCGTCGTCGTAAGGCTTGCGCAACCAAAACAATCGGCTGGCGAGGTGATAGAGCGCCACGCAGGAGCCAATAAGGCAAGCGATAAGCAGGAAGAAGAGTGGGCTTTGCAATGCGTGAGCTACTGCAATGAGTGATGCTGTGGCTGGAGGCATTGGTTTTTCTAGGATGGTGAAAAGCCGCTCGAACTGGGGGACTACTGCAATAAGAAGGACCATAATGATGCCTGCCGTGAAAAGCAAAGTCATCAGTGGGGCGGTTGCCGCCGCAATAATTTTTTTACGCAACGCTGCTTGCTGCTCAAGGTGTGTGGCTAGTGTTTGTAGCATAGGGCCAATACGGCCACTTTCTTCTCCGCTCTTAATGAGCGCTTGGGCATAGGGCGATGTTTCAGGGAAGTGTATTCCTATGCTTTCCGCTAGAGAGTTGCCGCTACATACTTCGCGGTGCAGCGTTTCAATATTGGCTTTGTTGTGAGGGTTTGAGGTTTGACTGTTAACAATGCCCAGTGCTTGATGGAGCGCTAAGCCGTGGCTGGTTAAGACTGCTAATTTTACCATTAATTCATGTAGGAAGCGCTTTCTAGCATGGCGTGATTGAGAAGAGGCGCTAGAAATTTTGAGTACAGCGATACCATGATACATCAAGGAAAGCTGTGCGGCTTCAATGCTCGCGGCAAGGACAAGGCCTTGCGTCTCACTTCCTTTACTGGTAAGCCCGTTCCATCGAAAATATGCCATAAAATATTTATTTAATGCTGAGTTGTACCCCGCCGCAGAGCAGTACTCGAACTTCTTGTTCATTCTTGGTTGTTTGGATGAGTACTGTTTTTGTGCGCGCTATCTTACCAAGCAAGATGTCCACACCGGCGCGAGGTAGGTCAAGCTTTTCAGCAATCAGGCGAATAAGCTCCTCGTTGGCTTTGCCTTTTTCTGGAGGACTTTTGAGTGAACATTTTAAGGCGCCATTTTTATCAATTTGACAGGTAGATCGACCTGAACTGGGAATGACTTTGATTATAATTTTTAGCGCCATAATCACCCTTTAAAATTTTTTGAAATTTTTGCTGAAAAAGTGAGACATTTTATAATTTCCTGCTTATAATAACTGGCGATTACTGAAACCAACACTGTTCTTTAGAAATACCTAAGAAAAAAGATTTTGCGCCCATAGCTCAATTGGATAGAGCATCAGACTACGGATCTGAAGGTTAGAGGTTCGACCCCTCTTGGGCGCAATTTTATAAAAAATGGAGAGATGGCTGAGTGGTCGAAAGCGCTTGCCTGCTAAGTGAGTATCGGGGGAGACCCTGATCGAGGGTTCGAATCCCTCTCTCTCCACCAGATTACGCTCAAAGAGGTTCGTCTGGCATTCTAGTTAAGGTATCTAAAAGTGTGTTTTTGCAGTTTCGTACGATCTCTAATTGGAGAGATGGCTGAGTGGTTTAAGGCAACGGTCTTGAAAACCGTCATCTTGGGAAACTGGGATCGAGGGTTCGAATCCCTCTCTCTCCACCAGGCTTCGTCCAGAGGACTACTCCCGGCACAGCCAGGTATGGAATTTTGGATGAATAAGTCAGTACAATTGACGAAGCCTGTCCGGCGTAGCTTTTCAAGCGAAGACGGACCGGATATAACAAAATCTTCTTTTAAAAAATCATAGAACATGTATTGGGTTTATCTGATATCTTCTATAGCCTTTCCAGAGCAAAAATACGTTGGCTTTACAGAAGATGTTAAAAAACGCTTATCAACGCATAATGCTAAGGGCTCTCCTCATACAGCCCAATAGGCTCCTTGGGAACTATAAGCATGCTTTGCTTTTCGAGATAAACAACGAGCTTTAGATTTTGAAAAATATTTAAAATCACATTCTGATTGAGCGTTTTCGTCTAAGCATTTTTGGTAACCATCAACCATGAGGCTTCGTCACTTGCTGTGCAATAAATCATCCCTGCTTTCGAGCGGGGATTTTGTATTTTTATCGCCTTGTAATGTCTAGGCTCTTAGAAAAAATGACAAGCCTACTCTCTCGATTAAATGAAAAAAAGAAACAACTTGATGCTTTTGGTCCACTTCCCCAAGCACTTTTAGAAAATCTGAGTGCGTGGTATAAAATCTCGCTCACGTACAGCTCCAACGCCCTCGAAGGCAATACGCTATCAATGCAGGAAACAGCGCGTGTGGTTGAAGAGGGGCTTACCGTTGCCGGTGAATGGCGCTGTTGTTCCGATTGAAGTAAAAGCTGGCATGGGGCGAACGCTCAAGAGTCTTCAATTCTTTCTTGCTACGCATGCCAAAAGTCCGTATGGAATTCGTTGTTCAGCTCAAAATTATTCAGTGTATCAAAACGTGCATTCATACCCGTTGTATGCACTTGCTCAGGTAATGAGCTTGAGTAATGCTGCCATGAAGCAGGCAATAATGAATTTGATCAGCACTTAAAGCCCGTGTGTACAATTCTTTGCAATCATCGTCATAGAGTTTCTCAATCCCAAAAGTATTGACCCACAAGTACCAGCTTGTTAGCTTCAAACGGTCCCGTTTTCTCGAACCGTCCTAAAATACAATCTTCAACCCCGCTCATGGTGAGTGATTTTCACGGGGTGAAAATTGTATCGAACCAAGAAAAAAAGGAGAACTAATGAAGAGAATATCTAAGCTACTCGTGGCCTGCATGCTGCACAGCGCAGCGTTTGCGCTTGGTACTTTTGAACAAAAAACTTTTTTGCTCCCGCACAATCCCGTGCACACCCAGCTGCTTGAGCAAACCATGTGGCGTACCCATAGGCACAACCCCGCGTTGATGCAAGATGGTCACGTACAAGTTACCGGTTTTTATGGTGAGTCGGTGAACCGAGCTTCGCTTGGCCGTTATTTTGGTATTGGCAACGGTAAAAACAGTTTTCAAGTTGGGTCATCTGATGATGCGGCTACCGAGCTTGATGGTGGGTACTTGATTCATGACCAAGCTCATGCTGCTGCTCATGCTGGAGCATCTACGCTGGCTGGCAAAGTCACCCTCAACCCCCGCCAAACAATTTATGGCGCAAATATTAGCTACCGCCAATCAATGACTGGCCCATTTGCCGGTGTGTTTTTTCAAGCGAGTATGCCAATTGTCCAAGTAGCCAACAACCTTGGCCTCACGATTGAAAACCCCACAGATGTAGTACTTGGTATCCAGCATTATTCACTTGCTGATTATTTTGCCGGCACAGTAAATGTGGAAGCTGGCGCTAATGCACAGGCCCCCTTAAACAAAGGCAAAATGGTAATGGGCGAGCGTAGGGCTACCGGCCTTGCAGACATCAGCTTGCAGCTGGGTTATAAGCTTATCTGCAATGAAGACACGCACCTTGATGTTTCGCTGCGTGGTATCGTGCCAACCGGCAACCAATCCACCGGTGATTATTTATTTGAACCGCTTGTAGGCAACAACAACCACTTTGGTATCGGTGCTGGTATCGATGCAGATGCAACACTGTGGCACAAAGATGGCCACCGCTTGTCACTACAGGGTGGGGCTCAGTATACCTACGTGCTCGAAGCTAACGAAATGCGCATGGCAGCAATCCAAAGGCGTACCGATGATGGCTTTAAATACAATCAGTACGTAGCAGTAGCGGCACCAGGCGCCCCTCTTGATTTGGCAAAGCAGCCAGTACTTGCCCCAGCGGCAAATGGCCTTGCGCAACAATTTAGCGTGCGCCCAGGCAGCCAGCTTGAGCTGCTTACGGGGCTAGGCTTTCACTCCGGTGGCCTAAGCGTGAATGTTGGCTACAATTTGAACTGGAGAGAGCAAGAGCAAGTGTATCGCAAAGCAAAAGATG
>CAMATL010000018.1 GCA_945861145.1 candidate division TM6 bacterium GW2011_GWF2_37_49 | reverse complement strand
TTTTTTACCAAATTTGTAATTCCTTCGGGGCAGCAGCAAACCAACGCTTTTTTATTTGAGCCGCAGCTTGGCAATGGCGGGCATCTTGGGCTTGGGTCTGGTGCTACGTGGACCTATGTGACCAAGATAAATTGTTTAGATGGGATATTGGGTGTGCAGGGCGAGTTTGATTGCACGTATCTTTTTAGTAACTCGCAAATGCGTACGTTTGATTTATCTGATTATGGATCGTTTAGTCGGTTCTTACAATTTAGAGCTTCTGATGGTGTCACTGGAAAATTACCTTCGTATGCGGGAGTCAATACTCTTACTAAAAAAACCATTGTTTCTCCTCGAGGGGAAATCAACGCCTTACTAGCCAGCTCTTTTGTCCGCAAAGACATACAATTCGGGCTGACTTACTCGCTGCATGGTACATTTGAAGAAAGCCTAAAAATCAATGATTCTTTTACAGATACCTACGGTGTTGCGAGTACTGATGCTACTCCTGCACTAGCTATCGGGCCTAACCGATTTGCTTCGCCTGGGGCAAGTATTAATCAAAGTGCTTATGCAAATCCTCAGGCTAACCCTGGCAGCATTATTCGCATCGAAGACCTTGATCTTAGCTCTGCCACACGCCCTGGGGCGGCAACCAGCCAGATTGCAGCTTCGTTTGGATTTCAAAAAAATTGGTGGTCTGAAGATGTTGGCATTCATTGTACGACGGGGATGTCGATCAACCATAATAATGCGACTTTGAGTACGTGGCTGATTGCTCTGCAAATTGCGCTCAAGCTATAGTTTTGGAGGGATGTAGGGATGAATTATAAGATGAAGAAATTGACCTTGCTGGTAGGGCTAACAGCTTTTAGCCTACAAATCATATCTCAACTAACTGCTGCACCAACAACGAGCGAGCAGTATCAAGCTGAAGTTACTGGACTCATGGCAGCTATCAAAAATGTTGCGACCAAAGATCGAATTTTACGAGATTTCTTTTTACCAAATGAATCGCCAGAGACGGTTCTAGATAAAGCGAAATGCAGTGCTCGGGTCACGCGATTAAACGACGTTGCTCAGGAATTAAACACGCGGCTGATCCCAGCGCTTGAGGCGTTGCTACTCAAATCGCAGCAGCTGGTCGTTACGCCGATGGTTGTGCCGATTCCTGCTAAAGTAGCGGCTCCTGCTGCGGTCAAGCCAGCCCCTGCAGCGCAAGCTTCAGTAGTTGTGCAACCGCCAGTAAATATTAGATCAAACGGTGAAGATAAAATTATTGATCGTTTAATAGATGCGGTACAAGAACAAATTGAAGATGATGACGGAGCTGTCGATGGTGAAGTGGCCCAGCTCAAAGATGAGCTTTCGATACTACGAGCACGCGAAAAAGAGCGGCTTGATATTGAATACACAACGCACATGAGCTTGATTGAGCAGACCAGAAAAGAGGAAGCTGCAAGCGTGCCAATAGTGGCCGAGGTCAAAGAGCGGCTGGTGATCTATCGCTATGATCTAGAACGCATGTCTAGAAGCGTTAATGCTTCGCTGGTCGATGTTTCTACATACGGGCAGATAGATGGCAAAAAGGCTATTTTTTTGCAGCATATAGCAGCTCTCGAGCGTGGTTGTACTGATGTTGGAACTACAGTTGAACAATTGCGAGCTGCTTGTGATGCACTGGCTAAATTAGCAAAATCCCAGCCAGCTAATTCTGTTGAAGTACAGAGACGTGTCGAACAATCGCAATGGCATACAAAAATGATTGTGAAAAAGACAGAAGAAGTACAACGGTTGTTGGTAGAATTGAAGAAAACAAAAGATTTATCGATACAGGCTAAATTTGATTTAGAGCGGCAATTTGAAGTTGCTAAGGCGCAAGACCGTAAGAAAAAAGTGATGGAGCTTTAGTTAATTTGAAATTGATTTTTTGATTAATTAGTTAATGAAGGGGCGTGAAAACGCCCCTTCAACCATTTAAAGAAGTTTTCTTTCTTAGTTAATTATTCTTTTAAATACGTTCCAATGGGGCTGTGTATGGTTCGATACATTTTGCGCAGAAAAAAACGCGCAAAACACTCCCAGCACGGCGCTTTAACTAGCTATCCAGCCTTCCAGGCTTCGTCCTTTGGACTACGACCCGGCACCGCGCTTTAACTAGCTATGGCGGACAGGTGGCGGACAGGTGGCGGCCGGGATGACCCAGCAAAAACATACTCTTTATTAGACCTCTTCCGCCCATGTACTTCGAGACGCTGCTACGCAGCTCCTCAGTATGAGCGGCTTGTTTTAGTGCTAGCAGGGCTTTTTTTAGTGCTAGCAGGGCTTGTTTTAGTGAATGTATTTTTTAAGTTGAAAAATATTAATTATGGGGTTGCTGGGGCCGATCGGCCCCAGCTCTTATTATTCATTGCCGCCAAGTATTGAATAGTTGAACCAGTTTGTTGAGCTTGATTCAAAGGCGTTGATGTTTGCAACATCACTTTCTTTAATCAGCAACTGAGCATTCATTTGATCGCCGCCAAGAGAGTATTTAAGCATAAAATTCATCTTGTTTGTATTGGCTAGCGTACTTGTACCACTCAAAAAAGATCTACCGTGTCCGAAAGACATGTTGCCTCGAAGTAGTGTTGTAGAATTTGTAGCAAAATCTTTAAAGCCGAATTGGGCTGTGATGCCTGTGTTTGCAAATATTTTGTTAAATTCAATCACCATGTTTATACAGGTATCAAGGAGTGCTATGCCATACCCCGTTCCTGTACCGCCATCATTTGAGCTTGTTTCACAACGTTCTACTACGGAGCGTTTTTCGTTGCTAAACGCTATGCCATAGCCAGTACCGATTACTGAATAATTAGCATTGGCTTTACTGTCACGTATGAAATTATGAGAGCCGGCACCGCTAGAGAAGAAACCATACGCGGCGCTATTGACGCTGCAGTTGCCAACACTGGCACAATTTTGCAGTGTTGTGTTTTTTGATGCGCTGATCCATACCCCGGCTGCAGAGTTGCCGCCGATGTTGTTCATAGACTCGCAATTATTAAAGTTATTACCATTTGATCGGTTAGCTACTGAAAAGCCTAGGGCTGTAGTGTCTTGATGTAGGCCTTTATTGTTGTTGGCGCTACATGAAGTAAATGAGCAGCCACTTGTGCCTAATAAGCGTATGCCGGCACATAATTTGCCAGAGCCTGTGACCGTATTGCTGCTGGTACTTATTTTTTCGCAAATAAAGCCGGTGCATGCGCTTAAATATATACCAAATGCGCAGCCTGATTTACTTGTATTATTGGTGGTTGCTACATTTTCAAGAACAAAGTTGCGGCATTTGTCTGCGCCAAAACCAAAAGCATTATCAGTGGTTACCTCAGTTTCTGCTGAGCAGCCACTAAATGATGATTCTGTAATAACACCATCTAGGCAGTTGTAAAGATTTATGCCAATACTTCCAGTACCGTAGACGTGAATTTTTTTTAAGAACAAATTTTTTGCTTCATTAAGATTGATACCTGCGACGGTGCATTTGAGAATCTGAATATTTTCAAGTGCAACGTTGGTGTTATTAAAACCTGAGATGCCCGTTAGAATGGATGCATTGGGTCCATAGCCGCTAATTGTACCATTCATGATGGTAATGTTATTAACACCCGACGCAAGCTGAATGCCAACGGTGTTTGGTATGGTGCTGTGTGCGCCAACCACGATTGATCTATTTCCTAGGTCAAGTACCACATCAGAGGCATCGATATAAATAACTGCTAATCCTGCTTTTCCTGGAGTAGCTTGCAAATCAGTAGATAAAAAATAGTAGCCTGATTCTGAGATTTTGAATTGACCCAATAATGCAGTATTGCACGAAGTGCTTAATGCTGATGTTGTTATTTGCTGATTAAATGTTGTACCAGGCGTATTGACATAGATGCGCCCTTTGCTTGGGATTGTGATAAGGCCTTCTGCATAGGATGACAAGAGAGTAAGAACTAAAGCTATTGCACTAACGCATCTCATATTATTCATACCGATCCATGCTAGTAAATTGATAGATTCTTATTATTTAGGTCGTCTAAGAAAAAGTTTATATCATCAACGGGCGCTTCTTTAATAAGATTCGTAATTTGGCAGTTTTTACGCATGAAATAGTTTGCTCTGCATTCTGGTGAGCTTGGCATGCTAGAGCCGTCTAAACTTTTACCATGAAAGAGAATTTTGTTTTGGATGTATCCATTGTTTGATGGTTCATCTCCATCGTAGAGGCCGTATTGAAATTTAGCGCCAATGTTTGATCCAATTTCATTTTTTTCAAAAAGCAGTGTACGGGTTTTTTCGGTAGAAGATGGTAAATAACCATTGATGCGGATGCCATAGCTAGCATAACTACCTATGTTGTCTTTAATTGTGTTATTAGAAATCGCAGCAAATCGTTCGCTGCTGCCAACATTAATACCAATCAGAGTTCCTCCTGGTAGTTTATAAGCATTGCGTGAGGTATCTTGACTTCCATTGCCAGCATCAAGAACTAGTTCTTCTAAGTCACTAAATTCATCAGAGCGTTTGGCTGTAGATTCTATTGAATAATTAGGGCTGCGCAACTCTTCGGTGAAATCAATTCCTGACCGTAAGTGTTTTTGATCTATCTTGGTTGTATTCATTGATATTTCATTATGAACAATTTTGTTGTGGCGGTTGCCAGATAAGCTCATGCCTATGCAGATATGAGCGGTATTCATTGTAATGAGATTTTTGCTGAGAATAATACGTGATGAGCCTTGTACAGTAAAGCCTCGAAAGAGGGTGACCGCTTGGACATTTTTGATTATGTTATGTTTACACAGAACATTTTGGCTTTGTTGAATACTAAATCCACGAAAACTGCGTGCAAAAATATTTTGCATAGTGCAATTATCAATAAATACGCTAGCAGATTGTTCAATTTGTACACCCGTCTGTAACATCGTGCCGGAGATGGTAAGGTTGTCAATGTTGATGTCGGAGCATGAATGTACGAGTAGCGCGGTGGTTCCTGCCGTAGCAATTTCTAATTTGGAGAGAGTGACATTTGTATTTTGGGTTAAGCTGAGCGCTTCGACACCAGAGGCATGCCTGATGGTACCATTTTTTATAGAGATGTTTTTGCGTCCAGCCATGAATGAAATACCGTAGGCATTTTCTCTCGAAAAATCTATGGTATGGCCTTGTAGGTCAAACACAACGTCATTTGCATCTATGATAAATGGCATAGCACCAAATTTTATGCTTTCCATAACGTGATACACGCCGGGCTTAGATATATGGAAAACACAATTATGAGCGATACCGTTTTGTGTGACCTTTATAGGCGCTGTTGTTGCTTGTGCTGTAGTGCCTATAAAAAAAAGTAGCAATTTGAGAATGATTTTTGCAATAATTCGCATATTTAACCCGCACATTTTTACGTTTTAAAGGACAAATTCCATTGCTCAATGTCTGTTTGTAATTTTACCGTAGCTAATTATTAATAGTAAGGCATAGGATTCTAAAATTAATGTGTAAACATGTCGGATGTAAAGGGCTTTTTTGTTTTGCTCAATATGCGGGGTAATGGCTCTTAAGCTTTGATTAAAATTGCTCGGGCTGGGGCAGCTTCAAGCCCAATTATTGCCAAAGGGAGGCAATAAAATTGGTAACGCCCTGGTGCCGCTTGGCCAAGCCGTAAACCTTCGATGATAGGAATTTGCTGTTCAAGTAAAAGTGTGTGAGTTTCATGATTTGGCTGATTGCGTTCGATGCCAAGGTAGTCTATGCCTACTGCTTTAACGCCACGAGCTGCAAGCAATATGGCTCCGCTAGCAGCAAGCGAAATAAATTTAAAATCAAATGGTGCATTAGCTGAGAGTGCTGAATTTTTTGTTTTGAGTAGCACGATATCGCCAGCGGCGAAGGTGTGCATTTGTAGATCATGGTCGGTAACAGCTTCTTGTACATTGGTAAGATCAAGAACCACTGCGCTTCCAATTAAGCTCTCTAGCGGTACTTGATCAATGGTTTTGCCGGTTACTAAAAAATGAGCAGGTGCATCGATGTGGGTGCCGGTATGTGTATTTAAGTGTATGCCCACGTCGCGGACACCATCAGTAGCAAAATCTTTGAGCTGGGTGAAGGTGGTCGGCTTATTGTTTTTGTATGAAGTCATTGTTGGGCTGATTGGCCAGCTGATATCAATTATCATTAAAACTCTTTCGAAAGTTGTAATTCTGTATGCGCTCATTTCCTTCGAGACAGGACTTCGTCGTTCCTCAGGATGAGCGTTCTGTAGACTTTTTCGAGATGCAACATTTTTTTACTAGCCTTACCCATTGACCCCGCTCGCCCTGATGCATTCGACAAGCTCAGCAGTAACCGCAACCGCTTTAGCGGTTGTCGAAGGGTTTCGAGCGGTGGTAAAAGTGAGTTGCCTTAAAATTATTCTTTGCCCTTAACTGTATGGCCACCAAAAGCATTGCGAAACATTGCTACCATTTTAGTTGCAAAATTGCCGCCTGTTTGGCGAGACCAGGTGCGAGCATCGAGGGATGCTTTGATTACTGGTACAGGCACTTTGAATTCTTCGGCTGCTTCAAGCGTCCATCGGCCTGTCTTGTTTTCATCAATAAAACCGCTGATATTGGTAAGCTGTTGGTCTTTTGTAAAAATGTCATGAGCCAGCGAGAGAAGCCATGAGCGAACTACGGAACCATTTTGCCAAATAGTAGTAACCGCGGCAAGATCAAGCTCTTTGTAGGGGCCATCTCTCAAGACATGAAACCCTTCAGCGTAGGCTTGCAGCATGCCGTATTCGATCCCGTTGTGCACCATCTTAACAAAATGACCGGCGCCTGCAGGGCCCACGTGCCCAAAGCCATCAGGAGCTGCTAAGGTTTTAAAAATCGGCGTTGCGCGATTGTAGGCCTGAGTATCGCCGCCAACCATAAGTGAAAAGCCATGTTCAAGCCCATGCGTACCTCCAGAGGTGCCGCAATCAAGAAAATAGAAACCTTTTGATTCAAGTAGCTGTGCTCGCTTGATGCTGTCTTTATATAAGCTGTTCCCGCCATCAATCACAATAGCTCCAGCTTGAAGGTGTGGCAAAATTTCGTACAGGCAGGTGTCTACGATATCGCCTGCTGGTACCATGAGCCAAACAGCTTCACATTGCTGTGCAAGGGATGTGAGGGTTTGTACGATGGTAATATCCGTTATTTGGTCTGCTAGTAAGGTTGGATCGTACCCAATTACTTGAAATCCTGCGGCTGCGAGCTTTTTGGCAATCTGTAAGCCCATTTTTCCAAGTCCAACAACACCGATGATCATGATTCTTCCTTGCGTGGTAAGTAAAACGATTTGAGTGCAGCGGGGCCTTGTGAACCTCGTGCGTAGGTTTGTAATTCCTGTTTCTGCGCTGTAATGGTATCAATAATTCGCCATGAGGCTTCTACTTCATCAGCCCGAATAAAAGCAGCTTGGTCGCCACGGATTACGTCGGCGAGCAAAGTTTCGTATGCTTCAGGGGTGTTTGGGCCGAAAAGACAGCTGTGACAAAAATCCATACTGACAGGTGCAACCTCAAGCGCGATTCCTGGTAGCTTAGCATTCAATCGCAGATAGATACCGTCATCTGGATGAATTTTAAAAATAAGTGCGTTTGGCTCAGATGGGCATGAAGTCAGGGGGCACTTGGCCATTTTGAAGCGCAACTCAATAGTTGTTTCTTTGCGATCGAGCGCCTTGCCGGTGACCAGGTAAAACGGGACGCCCTGCCAGCGCTTATTGTTAACAAACAGTCGCAGTGCGCTAAACGTGTCAGTAGTTGAATGAGGGTTAACGCTTGGTTCTTGCAAGTATCCATCGTATTGCCCTAGTAATACCTTATCGATAACTACGTTTTTAAGTACCGTCGCTTTTGCATCACGAATATTGTTGGCGGTAAGCTCTCCTGGTGACTCCATGGCAGTTAGTGCCAAAAGTTGAAGCATGTGGCTTTGGACCATGTCTTTGAGTTGACCATATCCATCATAATAACCCCCGCGTTGTTCAACGCCGAGTGTTTCCTTGATGGAAATGTGTACCGATTCAATGTGGTCGCTATTCCATAGAGGCTCGAAGATGCGATTGGTGAAACGGGCCAAAGCAATATTACCAACAAGCTCTTTACCGAGGTAGTGATCGATTCTAAAAATTTGTTCTTCAGCAAATGCTTGGCTCAAAAAATTATTGAGACCTTGCGAGCTTGCGGTGTCTTCGCCAAATGGCTTTTCGTAGACGAGGCGAGTCCATGTTTCGATAGGTTTTAAGCAATCACCAGGAGCTGAATTGATGTTGTCATTGTTGTTAGTATCCGCCTGCCCTGATTTATTGCGCAGCAATTGTATCGAATGGTTGACCAATTCGCTTTCAAGTAAAAATTTGGTGATGGTCGGAAAGTGTTGTGGCATTGTTGCAAAATACAGCACCCGATTACCCGACAGCTTATGCTTGCGTTCAACTTCGGCGACAAGCGGCTTGAGATTGTTGTACATGGTGCCGTGGTAAAAATCCATTGGGTAATAGTAAAAGGCACGAACAAGCTTTTCCCAAATTTCTGGCTTAAGATTTTGAATGAACGGTTTAGAGCGTTCTAGAATTAAGTGCTGATCAAGTGGCTCGAGCGCCGCGCCAATGATTGCGAAGTGACATAATTTTTTGTCTTCGATGAGCTTGTACAAGGCGGGAATAAGCTTGCGCTTACTCAGATCACCTGTGGCTCCGAACAGTATAAATAAACAATCAGCAAAACAGGATTGGCTCATGACATCATCCAACGTTTGTAACATCCAAAGCAGCAAAAAAACTGAGTACATCTTGGCGGTGGTCGCAGACAACACTATCGATGCCAAAAGTAGCAGCAGCTTTGCAGTTGTTTTCTAAATCATCAAAAAATAGCGTTGTTTGAGGCGTTATAGTGTAATGATTTATGAGCGTTTGGTAAATGGCCGGGTCGGGCTTTCGGCTTTTTGCGCCAAAAGAGGTGGTGTATCCGTCTGCTTCTTTGATAAATGGGGTGGTTTCTTGGATATATTCAAACTGATCTGGCGTGATATTTGTAAGAATATACACACGGCGAGCTCTGCTTCGCGCCTGCTTGAAAAGTTCTCTGCCTTCTGGTAGCGACTGAAAGGCTCTAGCAAAGGAGAGTGTTTTGAAGATGTCTACCTGCTTTTTGGGGAAGTAAGCATATAACTCGTCGATTGCTTTGTCTGGGGTAATTATTCCAGCTGCGCAGCGCTTGAACGGCATACTGATGAACATGCGGCGGCAAGTTTCTGGCGACAGGGTGTAAATGTGGTTGCCTAAAATGGTGGCAACAATATTTTGGTCAACATCTATAAGGACACTGCCAAGATCTAAAATTATGGTGTCATATGTTTTTTTAGGCAGTGTTGCTGGATGGGTGATGATCATAGTGGTGGTTCTGGCTTTAAAATACCGTGCTCGATCATGAGCTGTATTACTTGTTCATGATTTTCACACACAGCGCCATCAATGCCAAGATCAGCTCCAGCTTGAACGTTAGCCGCAAGATCATCTATGAAAAATAGATCAGCAGGATTGATCGAGAATTTTTTTAAAAAAGCGATGTATGGCGCTGGCTCTGGCTTGCGGCTACCAACCTCATACGACGCCATGATGCCATCAAAAAGTTCAAAAAAATGGTGATTCTGTATCAACGCTTCAAGGAAAGGCTTTGGCGCATTGGACAGCGCATACACTTTGTAGCCTTGCGCTTTTGCTGCGTGGAGGATATCTAAGCCGCGAGTAATTTCTGGTAATTGCTGCGGTAGCGCCGTGAGTATCTGCTGCGTAAATTCGGTATTAAAGCCGTAGAGATGGTGAGTAACATGAGCTAGCTCACTGAGTGAAATTGTGCCGCGATTAAAATCTCGCCAGGGTGCTGATTTTAAAATAGTAACAATAATTTCTACAGCATTGGTATTGGGAAAAAGGTCTTGAACTTGTTGTTTGGGCTGCCAATCCAAAAGCACATTCAAAAGATCAAAGGCGATGGCGGTATATTTTTTTGCAACGGGGGGTTGTGCACTACTTGCAGCGTATATAATTCTGGTATTCATGCGGCGAAACTACTCTGGTTTAAGAATGTTGTTTTGTTCCAAGAGGTGTATAACTTCAATGTCTTTTTTACAAACAATGCCATCAATGCCCAATGTATTTGCGGCTACAATATTTTCTTCAACATCATCAATAAAGAGTGCTGTGCTTGGATCAATGTTAAATTTTTCAAGCAGATACTGATAAATTTCTAGTTCAGGCTTAATGAATTTAATTTGGTAGGATGCAACGATGCCATCACAGTGGTTGAAAAAATCATAGTTATGTATGAGTTCTTTATAAAAAGGCCCAGGCATGTTGGATAAGATGTAGATTTTATAGCCTTGCGCTTTGGCTGCAAGGAGTGCTTTAACCATGGTTGAAAATGGCGGTAAGTGGTTGGCGATCGTAGCAACAATCTGAGTTGTTAAAATTAAGTCGAAGTTGTGTCTCTCCGCTGCGTGGCTGGCAAGATCAGAGATAGTGATATTGCCCCTATCAAACTCTAGCCAATGAGGGTCTTTAACTAGGGTTTGGATAATAGTGGCAGCTTGTGTATCAGGAAAAAGCTGATCCGCTGTAAGCGCTGGCTGCCAACTAATGAGCACTCCCGCAAGGTCAAAAATGATTGAGTCATATTTTTTTTGATGCATTGGTATTGCTTGGGGTCCTTGCATAACCTTGGTGCCGTGTGCCATCGGCTTGCTTTTAAGCGCTACTGCTGGATTAATATTTGTATTTTCCATAAGAAAATCCTCCAGTATTAAGGTTGAGGTGTATTAACACTGAGGATATTATTTTGCTGTAAGAGTTGCAAAACCTCATTTGTGTCTCTGCAAACGATGCCATCAATACCAAGTGCTGTAGCGCCAATGATATTTACTTCAAGGTCATCAATGAAAAGTGCCTCGGCTGGATTGATGTTATAACGTTGAAGCAGCGCTTGATAGATTTCGCGTTCTGGTTTTATGAAGCGAACATCACATGATATGATTTCGCCATCAAATAAAGCAAATACTGCAGGATGAGTTTGGCATAGTGATTCGTATACTCCTTGATAGGCGTTTGAAAGAACATAGGCTTTATAGCCCTGAGCTTTTACGGCCTTTAAAATTTCTATGCCTACAGGGAGGAGCGGTAAATGTGCAACTATTTGTGAAAGTATAGCCGTGGTAAGTGCTGCATCAAACCCATGTTCTTGCTCTATTAATTGAGCAAAGCTTTTTAAATCAATAGTTCCCCGATCAAATTGATTCCACGACTTGCCGCGATAAATAGTTTTCATGATGTGAGCAGCTGGGGTGCCAGGAAAAAGCTTTTCCGCTGTTGCGCCTACTTGTTTTTCATCAACTAAGACCCCGCCAAGATCAAAAATGATTGTAGTGAATTTCTTTTCGCTTATTGGTTGAGATGAGGCGGCTTGAATAATTTTTGAGCCATTTTGTAGCGATACTGCAATAATTGGACCGACATTGAGCCCAATCATTGTAACCGCAATGAAAATTCTTTTTAACATACAGCATCCTTGCGATAAATATCTTGAGATCTGAGGTATGTGTAAAAGGTAGCGGACTTTTTAGCGAGCTTCAAGGTTTGTAGTCAAAAACTCTTTTAAGAAAGTATTGCGCTTGAGGGATTTATTGTTGCCAATGGCCATAGCGATTGCTCTGCTTTGCCCTACCAGAATACAAAGTCGCTTGGCTCGTGTGATAGCCGTGTAAATGAGATTGCGCTGCAGCAGGACAAAATGCTGGGTAAAAATGGGGATAATAACGGCACCAAATTCAGACCCTTGGCTTTTGTGTATTGAAATGGCGTAAGCCAGCGTAATTTCGTTAAGCTCGGTAAACTCGTACTCAAGGTCGCGCTCACCAAACGTTATGGTGACTTTGTGGTCGCTGGCATCGATGGCTTTGATGCTGCCGATATCACCATTAAATATAAACTTTTCGTAGTTATTCCTGATTTGCATGACGCGATCATTTTCACGGTACAGCTGCCCAAAGCGTTGGATCTCAACGCCACCAGGTTTGGCTGGATTTAAAATTTCTTGTAACTCTTGATTGATCCGCACGTTGCCTGCGGTGCCGCGATTCATAGGCGAAAGTACTATGGCATCATCTAGCTTGATGCCAAGCATCGGGAGCCGTTTTTTATAAAGTGAGTGCAGGGTTCCCATAAGCTCTTCAGGGTCATCGTTGCGGATGTAGATAAAATCATTTTTTGCTTCTGGGATGCTTGTCGTAGGAAATTCTCCGCGGTTCACACGGTGAGCATTGACAATAATCATACTGTCTTGTGCTTGGCGGAAAATGTGCGCGAGCCTTGTAACGGCGCAGACCCCTGAATCAATCAAATCGCATAGCACGTTACCAGCGCCGACTGAAGGTAGCTGGTCTACGTCTCCAAGCAAGATCAAGTGTCCGCGTTGCGGCATGGCTTTGAGCAATGAATGCATCAAAAAAACGTCAATCATTGAAGCTTCGTCTAGGATGAGATAATCAAGAGAGAGCGCATTTTGTTCGTTATGCGTAAAGCCTGACATGCCGGGAGCAAACCCGAGTAGTCGATGGATGGTCTCTGTTGATCGGCCTGTCCCTTCAAACATGCGTTTGGCGGCACGGCCTGTTGGAGCCGCAAGGCGAATCGAAACGTTGCATTCATCCAATAGTTCTAATAATTTTTTAACCAAGGTGGTTTTACCGGTACCTGGGCCGCCGGTGATGATGGTAATTTTGTTTTGAAAGCAGGCCATGATCCCGCGCTGTTGTTCTTCGTTAAGCTCGATGCCGCGCGAATCAGGCAAGCGCAGTTTGCCGTAGATTTTTTGCAGATCAATTTCAAGAAAGCTGCTGGCAGGGGTTGCTGCTAAGGTTTTTATTTTTTTAGCGATACCGCGCTCTGCATTGTAGCAATGAGGCAATGTAATAAAATGCTTTTCATCATGAGAGAGCAATTTTATTTTGTCGTCGCTGTACAGCTCTGTCAGAGCTTGTTTAAGCAGTGGCGTTGTGTCTACGGTTTGATCAAGCGCGAGCAATTCAATGGTCTGTTTTTTTGCTGATTCAAGATCTAGGTAAAGATGGCCAAAATTTGTAGCCTCATTGATTGCATGGATAAAACCGGCTTTGACGCGCTGAGGTGAATTGGGCTCAAGGCCGAGCTTGAGTGCGATTTGATCAGCACTTTTAAAGCCGACACCCCACACATCATCAATCAGCCGATAGGGGTTGCGTGAGATGATATTGACAGCCTGGTTGCCATAGGTCTTGAAAATTTTGACCGCAAACGCGGTGGACACATCTTTTGACCGCAAAAAAACCATGACGTTGGAAATTTCTTTTTGGTCGACCCATGCCTGACGAATAGCTTCGACTTTTTTAGGGCCAACGCCGGGTACGGTGCCAAGCAATTCAGGGTTAGTATCAATTACTTCAAGTGTTTTTTCACCAAAACGAGCAACTAATTTTTCCGCAAATTTTGGGCCTATGCCTTTGATCAGACCTGAAGCCAAATATTTTTCGATGCCGCTTTTTGTACAGGGGGTTTTGGTTGAGTAGTCTTTGATCGTGAATTGACGACCAAATTTAGGGTGCACAGTCCAGGCGCCATGCAAGGTAATGGTCTCGCCTTGAAAAACATCAATTAAAGCACCAGTGGCCATGATGGACTCACTGGTGCTAACTTTTACCGAGATAACCGAAAAGCCTGAGTCGCCGTCTTTATAAAGAATTTTTTCTATGGAGCCAGTGACCTGAGCAAGTTCGGTGCTAGACATGCTGTTCTCGTCTTACGTCGTAATTTTAATTAGAGTTCTTTCAGGAAATAGACTTTGTTCGAAACTCCCTATTAACGGGATTCTCGTCCGTATCTCTCGATACATTTCGCCGTGCACAGAAGTGCTGTGCGAAACACTCGAGACGGATTGACAGGAAAAGCCTTAGGATCCGTTCGCTTCGAGTGTTTTGCTCGATAGGGCAAAACGTATCGAGAAGTGCGAACTGGATAGCTTCGAAAAAGATCTATCGCTACATAACCGCTTGAGCGATCACAATATCATACTTTTGAAAGAGGTCTATTTTTTAGAATTTTTGGCAATAAAAGCTTTATAAGCATCTTTAGTTTCGTGAGAGAGCGACGCAAATAAGTCACTAAAAAAGCCTTGAACTTCATGAAGTAGGTTTTCTAGTTGTTCTACGGTTTTAATTTCACGGTCGGTAAACACTTCCAGTTTATCGCCACCGTTAAGAAACTTTGTCAGATAATTTTTTTTTGCTGAATGGTTGATTTGCGATTCGTTGATCAACGGGAAAATAATATCTTTAAATCCGTGGATATCATCAATAAACGGTTTAACAAGCTCTAGCGATTTATCAATTTGTGCCTTAACAAAAACAGATTCTTGATCAGGGCTTGTTTTTGTTACGTTTTTTAGGGCGGCGTGGGTTGCTTTAATGGCGATGAAAGATTTTTGAATGCGGTAGAGTGTTATTGGGTTTGAGCGTAAAAAAATATCAAAAAGCTTTACGGCTTGGTCATTTTTTTTCCAGGCGTGTCCTTCGGAAGAAGCTGACAATGGCGCGGCGGCACAGAATAAAGCAAGGCTAGCAAGAAATAATTTCGTTACGTTGTTCATATAAATCCTTTAGTGAAGGGTTATGGTGACCATTTTAACGTGAGTGAATTGATTGTTAGGAAATATTACTGATTTTAAAATTCAGATGCAAATTTCAAGTAAACAGTCCAATCTTTTCCGATGTTATGGGCGGCAATCGTGGTGTCGCCTCCAAAGCCGATATCAAGATTGATGTTGTTAAAATTTTTAATGCGGTAGGTTGTTTCTGATGAAATTTTGTGTTGGGTCATGGTGCCCACGCGTGCAAGTTCGGTCCGCAACAGCGGCTGTACTGCCTGATCAGCGTATACGTGCTTAAACTGCTCGGCTTGCTGGAAGTAAAAATCGTAGCCGTATCTAAAATTCCATTTTTTGTACGGGATATTGAGAATCATGATGCCGTTAAAAATACCCCCCGGCTCAGTGCTAACTCTGTATGGGAGGGGGATAAGGTATTCCTTGGCAAATTTTATTACAGCGGCTTGAGCTTCTGCAGGGGTTGCAAGAGGATTGAAATTTTCAAGACTAAGAGCTGTAATGCCCGATTGCTTTTGTACCATCAGGCGTTGCTCATCTGCCTCAAAAAACTTATCAAATGATACGCGAGTAACAAGCTCTGCAAGATTTTTAAAAAGATTGAACTTTGATTCCATGTAAAAGCCGAGGCCAAAGTGCCCGCCATTACCAATTTCAGGCGTAAGGAGGTAATCACGTACGCTTAAAAGACTATTAATTGCTGTACTATAAATAAATTCATCGTCATTGAGTTGTGTATCATCAAAAGCAGATAGAAATTTTCTACTTGATCGACTCGTTGGAATAATGCATTCCATCCCTACGTCTGTCTGTAAGATTTTTGAATTAAGAGCATTCAATCCTAATTTGACGCGCGTATCGCCCATACCAACGCGAATCCGGTAGAGATTGCTTTCATCATACGATTGATCTTCCCCGAAGACCAAAGTATTAAGCGCTTGAATCTCTGCAAGATCATGTTGATTGAGATAAAAATTGCGCTCACCTAGTTGAAGTGATGTATGAAATTGGAGTAAGAAAGCCCCTTTTGCATACCCCGCTTGAAAATAAGAACCAAGCTTGCGTTCTTGAATAGTAATTTTTTTCGCAAAGGGGAGCAATGAACCTATTTGGTCTTTATTTTTTATACTTGCTGGAAGACCTGGTAATGCACCTATAGTTGATTGATTAATTTGATCGATATTAAGTAAGTTACTGCCGGTTAAATTCATTTTTGACGTCATGTTGAAAAACAGATTACATGAGCCGCCGCCGTACTCGATAGAAGTAATCTTGCTTGGCATAAGGTACAAGATGTCGCGTCCTTTTTCAGGCTTCGTAGAAATCCAGAGCGGTTCTTTAAGCCCAATTCTGCCTAACAAAGTTCCAATGCCAATGGCATCGATGGGACCTATGAGAGCTCGAGATCCCTCTAGTGAAGGTTTGTCTATCAATAAATCGGGATCAAGGTCTAGCTCTTCAAGGTCTGGCATGCCATCATCACCATCCATACCATGGGCAGGGGTAAAGGTGAGGCTGATGGTGCCCGCAAGAGCAATGGCACAGAGGTGCGTGAACAATTTTTTTAATTTCATAATCTTTTTCTATTTTTACTTATGATGGCTAATGACTACACAAACGCCCTGTGGGTCGATTATTTTGCAAAAAAACGCTGTAAATGACGTTTGCATCGCTAATTTCATTTAATAAGTATTATTATAGAGCTTAGCCCCACAAGTTAAATCAAAAAGCCTTGGTCTGTCAAATTTCTTTACTTGGTAAGGCTTGGCGGATCGTGCTACTTTCTACTGGCTATTTCTTTTGCAGGGGGCTACACTTTAAACCCTTTTATTTGGTGTGTGGTAACTGGTAAATAATAGAATTACAAGAATATTTACAGGGGCGTCGCTATGGAGACTGGTGCTACAAGAAAAATGTTTGTGTTGGAAGGCAATATTGGTGCGGGCAAATCGACCTTATTGCGTATCCTAGGAGAACACCTGCCAATTGATGTGGTGTTTGAACCGACAGATAAGTGGCAAAAAGTAGGTGCTGCCGGCAACCTGCTGGACCTTTTTTATAAAGATACACCGCGCTGGGCATACACCTTTCAGTCGTATGCGTTTGTCAGCCGGGTACAAACTATCCTAGAGCATCAACAAACTCATTCGGCAAGCATGACTCAAGTATTAGAGCGTTCTGTTTATTGCGATCGCTTTTGTTTCGCCAAAAATTGCTACGAAGCGGGCCTCATGTCAGGCCTCGAGTGGCAGATCTATCAGGAATGGTTTTCCTGGTTAGTAGAAAATTATACGCAAAAGCCTAAAGGGTTTATCTACCTTAAAACATCACCTCGCGTCTGCTTTGATCGTTTGGTTAAGCGCAGCCGTTCAGAAGAATCGTCCATTCCTCTCGACTATCTTGTGTCTCTTCATAATAAACATGAAGATTGGTTGGTGCATGGACACGATGTGACTGGTTACCTTAAAGATGTTCCGGTATTAGTGCTTGATTGCGATGAAGAATTTGAGATGGATCCGGTACGCCGAGCTGCTTTTGTTGAAAAAGTAGCTAATTTCATTAACGTGGTACCGCACCAAGCGCCAATATCATTGCCAACGCAATCAGCGAGCTTGTAGGTAAATTGGTAGAAGGTAGTGGCGTCTTTGCGTTGACAAAGGGTTTGGTGTCACTACATACTGAAAATTAAAATTCTGGCCTGGATGGTTGCCCGCATATAAACGGGCGTTTCGAAAAGAAGAGGATTTGTATGGCTGATGTAGAATGGGTAAAAGTAGCCGCATATGTTGCAGCAGGGCTATGTATGGGGATCGGTACACTTGGGCCTTCCTTGGGGCAGGGGTTTATCGGTGGTAAGGCGTGCGAAAGTTTGGGCAAAAAGCCTGAAGCATATGATCAAATTTTTCGCATGATGATGATGTCGCTGGCGTTTGTAGAGTCAACAGCAATCTACGCGTTGCTTGTTTCGATTTTGCTTATATTTAAGTAAAACCATAAAGGCGCTGGTGAGTTATGGAAATTAATCTGACCTTTTGTGTTCAGATTATTAATTTTGTTCTCTTTTACCAGGGTATTTCATATTTTTTCCTTAAGCCATTTGTGCTATTTATTCAGGCAAAAATGGCATCGCGTGACCGTATATTGGCTGATTTTGCTAGCAAAGAAGCACAATTAAAAACATTGGTACATGCGCGAACAGATCTTGCCCAGCAGTTCAAGCACATGCTTAAGGATCGTTATGCATTGCCAACGGCTAGCGTTGTTTCGATGCCCGACGAAATACCGCTTGAGAGGTATTCTGATGAGCAGCAGGAGGCGATGACTGCAGGCTTGGTCAAAAATCTTGCGGCGAGGATCAAAAATGCATATTGAACTTAATTTAGTGAGTATCTTGTTTCGCGGTTCGATTTTTTGCCTCTTTTCTTACAAGGTCTATCAATCGTTTATTAAAGATAAGCTGCAAGCTTATTTGCAATCAGAGCTACAAATAGCAAGTAACGAGCAAATAGAATTTGTTGAGAAAGATACCTTGCTTTTATCCTCTCGCAAGCGGCTTGAGGGGCAACTCAATCAGCAAAAGCTGCTTTTTACTTCACTAGAAAAAAAATATGCACAGTTTGTATTGGCTGAGCAACAAGCGGCCACAGATCAAGAGATTGCTGCACGGTTGCGCGTGCAAACAATGATAAAAAATCGAGCAACTCAGCGCGAAAATCTCGCTAACTTATTAGCATTACGAGCGGCTATTCCCGCAGTGGTTGAAAAAACAAATCAAGAACTTGTACAGTTTTATGATAATTCGCGTAGCCGTGAGATACTTGGGCGCTATTTAAAAACGTTGGCGTAGTATGATTATCAGGCAAAAAATTATAGCGCGTAAGTACGCTCAGGCATTTCTAAATCTTTATTTTGATGCGCTTACGCAGCTTCACATTGATGCGGTTATAGATTTACATAAATTTTTGCTCGAGAATAAGGGCATTCTCTGCTATCTCAGCTTGCCTGGGTTGACCGAACAAGCATGGACGGATTTTTTAACAAGGCTTTATGCTCGCTTTGAATTACCAGTTCAGCTGGGTCGTTTAATACAGGTTTTGTTAGAGCGTCGAAGCATAGCATTATTGCCATTGGTGCTGAATAGCTTGCTACAGGATTTTTGGCAGCGTCGACATGTTTTACACTTCAATATAACCAGCTCGCATGTCCTTGAAGCTGAGGAACAAGCGAGTGTCATTAAATTTTTGGCAGAAAAGACCGGAGCTGCTGAGGTTAAAGCAAAATTTTCTATTGATGAGTCGCTTATTTGCGGCATCAACATGCAATCTAATTCGTATAAGTTTGAGCATTCGGTTGCTCAAGAGTTGAAAAAAATTAAAGAATCATTACTTCAGCGAGTGCAGTTATGAAGGAAAAAGAAATAGACGTTATTTCGCTCTTAGAAAAAACATTATTGATGCAGCCGCAAGAGCGCCTAGAAGAAATAGGTACAGTTGTTAAAGTCGGTGATGGCATTTGTAGCGTCTATGGCTTGCAAAAGGTTGTGTTTGGCGAAGTAGTTGCTTTTGATAAAGGCGGCAAAGGGCTTGTGTTAGACCTAAATGAAGATTTTGTTTCAGTTGTCTTGCTTGAAGGTTTTTCTAACGTTGTTGAGCTTGATATTGTACGACGCACTGAAGAGGTGTTTACGGTGCCGGTTGGCGATTGCCTTCTGGGGCGTGTTTTAAGCGCTTCTGGGGTGCCTATCGATGCACTTGGTGAGCTTGCAACAACAGAGCGCATGGCTATTGAACAAACGATTGCTGGGATTTCTGATCGTCAGCCGATTAATAGATCCCTTGAAACTGGAATAGTTGTTATTGATAGCTTATTGCCAATTGGTAAGGGTCAACGAGAGCTTTTGATCGGTAATCGAGGTACTGGAAAAACTTCCATGGCAATCGATATGATCTTGCATCAAAAAGGTAAGAACGTAATATGTATTTACGTTTCGATTGGCCATAAACAATCGACTACGGCAAAAATTATTCACAAGCTTGATATGAACGATGCGCTTGATTACACCATCATTGTTGATGCGGATGCAAAAGAAACAGCACTAAGCCAGTTTTTGGCGCCGTATGCCGGCTGCACAATGGGCGAGTATTTTATGCGCAAAGGCAGAGACGTACTGATTATTTATGATGATTTGAGTGCCCATGCTATCGCGTATCGTGAGCTTTCACTGTTACTTCGTCGTCCGCCGGGGCGAGAAGCTTTTCCTGGTGATATTTTCTTTATCCACTCAAAGCTTTTAGAGCGTGCTGGTCGATTGTCTGTAGCGCTTGGTGGCGGTTCAATGACTGCGCTGCCTATTATCCAAACCCAAGGTGATGATATTTCGGCCTACATTCCAACAAATCTTATTTCGATTACCGATGGCCAAATTTTTCTGGATGCCTCAATCTTTAAAGGTGGAAATAAGCCTGCGGTAAGTGTTGGGCTTTCTGTTTCTCGCGTGGGCAGTGCTGCACAGACCAAGGCGATGAAGCGAGTTTCTGGTATGTTGAAGCTTGAGCTTGCGCAGTACCAAGAGCTTTTGGCCTTTGCTCAGTTTGGTTCTGAGCTTGATAAAGCAAGCCAACGAGCCTTAGATCGAGGTCGTCGTGCTGTTGAGATTTTAAAGCAAGAAGAGGGATGTACCTATTCGTTTGTAGATCAGGTTATTTTCCTCACGCTGCTTAAAGAAAATTATCTAGACAAGCTTGATCTAGAAATTATTAAAACGTTTGTTGTTGATTGCGCTCGCTATGTCCATGGAGCACATAAAGATTTATATGAGCGTATTTTTCAGCGCGAAGAGATCACGCCTGAAGATCTTATTTTATTAAAAAAAGCGGCTGATGAATTTACGCTTATTTTTTGTCAGGCCTAACCTTTTTTTCTACTTTATTTGCGCTGTGCTATGCACAGCCTCATGCGCCCGTAAAAATCGACGGGTGTATGATTTTTCTACACCGCAACAGCCATCCGCACAGCGGGTGGCGTTACCGTATGTTGCGTATCTTAAAGCTACCTATGATGACAAATTAAAGCGTTATGATCTTTCCTGGAAGCAGCTATCGATGTTTGGCGCGCCGCCGGGGATACGCTTTATTGGTTATAATATTTATCGAGGAACAAGGCTTGGGTTTTCTCCCAGGCTGGCCAATCTTCAGGTGCCTCCAGGGGTGCAAAGCTGTATTCTTGAGGGCGTATTGAGGTCGGGGGATAAGCAGCTTTTTGGCATAGCTCCGTTATTTTGTGATGAATATGATCGTGAAATTACAGGGCTGCAGGCTGTGGCCACTGTGCAGGGGTGACTGCCTGCTGCCTGCTTCGTTTACTGTCCAGATTGATTGTGCGATTCATAAGATCCCCCAAATAATATAATTTATCGCACCATTTCACCGTACAAGATCGATATTTTTCTGCCACCGCCACCCACCGAAAAGACCGATTTAATATCGCTATTCCCAAGAAATATCTTGAATAACATTTCGCCTAAAAACAAAGAGAGCCCGGTTTTATCCAAGCTCTCTTCTAAAATCTAGATGATGAATTTTATGCTGCAGACAGCGGTGTAGCCCCGTAAGCAGTTAAAAGATCGACAATCTCTTGATTCCCTGCCTTACGCGCAAGCGATAGTGCTGTATTACCGGCAGCATCTGTGCAGCCAGCTGGCATACCTGCAGCCAATAAATACCGAATCGCCTTTGTATCACCAAATTTTGCCATGAAGCAAAAGGCTATTTTCATATCATCATCGATTATTAAACGCTCAGGATCATCTAGCAACATATCACAAAAAGACGCTCCATGCGCAATTAATAAACGAGCAATCGCTTCATCATCTTCAGTAAAAACACGTCGATATTTATCTTCTTTATCCAGAAAAACTTCATTTATCGGCCTAAGACCACGTCCCTTAATATTCGCCGGAATACCAGCATCCAAACAAGCCTTAACTATTTCAACATTTCCTGCATTAGCCGCGGCATGCAAAACTGTATCGCAACCCTTACTAATCGCTTTGAGGCTAGCACCACGAGTTATCAAAAATTTTATAGCTTCTTTTTGGTTTTCGCTAACGGCAGCCATAAGAGGCGTGTAGTCACCATCGCCATCTACAGCTAGGCCTTTATCCAAACAAGCCTTAACTAGCTCAATATAACCAGCATAAGCAGCGGCACACAAAACATCACCGGTAGCAATAGTAGCCCCGCGAGCTATCAATAATTCTACAACTTCTTTATGTTTGTGATAAAGAGCAGCCACAAGAGGTGTCCAATGCCTAGTTACGGGTACGGAATTAACATCAACGCCAGCATCCAAACAAGCCTTAACTAGCTCAATATAACCAGCATAAGCAGCGGCCCACAAAACATCACCGGTAGCAATAGTAGCCCCGCCAGCTATCAATAATTCTACAACTTCTTTATTTTTATGTTCGCATTGAAGAGCAGCCACAAGAGCTGATTCTCTCTTAGTTGCGGAATTAACATCAACGCCAGCATCCAAGCACATTTTTACTAGCTCAATATAACCAGTAATAGCAGCGGCACACAAAACATCACCGGTAGCAATAGTAGCCCCGCGAGCTATCAATAATTCTACAACTTCTTTATGTTCGCATTGAAGAGCAGCCACAAGAGCTGATCCACTCCAAGTTACGGAATTAACATCAACGCCTTTATCCAAGCACATTTTTACTAGCTCAATATAACCACCTCCAGCAGCGGCACACAAAACATCACCGGTAGCAATAGTAGCCCCGCGAGCTATCAATAATTCTACAACTTCTTTATGTTCCCATTCAAGAGCAGCCTCAAGAGCTGATCCACTCCAAGTTACGGAATTAACATCAACGCCTTTATCCAAGCACATTTTTACTAGCTCAATATAACC
>CAMATL010000017.1 GCA_945861145.1 candidate division TM6 bacterium GW2011_GWF2_37_49 | reverse complement strand
ACATCCCTGTAATTTATAAAACATATTTATAAATTACAGGGATGTGGTATGGATAGAGTAAAATTTATTGAGCAGATTGCTAAGCAATACAGAATACATGGCGTTTGTGGTCTTCTTGGGCCACGGCAGGTTGGGAAGACAACGTTAGCACGGCTTTTTGCACAGCAGTTTATTAGTACTCATTTTATTGATCTCGAGAATTCTGTTGATTTAGAGCGGGTTGATCAAAATCCTATGCTGGTTTTATCAAGCATCAAAAGTGATTTGATTGTTATCGATGAAGTGCAGTATCGCCCTAACCTTTTTCCACTGCTACGCGTCCTCGTGGATCGGGTCCAAAGCAAGCAAAAAATTCTAGTTTTAGGGAGTGCCTCGCGTGATTTGTTGCAGCAATCATCGGAATCTCTTGCTGGGCGGATTGGGTATATTGAGTTATTTCCATTCTCGGTAGCAGAAGCTCAAAATGTTCAACAGCTTTGGTTGCGTGGAGGGTTTCCGTTATCATTTTTGGCCGAGACTGAAGACGATAGTTATAGTTGGCGCTATGCATATATTTCGACGTTTATGGAGCGAGATATACCAGCTCTTGGTTTTGATGTAACCCCGGCGCAAATGCGCCGCCTTTGGTTGATGTTGACGCATTACCATGGCGGCTTGCTAAATGTTTCTGAGCTAGGAAAATCATTGATGCTTACGGATTATCTTGTGCGAAAGTACATAGATATTCTTGCAGGGACGTTTATGGTGCGCTTGTTGCAGCCGTGGTTTGAGAACATTTCTAAGCGGCAGGTTAAGGCACCAAAAATTTATATTCGTGATAGCGGGCTGCTTCACGTGCTTTTGAATGTTCATGATTGGAACGCTTTGTATACGCATCCTAAATTAGGCGCCTCTTGGGAAGGCTTTGCTTTAGAAGAGATTATTAAATATTATCAAGTTCAGTCTGACGAATGCTATTTTTGGCGGACGCAAGATGGGGCTGAGTTGGATCTTTTGATTATAAAAAATGGTAAGCGCTTGGGTTTTGAGTTTAAATATGCAGATGCTCCAAAAATTACTAAATCAATGCATATTGTCTTGCAGTCGCTCAACCTTGATCATTTATATGTAGTACATCCACATGAACATGATTACCCTGTTGCCGAAAAAATTACAGCAAAAAGTTTGAGATCATTTATGAATCAGAGCCAGCCTTTGTAAAAATTAGACTTTTTCAAAAACTAGAATGGATTCTGGAAAGACCTGATTGTACTTTTACATCATATTCGCGTGAGTAATAAATAACGCCTTGTAGGTTGTAAATCCAACTTACAAGGCGTTATTTATTTGATGGCGCTCAAGACCCTTCGACAACCGCTCGCCCTGATGCTTCGACAAGCTCAGCAGTAAACGCAACCGCTCGCCCTGATGGTGTCGAAGGGTTTCGAGCCTTATTTCTAGGGGTTGCCGAAAGGTTTCGAGCGTTATTTCTAGCGGTTGTCGAAGGGTTTCGAGCGGTTTTCTAACAGCCAAAGAACCCTTATTTGCCCTTAAGGTAGTCTTGGGCGTCTTTTACAATTTCGTCATCAAAGCCATCTTGGCCTAAAAGCTGCGGGGCCCAATACTGTCCCCTTATAGGGGGCGCGAAGACCTGGTTTCAAAAGTATGGTATTATCTGTCCTCTGGTGAAAAACGCAGATCCGTATGGAAAGATGAGGAGAATGGATGAAAAAATTATTTTTAGTTGATCAATCAAGCTTTGCAGACATTCGGCTGCAGGGTGGGGTTTATGTTGATAAAACAAAAGAAATCTATGATTGTATCGGCAAGAGTGGAAAATATTTCTTCCTCGCTCGCCCCCGCCGCTTTGGTAAATCGCTCCTCTGCTCGACTCTAAAAGAAATGTTCTCTGGCAACCGCGGGTTATTTAAGGGGCTGTGGCTTGATGGGAGCGATTGGTCATGGGAAAAGCATCCAATTATTCATCTGGATATGTCGCAAGCTGCAGGAGATAACAACAATGTTGCTGGTTTTATAGAACAAATGCTTGCATTGTTAAAGAACATTGCTCGGGCATATGATGTGCCGTTGAGTTCAAGCGGCATCGTAGGGCTTGTTTTTAGTCAGTTAGTAGTATCACTCTATGAAAAAACAGGTAAAAAAGTTGTAGTACTTATTGATGAATATGATAAACCAATTCTTGATCTATGCGAGCAGCCTGAACATCGGGATGCATTACATCGCGAACTTAGCTCTTTTTATGCGCAGCTCAAACCATTAGAAACGAGCTTGCGTTTTGTATTGCTAACAGGGGTGTATAAATTTTCTAAAACCTCTATTTTTTCTAAGCTCAACAATCTTACCGATCTCACCTTTAGTCCGAGGGCGGGAGCGCTACTTGGGTACACGCAAAAAGAGATAGAATCATGCTTTAGTGAGGAGATTGATGCGTTGGCAGCCAAGGGAGCATCGAGTCGTGCTGAGATGATTGAGAAATTGAAGAATAAGTATAATGGGTACCATTTTGGTGTTGATACTGATACCGGGGCGCTTTCCCCTGGTGTCTACAATCCGTTTGGCCTTAATCATACCTTTAATGAAAATCAGATGAAAGAGGAGTGGTTTGCCTCCGGCTCACCATCTTATTTAATAAAAAAGATCAAAGCAGGGAATTTTAAAGAAATAGGGCCAGATGGTTTGTCGGTGGACTTTAGCTTTCTGAATGAATCAAATGAGCCTAATAACATCACTGCGACGACTCTCCTGTACTATGCTGGCTATGGGACAATGCAGGCATTTAATAAAGAAAATGGTTATGTGCAACTTGGGTATCCAAATGCAGAAATTGCTGAGGCCACATCTAAGCGCTTGATGGCGCTTTTTGTTGGAGCCGGCGATGGGCCCGACATTCTCAAGCTTGCAGTGAGAATTGCCGACTGCTTTCGTAAGCATCAGCTTGATGATTTCAAAGAGCTTTTTAATCAAGTGCTCGCTCAACTCGATTACAACATTGTTCTTCGCCATGAAAAATACTTTCAGACCGTGATTTTTTTGCTGCTCAATTCAGGAAGGCTGCGTGTGGCAGCTGAAATGCATACCAACAATGGTAGTATGGATGTTGTTATCGAGCTGCCAGACCAAATCTATATTCTTGAGCTGAAATTCAACGAGCCAGCAGCTAAGGGTTTGCAGCAAATAAAAGACAAAGATTACGCTAAGAAGCTTTGGGTTAAGGGATTGCCAATCACCGCAGTTGGTCTGAGTATTGCGTTGGGTAAAAATATTGTGCAAGCGAAGTGTGTGATTGATGTTGCTGTAGAAGCTCTATGAAATTAAAAATCGCCTTGTACGTTGAAAATACAACGTACAAGGCGATTTTTTTATTTGTGGCTTGAAAGCCCTTCGAGCGGTTTTCTAACAGCCAAACCCTTATTTGCGCTTGAGGTAGTCTTGAGCGTCTTTTAAGATTTCGTCATCAAAGCCATCTTGGCCTAAAAGCTGCGGGGCAATGTTTTGGTCTGTAATCCGTTGTGGAATAATCTTAGCTCTTGGATGCTAAAGTATAGTTTACTATGCTATGTAGTAGTTGGGGCGGCCATACAAAAATTAATAAAACGACATTAAGGTCACTTAAAACCTAAAGCTTTTGCTATCTTGATTTTTCGCTTATGCATGGGCCAAAAGGCTCGTAGCGCGTGTAATAATTGTGCCTGTATAACCCTCGCTACGTAAGATATCGAGAGCAATGCGCTGCTGCGAGATGCCTGGCTGTATTTTGAATGGGTAACTTAGCGAACCATTTTTATTGATAGTTACAGTAACCATATAATTTTTATAGCTACATTCAGCAAGTGCTTCAAGCTTAGTAAGCTGCTCAAAATGTGTTGCTAGTATGGTCATGCCGTTTAAACGACCGCCTAGATGCTCGGCTACCGCGTAGGCGGCAGCGCTACCTTCTGTCGGTGAAGTACCATTAAAAATTTCATCAAAAATAAGTAGCCCATGTTGTCCTGGCTGTAGAGAATCAAGAGCTTTTATAAGCTCTTGCGTGCGCAGTACTTCAGCCTTGAATAGGGAATTGCCTGCGTTGATATCGTCAGTAATGTTAAGGTAGGTTGCTACAAAGCTGAATGGCGTAAGAATGCAGCGCTTAGCTGCAGCGATGCCCAAGCTTTGAGCCATGAGTACATTGATACCGATTGCTTTAATGAGCGTTGATTTGCCGCCGGCATTTGGCCCAGTAATGATGCAGTTGCGTGAGGGGCCATTGCTACCAAGCGCAATAGTATTTGAAATGACCGGCCTTACTTGAGATTCAGCAGTTGTTGCTGGCGTATCTGGATTATTGGTAGCAACCAATGGATTGATAAAATCTTCCAAGTAAAGCTGTGGCGTATCTGCTTGTTCAAGCTCAACAAAGCAGTATTTTTCAGGTTCTCTTTTTAAGAGTGAGGCAATGCCGGCATATGCATCGAGTAGGCTGAGAGCCTGTAGTGCAGAAGCAAAAGACTCTTTAAGTGTATGTAATCCCTTGTATGCTTGCAAAACTTTGCCACGACTTGCAAAAAACCCATCGGAATCTTTTGCGAAGGTACCGCTTTGTATTAAATCAAGAAATTCACGCAAAGGAGCATTATCTTTACTTGTAGTCACAAATAGCTTTTGTAATGCATCTAGCTCTGGTAGGAGCGTGAGCAATGTTTTTTCGTTAGCCAAAAGATGCATGCATTGTGCCATGACATCAAAAGCACTTGCGACCTGTGTTAGCTTGAGATGTAAAATCTCTTCAAATAACCACTTATCAACTTGGTGATTAATCGTTCCATCAAGCCCTACAAAGGTGAAATAGGCTGCACTAGCAGTTAATAACCATTTAGCAGCAAGGGGGCCTTTTTCCCACAAAAACTTATTAATAAAGCTTTGGTGATGACCCTCCGCTCTTGCGAGAAGTCTTTGTGCGCTGGGGGATGAAGGATCTACTATGATGGCGAGTAAGCAAGCAATAAGGGCGTGTAGGTTTGCTGATCCTGAAACAAGTCCATTGCCTTGATTAAAGGTATCAAGCGCATATTTACTTGAAAATGCAGCGGGGCTACCATTAAATCTTTTTAGAATAAAATCTTGAAATTCATAATCATTAATACTTTGTAAAAAATGGTCTTGCTGCCAAAAAGTGAATAACAAATATTCTGATGTGGCCAAGGTTTTTAGCAGGGTTAATAACGTTGCATGCAAGGCTTCATTTGCTAGAAATGTTTTAACAATCGCCTGGCGGTTCTTGATCTGAGCGTGATCATCGGTGCTGGCTGCAAGCAAACCAAGTAATTGAGCTTTACCAATCACTGTTTTGGTCTTGCACAATGTTTTGCCGACATAGCGATCACCTGGTCGCTTTCCGGCAAACATTGCTAAATCTTGCCAGGTAGTTGGTTCACGCACAATTGTGGTAGTAGCATGTGTCGTTGAGCTAATAATTTTAAAAGAGGTTTCTTGTAAATGCTGTGGTAGCTGCTTGATTTGTGCATCGATACATTTATTTAAAAATTCATTGTAAGTCCAGCAGCTCCAATCGTGTGTTTCAACGACAATGGCTTGCTTATTAATCTCCTGAATTTGATCACGCAAGGTAAGAGGCTTTTTTTCTGTGATTTTAGCTGTACTATCATTGGCTTGTAGTAACGGTAAGGTTTGGAATGCTAAAGCTAAGAGTAATGTGATGTAATTCATGAGAGCCTTTATTGCTAGATACTTAATCAAAAATAGTAAGAACCTGGCAACATTAGGCTGGATTTGGGAGAAAGTCAAAACTTTGCTGCTGTGCTTCGGTTTATAATGTCCATAAAATTCATATTGAAGCCATAGTTTATTTCAATTTGCGAATTAATTAAAACCGCGTAACATGGAATACAGCTTGTAATTCTATGAGCTCCCCGCTTGCGGAGCCAAATTTTATGGAGGTTTTATAGTGAGTTACAAACCGCCTCAACTAAACATACTTGCTTAGATGCAGAGTTAAAAGACTCTAAGGCAAGCCTTAAAGAAAGTGCGACATTGTTTAACGCATGTTATAAATTAATAGCCTTATTAGTGAAGATGTCTGAAAAAGCATAACATTTTTAGGCGCTTATATGCCCTTAATTCGTTATAAAGAAAAAAACCCCGTAATAATTATTACGGGGTTTTTTGTATATTTAAGTTAATTGCTTTTCTAAGAAAACGCCTGACTTTTTGGTTATTCAGGGCCGGGAAATATGCATGTAAAAGCCATGCCGAGAATGCGGCGCTAGGCAGATCTTACTTGATTCATGTAATACTCGGGTGAATAATTAAAAAGCGCCTTGTACGTTGAAAATATAACGTACAAGGCGCTTTTTTTATTGATGGCGCTCAAGACGCTTCGACAAGCTCAGCATGAAAGCAACCGCTCGCCCTGATGGTGTCGAAGGGTTTCGAGCGTTATTTCTAGCGGTTGTCGAAGGGTTTCGAGCGGTGTCGAAGGACTCGAAGGGTTTCGAGGGGTTCTCTAACAGCCAAACCCTTATTTGCGCTTGAGGTAGTCTTGGGCGTCTTTTAAGATTTCATCATCAAAACCATCTTGGCTTAAAAGCTGCAACGCAATATTTTGGTCGGCGATACCGTGCTCTAATTTGTATGGAAACTCAAACTTGCCGCCAGCAACTTCTCGTACCGAAACTTTGAAGTTAACAAAGCGCTTGGTTTCTTTGGCCATGCCGGTTAGCTCAATGAAGTGTGTTGTGATCATAGCCATGCTGTTTTCATAAGAGCTTAGCTTTTTAGCAACGCCATAAGCGGCTGCAGTGCCTTCTTTAGGGTTTGTGCCCGTGAAAATTTCATCGATGATAACAAAGTTGAATTTATCATGACCTAGATTTTTAACAGTATCGAGCAATGTACGAGCTCTGCGCATTTCTGCTTGAAAGAGGGACTCTTTGCCTTCGCTGTCAGCAATATTTAGGTAAGTGACAATGTTGCTAAATGGTGTCATGCGCGCTTTTTCTGCAGCGACAACACCGATTGTTTGGGACATGAGCACCGCTAGGCCAATGCCGCGAAGAGCGGTTGTTTTGCCACCTGCGTTTGGACCAGTAATAAATGCATTATTTGGAATAGTTGAGGTACCCAACGTGACGTTGTTGATGACTACTTTTTTAGGATCGAGTATTGGATGCCAAAAGCCTTTAAAATCGATACTCGGCTTTTTGCCATCAAGGTATTCGACAAAGCTGTAATGAGCAGTTTTATTATGAGCATGCTCTTTCATCAACGTTGCAATGCTGACATGAGCATCAATGAGCCCTAAGAGCTTGTATGAGTCAGCAAAATTTTCTTTGATCTCGTTTTTTCGTGTAAATGCTACAGCGGCATTACCAGCTTTAAATGAGCTATCATGTAAATTCTTTAAGACATTTAAGGTTGGTTTTAGTTCACTAATTAATTGAATCTCATTTTCTATAAGAGCAGGTAAAATATCTAAAGCTTGTTTATGAGGTGCCAGTGTTTGCACCAGTTCTCGATGTGTTGTAACGAGCACTTCAGCAACGGCAGTCATTTTTCGTTTTAATTTTTGGATGATAGGTAGTCTTTTATTTAATCTGTAGAGTGCATCGCCGACTAGGTAGGTATTTAGCAACCCTACAAGTCCCGAAATAACGCGGAATTCTGTTGGTACTGGCATGAAGGCATAGTAGCCATAGCTAATTGCGTAATAGAGACTATACATTGATTGTTGGTTGCTAATGGTAAAAAGAGTTGCCGTGGCAAACTCAACTAACATTTTTTGAGTAAGTTCTTTTCCTGCAAGCATGTAAGTACTTGTTTGCATGAGTGTAGCATTTTTGTTGAGTGGTTTTAGCCAAGCTGATTCAAAGAGGACTTCTTGATAGTATTTTTCTACTTCCTCTTGCATGGCGGTCATAATGCTTAAAAACTCTCCTTCATTTTTTTTAATGATATTTAACTGTTCAATTATCGATAGATACAGTTCTTCATCATGCAGTAATAATTTAGTAAAATCTTGCCGAGCTTTGAGCTTTTCGATTGAGTAATTTGGCTCTGCGAGCAATTTTTGCAGTGCTACGCGCCCAGCAATTGTTCTTGTGTGGTCGATATGACCAAAGACATGGTTTTCGGGCGTATCGCTATCTCCGCAAAAAAGGCCGAGATCGGACAGCGTGTTTTCAGGTATGGTAGCCAGGTATGATGAATCATCTCCGTATGAGCTGTTATTTTGGATGGTGTAGGCGATTTTGAGTTGCGAAATGGGACCAAAAAACTCTTGGACCTCTGATACTGGTACTTTTTCATCCTTGGAGCTTTGTTGAATGCGGTGCTTATAATCAGTAAATTCTGTCTGCTCAGCAAGGTCATTGGCTGCTAGCGATTGCAAGTAACGCGTTGAGACTTTGTCGATCGTTGATTTTGCAGGTGGTAAATTATGCGTTACTGATTGTGCTGTAGTCGTAAAACCGTATGGATTGATCGCTAGCAGCGTTACAATCGAGGTAAATAATAAACGCAGTGATGATTTCATGCATGCTCCCGGTGTTAGTTCTATGATACAAATTTGATTTTATATTCTGTAGAAGCTCTACTGACCCCGGGATGTTATCAGAACAGTTGGAGAAAGCAAGTAGGATTCATGTTTTTGCAGGCAGAGAAAATGGCTATGGGTAAAATTATCGAGGTGTTTATCTTGGAAAAAATTGGTAGTTGAACGCTACATCCGTAGCTTGATTCCCACACCATCTTGTTCGGCGGCTGTCAGCATGTCTTCTCCGCAGCTTACTTTTTGGTTGGAAAGCAGCTGGTAATCATTGCCTTCTTCTGAGAAATTAAGCACGAGCTGCGCATTGCCTGGAGCGAGCTTTTTCTTGAGGTCTGCTAGCTGCTCTGAGGTTGAAGCAGCGGAAACGGTTAGTTGGAGCTGCTTAATTAATCCAGGGTCATCAAATATTTTTTCGATGGGGATGAGCTGGTTAGCTTTTATTTTGCATTTTGCTGTCGATGTAACATCGAGTGTGCCGCGTATGAGGAAGATATTGTAGAGCGGCAAAATACTTTCTACGTCGACATATGTCTTAGGGAAAATAATTACTTCTGCTGATCCAGTGAGATCTTCAAATTGGGCGAACGCCATAGCGTCGCCTTTTTTTGTTTTGATTGTTTTGTAATTTTGCATGAGGCCGACCGCGGTGATAAAAGGCTCCTGCATCGTTGTTACCGCTTTGCCTTTTTCTAGGCCTTGTGCAAATGTTTCTGATTGAATCCAGCTGATCGCGGGATAGCTTTTGAGCGGGTGGGTGCTGAGATAGAAGCCAGCAACTTCTTTTTCTTTTTCTAATTTTTCTTTGATTGACCAGTCGTCAAGCGGCTGGAAGGTAAATGCAGGGCCACTCGCATTGGAGCCATCAGCTGCAGCTGGCGCACCAAATAGGCCCATCTGGCCGGTTTTTTGCTGCTCGCGATGCTCGTGAGCAAGCGCTAACACTTTATCAAGCTCGGCTAATTTTTGTGCGCGATTGCCGGGGATGCTGTCCATAGCGGCGGCGTAGACGAGGTTTTCGATGATGCGTTTGTTAACGACGCGCAGGTCAACCCGCTTGCAAAAATCTAATAAATCTGTGTACGGGCGTTGTTGGCGCTCTTCAATAATGCTGTTGATCGCGATGGTGCCGACGTTTTTGATACCTTGTAAGCCAAAGATGATGCCGTCTTGCGTGGCGGTAAATTCCATCTCTGAGCGATTAATATCAGGTAGCTCCAGCTTGAGGTGCATGTCGCTGATTTCTTGTAGGTACAGCGTCATCTGGTCGGGGTTGCCGGTTTCAAAGGTTACGCATGCCGCCATAAATTCGCGTGGGTAATTGGCTTTGAGATAGGCGGTGTGGTACGCAATGAGTGCATAGGCGGTTGAGTGAGATTTGTTAAAACCGTAGCCAGCAAAATAGGCCATCAGATCAAATACTTCAGCCGCTTTTTTAGTATTAAAACCAAGCGTGTTGGCACCGGTAACGAAGAGGCTTTTTTGTTGAGCCATCTCTTCAGCTTTTTTCTTACCCATTGCGCGACGTAGCAAGTCGGAAGCGCCGAGTGAATAGCCTGCGATAACCGATGCGATCTTCATCACCTGCTCTTGATACACGATAACGCCGTAGGTTTCAGACAGTACGGGCTCAAGCTCAGGAAACATGTAGGTAACTTTTTGGCGTCCATGACGACGTTCGATAAAATCATCGACCATGCCTGCGCCCAGCGGTCCTGGTCGATACAGTGCGTTAACGGCGATCAGATCTTCAAATTTTGATGGCTTGAGTTTGCGCAATACTTCTTTTAGGCCATCCGATTCAAACTGGAAGATGGCGTTGGATTTACCCTCGCTGAGTAGCTCAAACACTTTAGGATCGTCAAGCTCTAGCAGATCGAGATTAATGTCGACGCCGTAGTTGCGCTTGATTGCTTTGAGTGCGCGGTCGATTACGGTTAAGTTTTTTAGGCCCAAGAAGTCCATCTTGAGATAGCCAATAGCTTCCAGCTCTGTCATGGCGTACTGAGCTACTAGATCATTAGTCTTGGCAGGGATGTAGAGCGGCAAGGTTTCAGCCAGTGGCGTTGGTGAAATAACCACGCCAGCAGCATGCTTTGACGCGTGACGCGTTAGGCCCTCGAGCTTGAAGCAGATATCAAAAAGCTTTTTAACTTCAGGATTGCTATCAATCATTTGCTGTAGTTTTGGCTCTTGTTCGATTGCTTCTTTAAGCGTGATTTTAAGCTGATCGGGGATAAGGTCGGTGAGCATGTTGGCGTCTTGAAACGGAAAGCCCAGTGCGCGGGCAACGTCTTTGAGTACGCCTTTTGCCATCATTGTACCAAACGTGATGATCTGACACACGCAGTCGTGACCGTATTTATCCTTAACGTAGTTGATTACTGTTTCACGCTGCTCGATGCAAAAGTCGATATCGATATCTGGCATGGATACGCGTTCAGGATTTAAAAATCGTTCGAACAAAAGATTGTATTTGATGGGATCGCAGTTGGTAATTTGCAGTGCCCATGCTACGAGCGATCCAGCAGCAGATCCGCGACCAGGCCCAACGGGGATACCTTGCTTTTTTGCCCATTGAATAAAATCACCCACTACCAAGAAATAGCCGACAAATCCCATTTTAATGATCAGATCGATTTCAAGCTCTAGGCGTGCATCGTAGGTAGAGAATAGCGCTGTTTCAATCCGTTTTTGGGATTTAAGCGATTCAAGCCCTTCGCGGCACCAGGCACGAAAATAGCTGTCTGGTGTATGCTCGGGCGGCACAGGGCATTGCGGGAAAAACAGTTTTCCAAATTCAAATGCAAAATCGCATGAATCAGCGATTTTGCCGGTATTCCAAATGACTTCTTCGTTGGCAGGAAAAGCTTCGAGCATTTCTTGCGTGCTGCGTACGTAGCAACGGCAATCACCAAACGAAAAACGCTTGGGATTGGTCATCACGTCTTTGGTTTGTACTGCTAGCAGGACTTCGTGCGCCTCGCGGTCGTCAGGCGTGAGGTAGTGAGCATCGCTTGTGGCGATGCATTTAACATCCCACTTGGCAGCATACTCGAGGAGGAGGTTGTTGAGTACTACTTGCTTGTCAAAGACGCCTGGCGCAAGTTCATAAAAAAAACGGTCTGGGCCAAACACCTGCTTGAACCACTGCGTGCGTTTTTCAGCTTCAGCGAAATTGCCTTCTTGTAGCAGCGATGGAATATGGCCACCCAAGCAAGCAGTGCTTGCAATCAGCCCGGCAGAGTATTGTTCAAGCCGTTGGTAATCGATACGCGGCTTGAAGTAATAACCGTCTTGATTGGCAAATGCGAGCAGCTTACATAAATTTTTGTACCCCTCATTGTTTTGCACGATCAAAATGAGGTGATTGTATTTATCTTGTACGTTTTTCACGTTGACGTCGGGCGTGAAGTACATCTCAACCCCAAGAATAGGTTTAACCTTTTCTTTTTTTGCGAGCTGAAAAAATTTCACCGCACCAAAGATATTGCCGTGATCGCTGATACCGACAGCCTTCCATTCCTGCTTTTTTGCCATGGTGACAAGGTCTGGCAGGCGGATAGCGCCGTCCAGCAAAGAATATTCGGTATGAAGATGTAGATGGGTAAAGTGCTTACTCATGTTTGCTCGTCGAGGGTTGGGGTTAAAGAGGGTGAAAGTTTAACATAAGAGGTGGTAAATAGCAGCTTTTTCTAACCTTGTGATGGGCCGTTTGTAATCAAGTTAAAATTGTTAAAAAAATAACAAAACAGCCTTGCCATTTTTCAGCCACTCGTTTAGTCTTGACCCTCTGAATCGGGTTAATTAAAAAATAGAGCGTTTATGAATCTTATGCTATTGCCTTATGTTGGCGGTGTTTTTGCTGGTCTAGCATTAGTTTGGAAAGCAAGTGATCATGTGGTAGCACATGCATTGCGGTTAGCACGCCATTACAATGTTTCCACTTTTTTTGTCGGTTTTGTGGTGCTTGCTTTAGCGGCGAATGTACCTGATTTGGCCGTTTCAGTCATGGCTGCATTTCAAGGAGTAGGACAGCTTGCTGCTGGTGATATCATTGGCGCCTGTTTTAGCGATGTGGCACTTATTACTGGCGGCACTTTAGTGATTGCTCGTTCCGTAGTAATGAATAAACGTGAAGCAATGGGCTTTTTACGGCTTATTTTAGGATCTGCTGCGGTTATGGCGATAGTCTTTTTTCTTGGCAAATTAAACGCCTGGCACGGCGCTGTGCTTGTTGGTATTTATGTAATATTTTTGATATGGGCTTGGCGCAATCGTCATAAGCATGTACTACTTGAAGTAACAAGCGAAGATCTTGAACATCCAAAATTATTGGCTGGAAAAGGCTTATGGATGGTGTGGGGCAAGGTAGCAGGAGCGTTAACGATCGTACTTGGCTCCTCCGGACTTGCGATTCACTGTGGTGTGATGATAGCTAAGGGATATGGATTTTCACTTGAATCTGTGGGTGCCACAATCATTGCGCTCGGTACATCACTGCCTGAAGTCTCGATGGGCTTTCATGCTTATCGTCGCGGGCAGTACACATTGGCATTAGGGCCAACGATCGGTACTGTCTTTAGTCAATCAACTTTTGTACTGGGAACGCTTGCGATGCTTTCGCATCAAGCGATTGATCTGACAGCTCTGCAGGGAGCAGCAGCATTTATGTTTGCCGCATTTATGGTGATTGCTTTGAGTATCATGCTTGAGCGCATGGGGCGGTTAACCGGGATTATTCTCCTAGGTTTGTTTGTTTTATACATGCTTTACCATATGGTAAGTATCTAAAAATATTTGTTATTTATAAAACGTAAGAGGCGAGGTAAGAAGTTATTGCTTCTTATCTCGCCTTTAAAATTTGACCTAGAATCTAAGTCGTTTTTTTAAATTCGTTCTAAAAAGTAGAGATACCCTTGGGCCTTATTAGCACCATCATTTTGATGATAACCCTCAGTAAGTAATTGTCTCATGCTATTTCCATCATCAAGATCGACATGCGTGTCGTTATACACGCCATTCCAAGAGATTGTATAATAATGGCCTTGATTGATAGTTGAGCCAACGTGTACAACGGCTGATGCGATTCTAAAGCGATGTATTGTTCGTGTTGAATCTGCAATTTTAACAATGCCATTTTCGGCAAAAATGACAGGATTTGCAATCTTGATATTATTTCCTGTTGGACGATCTTGATAAAACCGGCCAATGTGTAGTACGGCGAAAGGTTGTACCGCATTTATCGTAAATCCATTACTTTTTTCGTGAGGAGTTTTAGCTTCGGCATGATGACTAGCTGTAACCGCAGGACAGCAGATCTCTTCTCCTGCTACGGTTAGTTCTTTTCTTGTATAATTGGCTAATAATTGGTCTATGCTTATTGGTCCCTCGTTACCAAAAGGAACTGAATCCATAAGGTTTAACTGAAGTTGATGCGTTGGGTCTTCTTGGCGACTGCGTCTAGAAGCTAAACAAGTCGTGCATGTAAGAGAACTGTGGGTAGAGATCCCATTTGTTTTATCATTTGTTAATACCTTCAACGAGTGTAAATTTTGTAAAAAACGCATCAAAAATTCTTGAGCATCTTGTTGACGATCTGCGGAATCAGCGAAGAAGGAATGTCTGGCAATATCTGAAAATTTTTTTGGATCATAGGCGTGATCTAGTGTTGGATTATTTAGCTCTGCCATAACTCCTGCAAATGAGGCAACCAATGGATAGTCTGAGCTAGTTATGCTAGACATCAATAAAGCATTCAATGGACCACACCAACGCAATGCTTGAGTAACAGAATTTTGGTAACACATAGACCTATTGTTAACAAGGCCAGTGGGATTGCCTTTAAGCTCTTTGGCAAATCGTTCGACCAAGATCGAAGAATTGATTTGTTTATTGAATGAAGGGTTAATTTTTTTTATGGCTGCAGTGACATACGGCTGCTCTAAATCCTCAGGGCCGCTAAACATCTCAAGTCCATTGCGTAGAGCTTGGTATATGAGGTAGTCATTGAGATCAATTTCGTCAGAAGGGAAGTATTTTTTTAGTTCGGCAATGAGTTCTGTTGCAACATCATCTTCAGTGGATTCAAGGGGCTGGCTAGCTAGGGTGCGGCATATTTGTTCTATCTGGATTTGTATTTCTTTGTGAGCGGTTTTTTCTGCTGCTATTGCTTTTTTATAGCTTTCTGTAACGACGGTTCTACCTAGGTTCTTTTTTATAAAGACGAGTGTGTCTCTAAGTAAAACATGGGGATGGAGAGCTTCGTTCATATTGCTAACCGCTGCCGTTGCATTGAGTATAGTTGTGCAAATCTGTTCATCGGTCAGCTCACTCATTTTTGGAAAATTTCCTGCTAAAAATTGTTTTTCTAAACAGGTAGTTAATGTAAAGTCAGCTTCCCCTCTTATCATTTTATCAATTAATATTGAGCTTGTTATCGCACAAACCTTTTGAAAATGGATTAAAGCCACAGGGTTTTCTTTACCCATCATGCCGTTTGCAGGCAGAGCGATGGCAAGCAGAAGGACAAGGCAAGAAGTAATTTGTAACTTTTTCATAAAACAACCATTTTCAATTGAACATATAATTCTAATATAGAATTATATTATATGACTGCATTGTCAAATGAGGCGGTTTTAACCGCTTATAGTGAGCAAAAAAGGGCTAAAAATATATTTTTAGCCCTTTTTTAAATAACTTAAATAAGAAGAAAACTAAACTTGGCGAAGTTCGGTTTCTTTTTTATTGTGCATTTGATCTGCTTTTTCAACAAATTGATCAGTGATTTTTTGTAGTAGATCGCTGATGCGTTTAGCAAAATCTTCAGATACAGTCTTTTTCTTTTCAGCTTCACGCACAACGTTGTGATAGTCTTTGCGTACGTTGCGTACGTTTATGCGGCATTCTTCGGTCTTTTTGCCTAGCGTCTTAACCATTTCATCACGACGATCAGAGCTCATTTGTTGTAATTGGATGCGAATGATGTTGCCATCATTTGCAGGAGAAGCGCCGAGATCAGAATTTGAAATTGCGTTTTCAATTGCTCCGATTACGGCTTTATCCCAAGGTTGAATGGTAAGCAAGCGAGCATCTGGTGCTGCAAGCGTAGCCAATTCGCGCAAAGGCATCATTTGACCATAACAATCAACACGAATGTTTTCAAGTAATGCAGTCGTTGCACGACCGGTGCGCATGGATGCTAATTCTTTTTCGAAATGTTTGATTGGCTTGTCCATATCGGCTTTTACTTCAGCCTCAAAACCTTTACTGTCGCCTTCAATAATCGTAAAATCTTCGGTCATAATTTTTTCCTTCATACGTAAGCGTTTTTACAACGTGTATCGAGTATACAATTGCTATTTAATTGTGCTCCCAAAACTAGCGTCTTTTGCGACGTGAATCAAGGCATCTGGTGTAAAAAGATTAAATAATCTAATGGGTAGATGATTTTCTGCAGCCAGGGTTGATGCGGTTAGGTCCATGGCTAGCAGTTTTAGCGTTAAAACATCCTGATGCGTACAAGTAAATACTGGCTTTGCATCTGCGTGCAATGCAGGATCCTTGTCGTACAGGTAGTCAACTTTAGTTGCTTTCCATAGCTCAGCTGCGCCCATTTGAAGCGCTCTTATGACGCTGGTCGTGTCGGTAGTCATGTACGGGTTACCAGAGCCACCAGCAAAAATGATGAGGGCATTGTCAGCAAATGCATCGTTGATGCGATGACTATTGATGCCGCGGCCGATTTCAGGAATATGAATTGCACTTAAAATTGTAGTTTTGATGCCGTGCTGCCCAAAAATATCTTGCAGCATCACGCTATTCATGACGGTGCCTAGCATGCCAACAAGATCAGCGGTGGTGCGTGAAAGCTTAAGGCTGGCGTCAGCTTTAGCGCCTCTAAAAAAATTGCCAGCACCCATGACAAGCCCAAACTGATGGGTAGTTTGTAATTTTTTAATTTGCTCAACGAGCGGTTGAACAACGGCTAGATCAAGCACTCCATGCTTGGAGCCGAACATCTCGCCGCTGATTTTTAATAAAACTTTTTTCATATTTTCCTGTCATCAGCACAAATTAAAACGAGCCCTGCGTTGCCGCAAGGCTCATTTTGTTTTTTACAGATTTTTAGCGACCGATTGCAAAACGAACGAATCGCTTTATTGCAAGGGGGTTGCCAATTTTTGTAGCAACTGAATTAACATAATCTTTGATGGTAAGCGCATCATTTTTGATGAAGCGTTGGTTTTCCAAGCACACTTCTTCAAAGAATTTGTTAATACGGTTTTCAATAATTTTAGCAATGATGTTTGCCGGTTTTTTGCCGTCATTACTTTGTTCTTCAGCTAGAGCACGCTCTTTAGCAACGATCACAGGATCAAGTTCAGCTGGCTTTAGTGCTGCTGGCTTGTGTACTGCCACTTGCATGCCGATGTCTTTGCCTAGTTGCTTTACTTCGTCTAGCGCTGAGCCTGAAAGTTCATTTTCGCTGGTAATTTCAATCATGATACCAACAGTTGAACCTGGGTGAATGTAAACATTGACGGCGCCATGGTTTTCAACGATATAAGTAGCGAGTGAGCCAACTTCAATTTTTTCGCTGATTTTTGCCAAAAGGTCGTCAAGCTGGTTTTGCAACTCTGGCACCTTAGTCAACAAAGTTTTTTTGTCTTCGCCGTCATTTTTGCAGGCTTCTTGAGCAACGTTTTTAGCAAAATCGTGCATGTCTTTGGTATTTGCCGAAAAATCAGTTTCGCAGCAAATAGCGACCATTGAGCCTTTTTTGGAGTCTGAAGCAATGAATGCTTCTATTCTGCCGTTATCGGTAGCATTATCTGCGCGCTTTGCTGCTATGGCAGCGCCTTTTTTGCGCAAAAGTTGAATAGCTCTCTCGATGTCGCCGTTGGCTTCTTCAAGAGCCTTTTTGCAATCCATCATACCGACTTGGGTTTTTTCTCTTAATTCTTTAACTAGGTCCATACTTACTGTAGACATCCAAGAACTCCTTTGGTAATAAAGCGCTGGCACGCCTTCGTGCCCGCTTATGCGTCATGAAATAAAGACAAGGTACATTGTGACAAAAATGCTTAATTTTACAAGTTCGTAATTATGCTTTGACAAAAAAAGGTGAAAAAACTACGCTATATGCGTTTTGAATCAGGTTAACAATTTTCAAATGCGACAATTTTCATCGGGAGTTCAGTATGCCAACGCCTAAACGTAAGGTATCTCGGTCACGTAGAGATAAACGATCTGCAAATAAAGGTCTAAAGCCTAAAGCTATTGCATCATGCCAAACATGCCAAGCACCAATCGCAACTCACAAAATCTGCGCTGAGTGTGGTTATTACAAAGGTGTTAAAATTTTACGTACCAAGGCGGATCGTAAGTACCAACGAGCTCATACCCGCGATGCGGTACAAGCTAAAGTACAAGCTCGTGAAGCCTCTGGAACTGGATCTGGCGATACATCCGCTGCATCGTAAGGGTCTAAAAGTTACACATGAGAACGGCCGTGCATACGCGATGATTTCATCCGGTGCACGGTTGTTCTTTTTTTGAGCAAAATAAACATGATTGCTATTGATGTAATGGGCGGAGATTTTGCGCCGAACATTGTACTACAAGGGGCGGCGCAGGCTGCTCGTGAAGGTAATGCGGTTTGTCTTTTCGGTCCTGAAGCGGAATCCATTTCATGGTTAAACGCGCATGAGCCTAGCTGGAAAACCCTTCCTATCACTTTTATCAACACTACTGAAGTCGTTGGCATGGCTGACGAACCGGTAGGTGCTGTTCGTAAAAAACAAGACTCATCGCTTGTTAAGGCTGTAGCAAGCCTTGCACAAGGCAAGGTTGATGCTGTGGTCTCTGCTGGTAACTCTGGTGCATTGATGGTGGCCGGGGTATTCGTACTCGGGCGACAAGAAGGCATTGAGCGTCCGGCGATAGCAGGGCTATTCCCTGCTGGATCTGGCCAGGTAGTTGGGCTTGATCTTGGGGCTAACACAGACTGTAAGCCTCAAAATCTGGTACAATTTGCCCATCTTGGTGCGAGTTACGCAAAGCGCATGCTGGGTATAGAAAACCCGCGCATAGCGTTACTATCAAACGGTGAAGAGGATGTTAAAGGGTCATTATTGACCAAAGAAGCATTTCAATTACTAAAACAAGAATCAACCTTGAACTTTATAGGCAATCGTGAACCTCGCGATGTTTTAAGTGGCGATGTTGATGTTTTTGTTTGTGATGGATTCACCGGGAATGTCTTTCTTAAGACAGCTGAGACTGTTTTTGCCCAAAGACATCGTTATTTTAAACAGTTACTCAGTGAGCTGGTCGCAGCAGGAACTATAACTGCCCAAGCTTTAAACATCTTAGAGCAACAACTTGAAGCGACAGACGTAGTTAAGCAAATGGGTGGTGCATTGCTAGTAGGTGTTCAAAAACCTATGTTTATTTGCCACGGTGCCGCCAAAGCTGAGGATATTGCGCAGGCCATAAGAACGGCAGCAAGGTACGTAAAAAACGGCTAAATTGACAAAAAACGTTCAATTTGAAATAAAAATATAAAAAAAGGCCCGCTGGGCTATAATGATAGACATGTGCTTGTTATGTAAGGAGATGTAGCATGAATTTTAGCATGAACCCTGTAGTGGTTTGGTTTGAGAAGGCAGTTGATTGGGCAATGCACAATAGAACGAAGGTTTTAAACGGCATTATTGGGCTTGTAGTACTTGGTCTCGGCGTTGCCGTGTACCGTTACATGGCCAACCAAACAAAGATGGCCGCGCACAAAGAGTTAATTCAATTTGCGCGTATGGTTGAAGAGCCATTAAATATTTCTGGTGATATTGCAGGTGATCTGCGTGCGTCATTAGAAAAAGATAAATGGGACCGTGTTGCAACGATGGCTTTGAAGAGTTATCAGGAATTTAAGGGTACTAAGCTTGGCGCAGCATTTTTAGTGTATCGCGCAGATGCTCTTGATAGTCTCGGTAAATCTGAAGAAGCGGTAACGACCATGCGTCAGGCTGTAGATGCTATCAAGGTTGCTTCGATTCGTGATTATTACCAACTAAAGCTTGCGCTTATGTTGGTTGACCAAGCGGGCGATGCAGCTAAAAAAGAAGGCCTAGAGTTATTGAAAAAGATTTCTAATAATCCAAAAGACTTTGCACACGATCGTGCATTGTTTCACCTCGGTGAATACTTCTGGATTAATAAACAGTTTGCCGAAGCAAAAAATTGCTGGCAGCAGTTTGTAGTAAAATATGGCACTGAAAAGAGTGCAGCAGAATTAGTTGAAAAAGCTAAAGAGCGTTTAGAGCTCTTAGCCGTTTAAGAAGTGTTTTTCGCGCATGTCCTTCGAGACGCGACCTGAATGGTCGCTCCTCATGATGAGCGGGGGACTCTTAGAAAGTAATTGAGAAACCGCTCTTCCTGAGGAGGATCGAAGATCCATCTCGAAGGATGTGAGCGGTGCATTTAGATAGAGGTCTAATGTTATGAAGGCTAGTACGCAAGCGGTGCGTGTGCGATTTGCACCATCACCAACAGGACATTTACATATCGGCGGACTGCGCTCAGCGTTGTTCAACTGGTTGTTTGCTCGCCACCAAGGCGGCACGTACCTGTTGCGCGTTGAAGATACAGACCTCGTTCGATCGACCAAGGGATACCTTGATTCGCAGCTTTCATCGCTTGCGTGGGCCGGCATCGTGTCCGATGAGCCCGTTGTGTACCAGATGTCACGCGTTGATGAGCATCTAGCTCAAGCAAAGCAGCTCATGCGAGAGAACAAAGCATATCCATGTTTTTGTGCCCCACGAGATGCTGATGACGTAGTGAGCAGCCTTGAGGCTGGTTTTGGTCAGAAATATGACCGTACCTGTCGCGATAAGGCATACACTGAAGAAGATTTACAAAAGCCGCACTGCGTGCGCTTCCGGTTGCCAAACAACCTTGAACAAGTTAAATTTTACGACCAAATTCGCGGTGACATTGTAACCAAGGGCGAGTACTTTGACGATTTCGTCATCATCCGCCGCGATGGTTCACCGATTTATAATTTTTGTGTCGTCGTTGACGATATTTTCATGAAGATCACCCACATTATTCGTGGTGAAGATCACATCCCAAACACACCTAAACAGGTGTTGTTGTACGAAGCGCTTGGTGCTACGCCGCCGTTGTTTGCTCATTTGCCCCTGATTTTGGGCAAAGATGGCAGCAAGATGAGCAAGCGTGATGCCGCAGTTTCGGTTGAAGAGTACCGAGCTCAAGGCTTTATGCCTGAGGCGTTGATTAATTATCTGGTACGTCTGGGATGGTCACATGGCGATCAAGAAATTTTTACTGCTACTGAACTGATCAGCTCATTTACCCTTGAAGGTGTGGGCAAAAAAGGTTCAATCTTTGATGCTAAAAAATTAGAATGGCTCAATGGCATTTACCTACGCCAAGTGAGCAGTGAGCGAGTGCTACAAGCAATTGGATCAATGAATCAAAAAATGGTTGATGAGTTGACGGCTGCTTGGGGCGAAGAAAGATGTATAGCTTTAATCAAGCTTTACAAGGAACGTACGGTTACGTTAGTTGACCTAGTTAATCAAATATTGGCGTTGGCTGTGCCTGCCCAAACGTTTGATCTTGCTCTTATCGCGAAGTGGCGAAACGAACGCTCGCCGCTTTTGATGAGCAATTTTGCTGACGCATTGAAAGAAACCGCCGATTTAAGTCATGACAATCTTTTACGATTGGCAAATGCGGTTTGTGATGCTCAAGGTGAAAAACTAGTACATTTGGCGCAAATGTTACGTTTATCGCTTACAGGAACGATTCAGAGCCCGGGGGTGTTTGACCTTTTGGGGATTTTAGGTAAAAAAGAGGGATTGCTGCGAATGAATGGTTTGCAGCCGCTCTTGTGAATTAGAACTTAATGGGGTTATAAAAATGCGAGGTTATCATGAACGATTCAAAGAAGAAGATCGGTATGATCTTCCCAGGCCAAGGCTCACAAGCCTTGGGAATGGGTAAAGATTTATACGATAAGGAACGGATCGTGCAGGAGCTTTTTGAAGAAGCTTCAAATTGTTTAGACACAAATTTTGTCCGCCTTTGTTTCGCTTCATCGGAGCGTGAGCTGCGTGAGACAATCAATGCACAGACAGCAACCTTTTTGGTGAGTGCTTCAATTTGCACCTTGCTTAAAGATAAATATGGCGTAGTGCCTCATGTTGTGGCTGGTCATAGTTCTGGTGAGTATGCGGCGATTTTTGCGGCTGGCGGCATGAATTTTGCTGACACGCTGTACCTGCTTAAAAAACGGGCGCTTTTCATGGATGAAGCAACTAAGTCTCATCCTGGTAGCATGATTGCAGTCCTTGGGCTTGCACAATCACGCGTACAAGAAATTTGCGAACGCTACGATGTTAAAGATTCTGATGTACAAGTAGCTGAAATGGTTAACTTGAACACCCCAACAAACGTTGTGGTTTCAGGGACTTTGGAAGCGCTTGATCAGGTTAAGGCTGATGTTATCGCTGCTGGTGGTAAGGTAGCAGCTCTTAACGTTGCTGGAGCTTTTCACTCGCGTCTTATGGCAAGCGCGGCAAAGCTGTATGCAATGTACATGGTTAAAGTTGATTTTAATGATCTTGAGGTTCCATTGTTGAGCAACACGCAAGCGCGTATGATTGAGTCTAAAGAGGACCTTAAGGCGCTTATCAACAGCCAAATGGATTCAACAATTCAATGGTGGTTGTCAATGCAGCAATTTGCTGACTGCGATATCATTCTTGAAGTTGGACCGAATGATAAGCTTTCAAAGATGCTTAAGCGTGAGTGGCCGCATAAAGAAATTTATCAGGTTAACACCATGCAAGACGTTGAAGACTTGCTCGAGCGCTTGGATATCCCGTTTGAACAGAATTATCTGATTGATGCAGAAATCGAACAAGAATGTAAAAATGCAAAAAAACAACCACAAGCTGCTGAGTCGATGCCTGCTTTAATGCAGTAGGCAATCTCATCAGTAACTAGGTTAAAAAAAATAAAGCCCCGCATGAAAGTGTGGGGCTTTATTATTGTTAGACCTCTTTCGAAGCTCAAATTTTAAACCCCGCCCATGTCCTTCGAGACGCGATTACATCGCTCCTCAGGATGAGCGTATTGGTGAGTCATACCAATCTAATCAAGTGTTTAATGTGAGTCTGGTGAAGTTGAATTGTGCAAAAACGCTTAAGAGTGCTTGTTCTAGAAAGAGTAGGAAACTCCATCCTGTCATCCCGGACCGCGATCCGGGATCCATTCTAATTCCCAGGATTGGTATAAGAGCCCAAAAAAACGAAAAAAAGGCCATTTCTATAAATATTTGCAAATAGAAATAAATAATATAAAGTTATGTTGTATAGGGTTTTCTATTTGATTGCTTATTAAGAGGCAGTAGAAAACAGCGACTTTGGGCCGTTTGTGTGAAGAAATGGCTCCTGGTAGGCTTACTATAAGGTTGTTTCTCAGGTTAATGTTTTTAAGAAAAATGGTGAATCTCATGATGAAAAAAATTATCACACTTGCATTGGCAAGTATTATTTGTACCGAAGCGGTATATCCGGTGTTTCCAGCCAGTGTTCTTGGTTTTTCAAATACGAATTCAAGAAAAGCTGCGAAAAGAAAATATTTAACTGGCTTACGTGTTGATGTTAATGCTGTGATGACAGAAGTAGAGCTTGATGAACTAGAAGCAGCTCTTCCTGTTGCTGTGGTAGCTCCAGTTGCTCAACAAATGGATCATCATGGCGAAGCAGATCTAATTGCTCAACAGCCAGGGCGATGTACGCGTGTTCTAAATATGATGGATGAATGCTTTAAAAAAGGTCTTGGCTGTGCATGCAGCTCATGCTCCGCAATTAAAGATAACCCAAAAACAGCGAGTAACAGCGTTGCTGTTCTATGTTGTTGTTTTGCTGGTCTTCTATTCTGGGTATCATCGCAAGTTCCAGATAAAGCTGCTGCTTATAAAATGTGCGCTACTGGTGCAGCTGTTTGTACATTAGGTACGTCTTTCTGTGCTAAGTGTTGTCTTATCAATAAACAAA
>CAMATL010000016.1 GCA_945861145.1 candidate division TM6 bacterium GW2011_GWF2_37_49 | reverse complement strand
CGATCTTTCGCGCTTGAGGCTGTCATACCAACAATTGATTGATTGATTTCTAGCGGGAGCGGGGTGGCTGCATCGTAAAATTTGCCCTCTGCTTGCAAAATATCGTTATTAACAAAGCTGGTGGCAGCATCATCCACCGCGGCAAAGATTTTGTGACTGGTGGTTGCTTTGCCTGCGCGTGTTTTAGTTTTTTCGTCGCCTTTTTCTTCCTCTTCTTCTCCTCCAGCAGTACCTGCGACCACGACTGCAGGCAGCATTTTTTCGCCGTAGAGCGTGAGGTGTGAGATTGGGGCTTTGAGCGGAGAGTCTTGGCTGGCTGCGCCGTTGAGGGTGATTTTTTCGGGTTGGGTGAGTACTACTTGATTGGTGGCGCCAGGTGATCTTGTTTTGGTCGCTGCACCGTCTGCAGCGGCTGCAGCGGCTGCGACTTTGACTTGTGCTTGCCACAGCCCAGTCTCGCCCGCCACGTAGGCGTGTGTTTTTTTGCCAAAAACGAAGTGCGGGAATGTGGCTCCCTCGCCGCCTTGGCCTTCTAGGAATCGCTCATCAAGTGGGAGCATATCTGGTGCCAGCAGGTCGAGCTCGGTAGGGCGGTAGGATGTGCGAGCGCGCTTGGTGAAGCGATTGTATTTTTGGGTGTTGTATTGTTGATTGTGAAGGATGGATCCCGGATCGCTTTGGTTGTTCGCTCGAGACCCTTCGACAAGCTCAGGGCGAGCGGAGCAAGAACTGGGCTTGCGGTTACTGCTGAGCGTAGTCGAAGCATCAGGGCGAGCGGGGTTTTTGTAATGGTCGTAAGCTTGATTTGGTCGAAGAGTAGAGGATATGGAAATTTTGTTTTTGCCGGTATTGAGAATTGATCCATTATCCCGCTCATCCCTCGATCGAGCCGAGGGCAGGCTCTGAGGAGCGGCTGTAGGCCGCGTCTCGAAGGACGATCTTGGGCGGGATCCATCCTCGAATTCCCCATCCTCATACCAATCCTCTTGAGAGCCCTGCATGTACTCATTGAAGCCACGTGCCAAATTACCAAACCATTCTTGATTGGCAGCGCTTACTTCATCACGCACAAATGCCGCGAGGTCAGCGCGCCCAGCGAGATGGTTACGATCCATTGCTTGGTAATTTATATCAGCTGAAATTTTAGCGGATTTGTGGGCGATAGGGTGTGCGATTTTTTGGGAGAGCTGTGCGATCTCTTGCTTGGTGCTGTTAGGATTGAGCTGATCAGCAAAAAGTACATACGTTGCGGCCAATGTTTTTTCGGCATGCGAAGCGTTGGGCGTGGTAGTACTTGCAGAATTACTGGCAGATGAATTGAGGGCGGTTTGTTGATCCCGCGCAGCGATTGCCGCTTTTTGCTCTGCCTCGTACTCAGCAAGGCGTTGAGCCCCTAGCTGTTCGAGAAGTTTTTTTTTGAGTCGGGTGTTGCGATGGCTATGTTACGTAAAAGATCGTTGACGCTTAAAGCTGTTGCTGGTTCAAACGCGCGCGTTTCTTCTATTTGATCACCGTCAGCTGGCTCGGCTTCTATTTCTACTTGGTCGGTTTCGCCACTTTCTATTTCGTCTTCCGTGTCTTCTGCGCCGGAAGGTATGGGCTCGGCATCGCTGTGCACGAGGTTGTTTGCGACGGTAAGTGGGGTGCTGATGTCGCCATCAACGCTAACGTCAAGCGGCTGGGCTGTAATTGTGCCACCACGCAAGGCGAGTAGGGCGAGTAGCAGTAGCGTGATACGGTACATCGCAATACGTTGTACTTTGAAACAGGTCTTCATAATCAACTCTCCTTTTTAAAGCTTTGATCTAAGATTTATTTTTTACCAAGTGCTTGTATCTCTTCAATAGACAAGCCAGTGATCTGAGCAATTTCTGTATGCGGCATATTTTTACCTAACAGAGCATGTGCAATTTTTTTTGATACTTCTTGTCTGCCTTCTTGTCGACCTTCTTGCCTACCTTCTTGTAAGCCAATTTCTTTAGCTGAGTTCAAAATACTTTCTTCGGTTCGACGGCTATTAATTAATTTTTCATAAGCGGCAAGCTCGGTACGAGAGAATGCACCTTCTTCGAGCGTACTCATTGCTTCTTCTAATGCGGCTGTAGTTTTTAATTGTTTAGGTATTGTTTTTAAGTTGGAAGCATTTTTAAAGATATAAATCCATTTATCTTCAACGCTTTCAAGCTGCTCAAGATTTTTATTAAATTTTGGTAATTCAATAAAGCAAAATGATAGATGTTGCAGTTCTTGATTGCGTGTTTTTACATCTAAAATTTTATGATGACTGATGTAATGAGAATTGTTATCAAAAAGTTTGAAATCCAAAATTGCGATAAAAATAACTGGCATGATATGGCTAAAAGTTTCACCCTTGCCAAGCTGTCGTGCAATAGCATGAGCTGCATAGTACTGGCTACGTTCTCGAAAGTCTGATTGAAAGCTAACCTGCATCTCAACTATGTAGCTTCTTTTTTTCTGATCCTCGCAACGTACATCGACAATACTAGATTTTGATGTTGCTGTTTCTGGATGATTAGTGGGATCTGTAATGACGACATCAATAATTTGATCGCCAGGTTGCAATTCTAATACATTGTTCAAAAAATCAACAACGAGCGATTTTTTTGCTTGGTTGGCAAATAATTTTTTAAAAGCGATATCTGTTGTTGGGTCTAAAAAAACCATGGTTTACTCCGTTACAATTTTTATGGCTCGAAGTAAGTCTAGCATAATTTGACTGGATCGCGATGATGGAGTTTGCTCACGCGGTGTTGTGTCAGGCGCCAGGTGAGAGTTTTTTACGTGAAATGAAAAATGTATTGAACTCTGTGGGGCAAAATGTATCGAATCCATGAACACTGTTTTTTCCTTAAAAATGTATAGTCATTTGAAATCCAACCGAGCTTGCGTTTACTAAGTGTTTACCGCTAACCGGGAATTTCATAAACCCTTTAATAATTGGCGCCATTGGTGCACCAGCAAATTGGTCACTTAAATCATATTTGAGTCCAACTGATACCAAATTGGCATACCAGCTTTCAGCTGTTTCTGTGGTCCCAATAATCTCTGAGCTAAATCCTGCATCAGAGGTTTTAAGCTCATCGTTGTGATGCATAATAAATTCATAGCCAGCATGTGCGCCCAGCCCGTGCCAGAGGTGATCACCATCAACAAACCAGTTGAAGCGCCATGTGAGGCCAGGCTTGATTTGGACCTTGGCTTTGTTGAGCAAGAGTAAGCTTGTTTGTGTGAGGTCGGTTTTGACACGCATCATGCGTGATTCGGCTACCAACCACAGCAGGTCGACACCCAGCCCGATTTTGAGGCTAACAGGGAGGTTAAACATAAATTCAAGCCTGCCGCCAAGCGGTAGACCCCAATGGCCATTGTTGCCCAGTGCGAGTGAAAATAATTTGTCTTCGTCGCGCTGCTTGCTTGCGGGGATTTGAGCACCTAAATAAACATATGAGTGAAGGTTGCGGATAGTTTCTTCACCGAATTCGCTCGGTAAATTCCAACGCATGATAAACGTCGGGTCACCTAAGCCAGTGCCTTGCCATGGCTCGACATTTAGGCCGCCATTTTGTTGTAAAAAATCGCCTATATTTTGCGTGTGTTGATCGAGTATTATATCGATCATATCAACGGCGCTAAATTGCCGCCGTTGTAAATTAACGCCGTCAAAGCGTTTGATTACAAATGGCACGTACAGTGCCAGGTCTAAAAATCCGGGGATCCAATTCACAAAATTTAAATTGGTACCGCCAGTAAGGGTGATTTGTTTTTGGTAGACGTGGCCAGCGATATCAACCATGCCGCGCATGCCACCAAGATCAGGTGCCGTACTTAATTGTACATAATTTGGTAGGGTGGTTAGCTGGCTACGCACAGTGCCACGCGGGCTGCGCAACATCGCGAGAAACGATTCCCCGGTACCATAAACATTGCCCAGTGTTGATTTTTGATCAGTGCCATTAAAGCCGCCACTGCCCGAGCCTTCTTCATACAGCACGCCAGCTGCAAAGCTGTTATCATTGGTCGTGCGGAAAAAACTGTTGCTGTCATCAGGTGCGGCAAACGGCGTAGGAAAGTAGGCTGCACGCAGGGGCTTCACCCCTGCACCTGCTAGTAAGGCTATAAGTATTATTCTTTTTAATGCTGACATTTCATTACCACTCTTACTCAAATCCTCTCCATAGACCCCGCTCGCCCTGAGGAGCAGCTTTTAGCTGCGTCTCGAAGGGTCTCGAGCGGTCACAAAGATTTTTTTTACTCTCCTTAGTCCTCAATCCCGCCCACTCAAAGGAATGACAGAGTCAGATCCCGAGAAGCAAGACCGTGTTTGATTCTATTGATCAGCTTTTAAAAAGTCTAGAATATCAATTATGTTTTAAAGGGGGATTTTTTTCCTGACTTAGCAGTCAGCTTGATAGCTCAACTATAAAATATTTTTTTTAATTATTTTTTTATAAAATTCATCGTTAATTCTTTATATGAATTATTAGGATTACGTGGCGGTTGCGCCACAGCCCACCAAAGCGGTGTGTGGCCACCGCTCTGGACTCAGGCCAGCAGGGCAAGCCCTTGCAACCCTCGCGTCGCGTACGCCGCGGTGATATGGTTGTTATTCGGCCCCACGTGACGGGCCTTTTACATGGGGCTATCCGCCCCATACCCAGATTATTTTGGTCGGAACACGACCAACAATAAACTTATACCAATTACACAAGTTAATAATTCCTTTTAAAGAGCGGTGATTTTTTTTGCAAGAAGCCACTAGTCAGTAAATCCTGTCATCCCGGGGTTTTGGGGCCCCGGGATCCATCCTGGTTTTTATAACCGGTCAATACTAAAAAGAGCATGTTCTCGCCTATGTCGTCCTCGCGAAGGCGAGGATCCAGCCTAAAAATTAAATATAAGTACCAAATAAGAGCTATCGAACGGTCGCACGGCGCTCCATGATGCGCATTGTGCTGCACCGTCAGTGCGGCATCAATGCAGCAGCAAGGAAGGTGTGGCGAATTGAGTTAGCTCGTAAGCAGGGATATGGGACGGCTAGTCCCATAAACGCGGGAGGTCCAGGAGGGTTTTATGGCCTGCCTCAGACTCTTGCGAGTCTTCACCATGGCCAGTACTTAGGAAAAAGAATAGGCCATAAACCGATCGTGGTGAGTGATTTTCACACCGTGAAAATTGTATCGAACCATACAAAACCCTTCTGGGTGCTTGTGCGGCCACCGCACGTAATCCTAATAATTCATATAATGTATTTAAATGGATTTAAAAGAGAAAAAAATTAAAATAAATTTGGGATTGTTAAAAAAAGGGGGCGGATATTTTCCGCCCCCTAAAATAATTACTTAGAACCAAGCCAACCGACAAGTGCTTGTCGGAAATTGGCTGGCAGCTCGTTGCCGCCGCCTTGCAAGAAGTTGGCACCACCACCGCCCTTGAGATTATGGGCTGTGCGTAACCATTCTGCGCATTTTTTCAGATCAACAAGCGGCTGTACCGCCGTGCTGACATGTAGATAAAAATTAAATGCCGCTACCTTCGCTTGAGGCTTATTGATGATGACATAAAACCCTGGTGTATATTTATCCAGCTCTTGGCAGATGGTTTTAAGCTCATCGCCAGCATACTCTTCGAGCGAGAGGTATAAAAACGGCACGCCGTGTTCATGCGTCATCTCAGCTGCCCAGCCAGCAGCGCTGGTCTTGATCATCTGTTGGCGCAATTGTTTGATGGTTTTGTGTGCATCAAGTAATTGTTGCTGTTGCTTTTCTACCGCACTGACGAGCTCTTCAGGTTTTACTTTGAATTGTGTGCTGAGCGTCTTGGTGGCGTCAAAGCTTTGCTGGTAGTTTTTTATTGCCTCAGGCCCCGTGATGGCGACCATGCGGCGAGTGCCGGTAGAAAGTGCAACTTCACTGGTGATTTTAAAGGCACCGATTATGCCAGTGCTTGGCGCATGTGTGCCGCCGCACAGCTCAGCAGAGAAACCAGGGATCTCGACAATACGCACGCTCTCTGGGTTGTATTTTTCACCAAAAAAGCAGATCACGCCTTTTTCTTTAGCTTGCGCTAGCGTGGCGTTCATGATGTTGGTCTTGATGTTTTCTTGGATCTTGGCGTTAACCAGGTTTTCTGTTGCGGTTATTTCTTCAAGCGTCATAGCTTTGTGATGCGAAAAATCGAAGCGCAGATATTTATCGTTAACGAGTGAGCCAGCTTGCTTGACCTGAGGCCCCAAGATCTGAATCAAAGCAGCCTGCAACATGTGCGTAGCCGTATGATTTTTGACCGTGTGTGGGCGTACCCTCATATCTACCGTGCTGATAACTGCATCACCAATTTTGAGCGCGCCAAACTTCTTGCCATTGGTAGAGGTGGTGGCAATTTTAACCATGATTGCTGGTCTAAAAGTGTCGCCCGCTTTTGCTAGACCGAGCACTGGATAGTTTTCACCAGCAATGGTTACCCAGCCCTCATCATTTACTTGGCCGCCGCATTCAACATAAAAAGGTGACGCTTCAGTGCTGATCCAAGCATGGGTGTCAGCATTGAGAATGTATTGGATTCTGCTCTCGTTGGTGAGTGTTTCATAACCAACAAAAGTGGTAAACATCTGCTCAGGTAATTCGTACTCTGTGCCAGCACCTTTTACTTTTTTACCCGACTGATCTTGTTGCTTTTTCATCTCAACTTCAAAACCATCAGTGTCGATGGTAAAATCATTGCGCATGGCGATGATGCGCGTGATTTCGAGGGGGAAGCCATACGTATCGTACAATTTAAACGCTTGAAGCCCAGTGATTTGGTTGCTTTTTTGCTTGTCGAGGTCATCCATGTAACGGTCGAGAATGTTTTGACCGTTAATGAGGTTGTCAGCAAAGCGTTCGATTTCGCTATCGAGTACCGAGATAATCAGGCCGCGATTAACGGCAAGCTCTGGATAAATGTCTTTCATTTGATCAATAAAGAAGCTTGCTAGTTTTGAGAATAGCTTGTGATCATCGCTTAGCTTTTGTGCAAACAGTGCTGCACGACGAATGATTTTACGTAGCACATAGCCGCGGCCGTCGTTGGATGGCGAGCAGCCGTCAGCAATGAGTAGCGATGTTGAGCGGATATGGTCTGCCAGCACGTGAAATGCTGCCTGAGTTTCGGCATCTTTGCCTTGGTACGGTGAGCCGGTGGTAGTGACCATAAAATTAATCAGCTCTTGAAACGCATCAATTTTGAAAACGTTTTTAACGCCTTGCATGATCATGCACAAGCGCTCAAAGCCCATGCCGGTATCAACGCCTGGCTTTGCCAATGGCTTAAGCTCACCACTTGGTTGGCGGTCGTACTGCATGAACACAAGATTCCAGATTTCGGTGTAGCGGCAGCAATCGCAACCAGGCAGACAGCCGGGCTGGCGGCAGCCTTCTTGTGCGCCTTGATCAACATAAATTTCGGTGCATGGGCCGCATGGGCCGGTATCACCCATTTGCCAGAAATTATCTTTTTCGCCCAGGCGTACGATGCGCTCGACGGGAACGCCCATTTTTTTGTGCCAGATTTCAAACGCTTCATCATCCTGCTTGTAGATGGAAATAAAGAGGCGCTCTTTAGGTAATTTGTATACAACAGTCAAAAGCTCCCAAGCGAACTTGATAGCATCATCTTTGAAGTAATCACCAAACGAGAAGTTGCCCATCATCTCAAAAAAGGTAAGATGGCGTTCGGTATAACCTACCTGATCAAGGTCGTTATGTTTGCCGCCCGCGCGGACGCATTTTTGTATTGATGTGGCGCGGTTGTATGACCGTTTTTCCTTGCCAAGAAAGCAATCTTTAAACTGGTTCATGCCGGCGTTGGTGAAGAGCAGTGTTGGGTCTTCGGCTGGGATAAGCGATGAGCTCGAGACTACAGCTGACTGCTGTTTTTCAAAGTAATCTAAAAAGGCTTGGCGGATTTGCGCAGAATTCATGGGCCTATCCTACGATTTATAAAATTGTACTGAAGTACCAGGCAATGCAGGAGATCATAGCATGAAATATTTGTCAGGTGAATGGACATGTGTGAGTGGATATAGGTAGTGTTAAGTTTTACCATAAAAGAGGAGCATGGTATGAAATTATTTAAAATGATGGTGGTAGGGGGAGCATTGCTTGCTTGGACCGGCCACATTGCCGCAAGTGATAGCAAATCTATTTTAACGCATGAAGCCGCACATTTTGCTTACGTAGCGGGGGATGAATTGACTCATGCCGCAGCAGTGCAGTTAGTTTTAGATGATGTTTCGGATTTTTTAGCTCAAGCAAAAAAGGCAGGGTGGTCTGATACCAAAATTGAATCAACCCTAAAGTCTGTGATTAAATCTTTACAGAAAAACACGCATTCAACGGGTCATCATAATCATAACAATGATGCTGCATTGAATGAATTACAGCAGCAGCAAGTAATTAATCTTCGAGAAGAAATAGCGTATTTCCATACCATGAGAATTGCTGGGTATAGCGTTGCAACGATAGCGGTTATTTTAAGCCTTGTTTTTGTTGGCGGTGTTTTAAATGGCTAAGGTGTTCTGATGAAATTTTTTGTAACTCCCCAGGTACCCTAACCGTGGTGACAAGAAACTTAAATTACTGCATTGGAAGGAATTTTCCTGCCTGCCCGCCGTAGCTAGTTAAAGCGAAGGCTGAGTCATCCCGGGGAAGGAGCCACGGGATCCATATTAGATATAAAATTCAGCTCGTGGTGAGTGTTTTGCACATTTTTTCCTGTGCAAAATGTATCGAATCCATGAACTCACGTTATTTAAGAAGAGGTATTGTATGAAAAATAAATTATACGCTCTTGCTGTCAGCGCAATGATCATGATGTGCTCTCCAGTGCATGCTGAAGAATCGCAATCTGGCTCTCAAGAAGTGGCAGCGCAAGAGATAGCGGCTGATTTAGCGCTGTCGTTAGAAAATCTTTCTAGCGACGATAAAATCTTGTTAGAAAGTGAAGTTTTAAAATGCATCAACAAAGATAAAAATAACCACGATGCTGAGATGATTGCGTTGCAATTAGAGCATTTGCGTTCACAGTATGATTTTTTTAAAACGATGAAAAGAGTGAGCTATATTTGTGGTGTAGCAGCCTTGCCTGTAGTTATATTTGCCGCTCTCATTGTGTATAAACGCTTTGTGTTAGAGGAAGACATCTAGTCGTTAATGAGTGAGTGTTGAGTCATTTTCAAATGACTCAACACTCACTCATTTATAATCAACTAGCCGGCTCTTAGGGCTTTATCGCGTGCGGTGTCGAGCATGCGTTTATAAATTTTTGGTAAAAATCTATTCAGGATTTTTTTTATATCAAGCAAATCATTTTTTTCAATTCTTAATCCCACATACCCAGGCTCATGCATGGCAATACTGCAATGCTTTTCGGTTAATTTAGCATCATCAGAAAGCCCCGCTATTGGGATTTCCCAATAACCACCAAGTATTGTTGTATGCATTTTTTTTCCATCGCAAGCCAACACAAAAATAATGCGCATGGTTGGATCGTACCATTTATTACACACAAAAAGAGGCTTTGATTCTTCTAAAGATTCAACCATAAAAACATCATTTCTATCTCGCTGCCAGTACCCAAAGGTCTTTGGGTTTTTAGGACGAATATTTGATGTATTAATATTTTCTAGTGGTTGATCAGTCATTAATGGGTCTTTGATTAATATTTTTTTTAAAACTGAATCTAGCCGCTCTTTTTGTACCATCATCACGCCGTTGCTGCGGCCTGAATTAACCGGTTTGATAACAACGTTTTGTGTGCCAAGATCGTATAAAATTTGAGAGGCAAGTGTTTCTGTGTATTGTTTTTTATATATTCGCCAATGAGGCTTTAATTGACGTAATTTTTTCGTATTGAGTAGTTCAGCCAATGCTTGTTTACTTGCAGCATAGGGAGCTGAGGCTTCATCTAAAAAGAGAAAGTCTGGGTTGTCTTGTTTAAAACTTTCTACAAGAGCTGCTCGTGCGGGATAACGATCATCTCGGTGGCGGTAGACAATAATGCCTTTACACTTGCCGAGTGATCCTGGGTTCATTGTGGGATTTGACTGAGCATAATATTTAAACATATGATCTTGCTCAAGGTCTGAAAGCTCCTCAGCAAAATAGCCACCCATACGAGTAAAGGCACTCCATTCAACTTTTTCATGAATTTGCATTACATGATTTTCATTATAATGAGTAACAGGATTAATACCGACATACCAAACAGGCAATTTAAATTGGGCTAAATAATTCCAAAACAAAAGCCAATAGGGGGAATTAATTTGGATTGGTACATTGCCAAATATAACTTCGCTTTTATTGCCAGCAGCATTTCTAGCTTCGCCAAACTCGCAAATTTTTAATGCTCCCGGCCGATATTTAATATCTGCAAACAAATAAGAAATCTCTGGGTTGTATTTTATCCCCGGCGGCAATGGCGTTACCACGGTCTCATTTAGTAGCGCTTCAAATGCGGGCGATAAATCACTAAGCTTATGAAATGGAATGTCTGCATGTGCCTGACAAAAACTGGCAAGCAGCAATACAATTCCTAATTTAGACAACAGGACCAACACAGCTCACCTTTCTATTAAAAAGCTCAACGCTCACTCAGCTCATTTCACTGATCCGGGCAGCTTACTATTCCAAGAAATGAATCGTTTTTTTGCAGCTGGCGAGAATGGTGCATCTTGCGCCTTAGCCAATAATTTTCTCAATGCTGGCATAGCTTGGGCAGGAACGGCCTTAGCATCATCAGCAACACGCTTAATCTCAGCATATAAAATCTTGCTAGCTTTAACTGAAAGTAGTCGTTGGCCCTTAAAAATGTCAAGCGCTGACTCAAGCAGCGATAATTTCTTGGTCAAGGAATTTTCACTTTCAGCACGCTCAACATATTGCTTAAAGCGTTTATCAGCAAGATCTGCAAGTTGGCTTCGATCGACGCGACGCACTTCCAATAGAGCATCGTTTGGTAGTGGGCCAAACGTAAGCACTTCACAAGCTTGCTTTCCATACAATTGCACCATATCGCCAGTAACTAATGACCCTTTTAAGCCTTTTACTGGCGGCTTAATAACAAAAACTTCTTGCCCATTATGTGCCTGCTCCGCTTTTATCGGACTTGCCATTACCCTATGAGTAGCATCTTTTTTACTATCGATACTGTTAACCCACCAAATTACAGGACACGCAAGCAAGCCTCCGTCGCGACCATCCTCTACAAAAAATGAGGTTGCGATAACTTCATCACCATAAGACACAGATCCTTGCTTACGGCGAGGAGAGGTCAGCATCGCACACTCATGCCCTTGCAATTTCATGCCTGATGCTTTACCCATTTTCACCGCCAAAGGAATCAAATGCCCCTGTTTAGTTAGGGCTTCATCAAGCGATACTTGCACCGCCTCCTGACGATCAGGTCTTACAAATGAGATTATATCGCCATACATGATAGAACGGGAATTGAGCGCATCAACGACATGACTAGAAAATTGCTCAAACATAAGCTTACTATCAGCAAGCTCCGGATGTGATAGAGCAATTATAAATAGTTTTTCAAGGAGCCGTAAACCATTTGTTGAAGCTTTAGCATGCTCATTATAAAGCACCTCTAAAACTTTACGCAATTGCTCCTGCTGGTCAAAATCAAACCCTCTACGCATAGAGGAAAGCACTTGCGTGACACCTAAAACACGCGCTTCAAATGCTGGCTCTTTAAGCACTGAATCAAGATTTTTTTGAATTATTTTTTTATGTACTCGATCAATGATTTCAGGCTTTATATTACGTAATGAAAAAAAGCTTCCAGAGCGACCTTGCGTAGCATCGCCTACTTGAGCAACCAGCTGCTCTCCTCGTAAGGCCCATTGAGTACCACTCTCGGCATCAACCAAATGAAAACCCTTATCGACAACAACAGGTGACCCTGTCAGTACTTCTTTCTGCAATGAAACAAGAGTAATAGCACTCGTACCACCCTCACGAAGAAGCAACGTAGCAGTATCGCCAGCGCCATGCCCGGTACCTTCATAAGTAATACCGAGTTTTGTAAGTGGCGGTAAAACATATGGACCATACCGCAGATATAACGGTTCTAATTGAACCGTATCGCCAAATTTCACGACTGCTCCTGGGACACTTGTAGTAATTTTAAACAAACAATCAACTTGTACTTGGTTACCCGGAACAGGCTGACTAGCAATAATATGTACCCCATCTGCTCGTTGCTCTGCAGCACAAAACAACTTACGCTTCGGCACTTCAAGTACTACATAATCGCCAGATCTGATGGCAAAAGGCTGCAAGTCATAGCTCAATTTATCAAGCAACTGACGTAGCCGTGGATAACGCGCTTCAAAAATAGGTGCTTGCAAGGCATCACTCAAGACTTCTTGTAATCCAAGAAGCATAGCGCGCGCTGTAAGGTCACGGCCGCGAAACGTTGACTCAATAGCAGTTAAAAAACGATCGACCAATCCCTCATCAATCTCATTTTTTTGAGCAGAAACAACCAACTGCTTGTAGGCTTGTAATAGCTGCTGCATGGTTTGTGATTTATAACAAGCCCTAGAAAGCTCTTCTTCAAATAAATTACGACCACCTACTTTTTCTTGCTTGCGATTTACTCCTGATTCAGTAGGCGTGCTCGGCTTTTTTTTATCAGCAAACATGCTCGGCTTTTCTCTTGACAGGGCAACACCAAAGACACTGAGTAACAACAACAGATTCAATATTTGTTTCACAACTAGCTCCTTCCTTCTTCAGTAGACAGGCAAGATGATTAAAGACTTTTATCAAAAATTATCGTACGATGAGTCTCGGATGCAACATTATATAGAAGTTCGTTTAAAAAAAATACAAAGAGAATTTTTCAACCTTGCATTAGTACTGTTGTCTAGCATAAGATATAAGATGACTGATTTAGGAGAAAAAGGAATTTTATGGTTTTTAACTCAGCCGTATGGCAACTTATTAAACAATCAGATTGGGTAAGCAAATACATAGTCATGCTCGGCTTGTTCTTTCTTTCAGTTGTATGCGTTGCCATTATGATTTATAAATTCATGATGTACCGTCATCACCAGCAAGCACTTATTCTCATACTTATTAAATTAAAACGCGCAAACACGTTGCATGATCTTGTAAGCATTAGAAAAGAGTTTTCTGACAGTGTTGGTGGTATGTTGGTAGCTTCTACCCTTGATGAAGTTAGAATCGTATTAGAAGAAAAAAAATTATTGATTGAATCAGCAGGACAAGACGCCGCTGTGGTAAATGTTAATGACATTGCAAGTATTGAGCTGATGATTAACCATCATATCGACAACCTTTTGCTTGAACAAGAAAGCTATCTTCCTGTGCTTGGCACCGCTGCAGCTGTTGGTCCACTTATGGGCCTTTTTGGTACCATCTGGGGGCTGATTCATTGCTTTGTTAACATCAGCCAAGAACGCTCTGCAGATATTGCTACGGTAGCACCAGGTATCGCTGAAGCGCTTATTACCACCTTGGCTGGCCTCATTGTTGCAATCCCAGCGCTTGTTGCTTTCAATTACTACTCCAATGAACTACGCAAAATTGAAGCCAAACTAGGCGAATGCGGCGAAATAATGCTTCTGTTATGCAAAAAAACGTTGTACCACAAAGGTAAGTAATGCGTAAGAAAATGCGGCAAAGCCGCCGGTTTAAAGCGCCAGAAATATCACTCACCCCGCTTATCGACGTGGCACTTACGCTGCTAGTTATTTTCATTGTTACCGCCCCTATGGTTCAAAATGGTATCCGTGTAGATCTTCCACAAGGCAAGAGCCGCGAAGTTGGGCGAGAGCAAGATTTTGTCGTAACAATCGATAAAAACAATAAGCTCTACTTCAACGCTTTTCCCGTCAAAGATAAAGAGCTCGTTTCAGCCGTACTCGCAGCGCTAAAGGATAATGATGAACTTCCTGTGTACATCAAGGCTGATGAAAAGGTACCATACGGCAGAGTAATTGAAGTAGTTGATGAGCTTAAGATGGCTGGCATCAAGTATGTGGCTATGTCAACACGACCAGGATAAGGTGTTATGAAAAACACGCTGAGCAAATATTATTTTATCGCGTCCATCTTAGTACATGTTTTTATCATTTTTGGTATCGGCTTGATGGTTCACCGAGATGCGCTGGTAAATAAAAATTTTGTTATCTTTGGCGCTCACTCCCGCTACACAACAAAAGCCTTTTATAAAAGTAGTACGTCTGTGCCCTTCACGGGCAAAAAGCTACAATCACGAAATAAAAACAACAGCGGCAAGCCTAGCAAAAAAGGCCCTGCTAAAAGAGCTAAAAAAGCTAATCTCAATAAAAAAACAGCTAAAAAAGAGGTCGGCAAAAAAACAAAAGCCGCACCCGCGCCAACAGCCAAACGCAGTTTACGCAAAGCAGCACTGATGGAGATGCCATCGCCAACAGCGATGATCGAAGATCAAATCAAGGTCTCAACATCTCAGAAAAAATCGGCAAAAAAAATACGCTTGCACAAAACCTTGCAAGCCCCAATGCCTTCTCCCAAGATAGAAGAACTCGTCGCTGAAGAGCAGGTTGAAGAAAAAGAAATTACGCCTACACCAAACGAAGCAGTGGATAATGCTGCAGCTGAACAACTGCCAAAAAAAGAAGAAGTCATTGATCAACCAGAAGAAACAATCCCAGAAGAGGAAGGTGGCGTTGGCAATGATGACCCAATTCATGTGGGGGTCGTCGACTCTTCTGATCCAGTAACACGCTACCATCAACGCGTTTTAAGCCAAGAAATAAGCCGACTCTGGACTCCACCACTCGGTGTTCGCAAGGGAACAGAGTGCTCTGCAACCATCACGCTTGATAAAGGCGGCCTTGTTAAATCTTTCAATTTTATTAAACGCTCCAATATTCCTATTTATGATCTGAGCGTTCTTAGACTCAAACTTGCCAAATTTACGCTGCCAACAGATTTTCGCACCAATAAACCACTGCTTGTTGTCTTCCATCAGTAAGGTAAATAATCTGATGAACTCTCCTGCCAGCAAAACACCATCGCAGGGATTATCGCCACACAAGCTTCCGGTTTTTTAAAAAATCTACCGAAAGCTATAAAACTCAGTATACTCCTCTAGTTATTGCGAAGCGTTGTTAGGAAAAGGATTTATATGCATATTATTTTTAATTCTAGCCTCCTGCTACTCGCGCTTGCGATCAACGGCAATCTAGCCGCCGATCCGCAACCGGTAGCAACCAATATTACAGTTGCCACTGATGAGTTTCTTATCAACCCCTCCAGTCATACTAAATTACCATGCCTTATGCTTGCCTGCAGCGAAGATGAATCGGTGCTGCGTTTGGCTAAAGATTTAAAATACGACCTCGAATTTACTGACCAAGTTGGCATTGATCTAAAAAAAACCGATAAAGAACCTACTGAAAACGTTGTTAAGAAATTGTTTGCGCAAGGCACATCGCTTGCTATAACTATCAAGCCAACAGAGCTCGCAACAGCCAAACAACGGGGCAAATTGCACATTACCGTACGTGACACACACAGCAACCAGACACTTTTTAATGACACCTGCCCGTATGGCAAAACTACAACTTATTTTGATAGTCACGAAATGGCTGGCAAGATATTACCAGCTATCACTGGTGAGCCGAGCCCGTTTGGTGGCAGCCTTGCGTATTGCAAACAGTATTCATCGGTCCACAAGGTCATCTGCATGTCTGACGTAGCTGGCAGAAAAGAACAAGTTATTGTTCCTAATTTGACGCTCAGTGTGGCGCCCCGCTGGCACACACAAGCCCCAGTCCTCTTTTACTCTCAATTCACAAAATCTAACACGCGACTCATGTCGGTTAACGTACACAACTGCAAACAACGCACCATCTGCTCAGCAGACGGCCTAAATATGCAGCCTTCTTTCTCTGATGATGGTAAACAAGTAGCACTCTGCATGTCTGGTAAGCGCGGCAACACTGAAGTGTATCTCTACGATCAAGAAGTAAGTAAGACGAAAAATCGCCGCATCTACAAACAAATTACACACAATCACGGAAACAACACCTCGCCTTGCTTGCTGCCAAATGGTGATATTGTATTTTGTTCCGACTTTCAAACCGGCAGCCCTCAAATTTATTACTTAGATACAAAAAAACATGTCACACGCCGCCTTTCAAGCGGCAAGGGCTATTGCGCAGCGCCGTCATACCATACAGAAAGTCGCAATGTGGTTTACACACGCCTGATAGATGGTGGCTTTCAGCTTTTTAGCTTGAATATCGATGATGCTCGTCACCGCGAAATACAGCTTTCTTTTGGATCAGGCGATAAGATCGATCCAGCCTGGTCACCCTGTGGCCGTTTTGTAGCGTTTACCTATGACACAAAAGATGCTAAATCAAACAAACGCATTCCACAAATTGGAATCTTAAATTGTGCAAGTAAATCAATTAGAATTGTCACGCACAGTCGCCAACCGAAGAGCTTTCCTACCTGGATTAATAAGCCGTTTTACGCAACCTAAGACTAGGCTTGCCAAGGGCGCTATTTCAGGCTAGTCTTCTGGCTCTCAATATAGTAGAATTGTTCTTACGCTTTTCTCAAGATTGATTAATTGGACTATTTTCCATTAGGGACACAATGAGCAAAAAATTCAAACGACCGCCGCTGCCTACCAAAGGCCCAAACGCCGTGTGGGTACTTTTGTTCTTCCTCGGCCTTGGAGTTGCCTATCTTTTTTGGTACAACTCAATCAACCGAGATGTAGAGCATGTTAGTTACTCAAAATTACTTGATCAAGTCGCCCAAGATCAGATAAAGTCAATTGCTGTTCAGGATTACACGGCTCAAGGTAAATACCGTGATGGCCGCGTATTTAATGCCAATGTGGCACCAACTGAGCGCTTTTGGTCTGCATTATTTGACCATAAAGTTGATGTAGAAGTTTTCCCCCCAGAAAAACAGTCATGGGGATCCATGTTCTTCCTCGCTCTGCTTCCACTAATTTTCTTGATGCTTTTTTTCTACTTCCGTCAAAATCAAGGCGGTGGTGGTGGCGGTGGCGCTGGCAAAATTTTTAGCGTTGGTAAAAGCAAAGCAAAACTTTTTGCAGCTAACCAAATCTCAATCACCTTCAAAGATGTGGCTGGGGTACAGGATGCCAAAGAAGATCTTAAAGAGATCGTCGACTTCCTGAAGAACCCTGCCAAATTTGAACGTCTTGGTGCTAAAATTCCACGCGGCGTCCTGCTCAGTGGCGCACCTGGCAACGGTAAGACTCTTTTGGCTAAAGCTGTTGCTGGTGAAGCTAGCTGCCCATTCTTTAGCATCAGTGGATCAGATTTTGTTGAAGTGTTTGTGGGTGTAGGCGCTTCTCGCGTACGAGACCTTTTCGCCCAAGCTCGTCGTCAGGCACCATGCATTGTTTTCATTGACGAAATCGATGCTGTAGGCCGACATCGCGGCGCTGGCTTAGGTGGTGGTAACGACGAACGCGAACAAACCTTGAATCAATTGCTGACAGAGATGGACGGTTTTTCAACCGAACATGGCAATGTTATTGTTTTAGCGGCAACAAACCGCCCAGACGTACTTGATAAAGCGCTACTTCGCCCTGGTCGTTTTGACCGAATCATCGAAGTCCCATATCCAGACGTCGCCAGCCGCAAAGAGATTTTACATGTACACGCTCGCTCAGTAAAGCTTGCCGAAAGCGTTGATCTTGGCAAAATAGCTCGTGGTACACCAGGATTTAGTGGTGCTGATTTGGCAAATTTGATTAACGAAGCAGCCTTGCTTGCTTCAAAATTAGATTGTGAAGCAATTGAAATTATGCATTTTGAAAGCGCACGCGACAAAATCTTAGTTGGTGGCGAACACAAGACGTTGATGTTTACGAAGGAAGAAAAGGCTATGACGGCATATCATGAAGCTGGGCACTCGCTGCTCAATCTTCTGTTGCCAGCCACAGATCCTTTCCATAAGGTGACCATTATGCCGCGCGGCCAAACCCTTGGCGTCAGCTGGTCGCTTCCTGAGGGTGACAAGACCTCGCAAACCAAGACACAATTTACATCCCACATCGTTGTAGCGCTTGGTGGCTTGTTGGCAGAAAAATTAGTATTTAATGAGCAAACTGCTGGCGTTTCAAGCGATTTGCAAAAAGCCTCGGCAATCGCCCGCAAAATGGTGCGAAACTTCGGTATGTCTTCACTTGGCCCAATCAACTATGGCGCGACTTATGATTCTTTCTCTGGGAAGACTTCTGAACGGATCGACGCTGAAGTCGAAAAAATTATAAGTGATTGCTACGATCAAGGAAACAAACTACTCGTTGAAAACCGAGACAAATTAAATCTCCTTGCGCAGACCCTAATTGAGAAAGAAACTCTTCATGCAGCAGAAGTTTATGAGCTTTTAGGTATCCCGCCAAGAGAAACACACAGTTTGCAATAATTTAAGGGTTCAAAAGCAACCATCTGTGCCTGATAGTAATAAAACACAGAGTTGTATTGATTCTTTAAAAAAAATGCATATTTGCTAGACTTAGAACCTGTTTATTCAGTAATTGTTATTGTGAAAGGATGCGAACAGCATGTCAAACATATGTATGGTCTGCGACAAACGGCCACAGGTAGCGAATTTGGTCAGTAATGCCAACAACAGAACTAAACGTTGGGTGTATCCAAACGTACACGTTATTCGCTTCTCCATGAAGGGCCAACGCAATGTCCACCGTGGCGCAGTTTGCACAAAGTGCGTAAAAGCTGGTAAAATAGAAAAAGTTGTTTAATTCAAATCTCTAAATGGAACGTGTAAGGCTTTAAACTATGGCAAATAAGAAATCGACAAAAAAACGTACACTGACGAACGAAAAAAGCAGAATGCTTAACGTTGCTCGTCGTTCAGAACTTAAGACAGCATCAAAAAAAGTTATCACAGCTCTTGCAGCAAACGACCTAGCTGGTGCCCAAGCGCTACTTCGTGATGCTGAATCAAAGATTGCACGCGCAAAAGGTAAAGGCGTTTTAAAATCCAATACCGCTTCACGTAAAATCAGTTCATTGGCAAAAAAGGTTTACGCAGCTCAGACAGGGACCACAACCACTCCCTAAGCAACATTAAATCATCCTGCAGATTCTTTTTTTAAAAAAGGTAGAGAGTATGATGAGGTCAGGAGAACTTGTTGTTGTTGTTGAGTCTGTTCGCGAAGCAGTAAAATTTTACACCGAAAAGCTCGGCTTTGATGTAGTGCAACTTGAAACACAGGAAGACCGCGGTGATTTTATAATCATCTCGGCCAGAGTTCGCAAGGGTAAATGCTTTGTTTACTTTCGCACAGCAACCATTGAAGAACTCGCTGAGTTTAGCGTCATTAAGCGCTGCACAAGCCGCTGCGTTTCGCTACACGTTGAAATGAAAAAAGGCATAGAGAAATACTATGCAAAGTGCAACAAAAAAGGTGTGCTCATTTCAAGCGAGATCAAGGAATCACCGGACAAAGGAGTACGTTCCTTTTCAGTACGTGACCCGTTTGGTGTAAAGATTCACTTCGTACAGCCCGACGAAGCGTTTAAACCGCATGCTGCAACAAATTTTCTTGGGCTTCCTTTCCGCAAAGATGAACTATCTCAAACCGCTACGCAAAACACGTACATGGAAGAGATGGTCTCCAAGCTTAAGCGAATTGGCGTACTCCGCCGTGCTGGTAAGAAATACGCACGTCAATGGCTTAAGTCCAGCCTCGAACAATAAAATCTGCGATCGCTGCAAAAAATTGAGGGCCCCGAATTCGGGGCCCTTTTTTAGTTCTTTGGGTAACATAGAAAAGCTTGGTTAAGCCTTTTTGTAAAAATTTTAGAGATTTTCGGTACTTATTTTTAATTTTTAGGCTGGATCACCCCATCCGCAGCGACGACAGAACTTCGCGATCAATTTTTTATTTAGAATTAGCCAAAGACCAATCACAATTAATAAGTACCAATGAGCTCGGAGTTTCAAAACTCTTCAAAAGAAATAACCTATCGATGTTTCTATAAAAAATTAGAATACTCCTGGGTCGTCCCGGAGTTGATCCGTGATCCATCCTAATTCCCTGGATTGGTATGCCCAGAACATTTTGCTTCACGTGGTTGCTCAGATCAATTCACCATCGTGAGATATTTTGTGGCCTATTCTGCATCAAAAACAGCCACCTATTTATTTCTATTATAAATTTTGATATAGTGGTAGTGGGTGTCTGACAGGGTATAGGCACTTTCATTTGGTTGTAAAATAGCAAAGGGCCTCTGATGAAAAATAAAATTTATAGCGTTTTTATGTTTGTTTTGCTGTTGCTTGCAAGTGATTTGCAGGCTGCAGATGTGCCTGTTGTGCCAAATATCGGTCTTAAAAACCAAGGAAGTACTTGTTATCAAAATGCGACCTTACAAGCAATTCACAAATGCACTACGCTGCATGATTTGTTAATGGAGCAGTTGGCGGCGAGCACATCGCAAGACCCGCTTGTTACCGAGCTTCGCAACACCTTGGTGTCGTTACAAAGCACCGTTGGCGTGGCGTATAATCCAGTCCTTTTTGCAAACAATGTTTGCTCAGCCCTTTACGCTAACGATGCTGGGCAACAAGATGCAGGGGATTTTTTAACCACGCTGCTGGCTCGACTACAAACCGAAGCGGTAATCCCTAACAGTACGCCGGTGCCAGGCAGCCTTGTAGATGAGAGTTTTGCGCGGTGGCATGGTGTAAGCACGAGCCGAAGCCTGACTTGTGACGAATGTAAGGGTGGTAGACGTTCACCATTATTGCCAGAATGTACTTGCGTGCTTTCATTATCGTTGCCAGCTGTAGGCCCTTTGGGCAGTTATAGGCTACCAGAGCTTTTGACCCATTTTGCGGTACAAGAGGTGTTGGAAGGTGATAATGCTGTTTTGTGTGAAGCGTGTGCTGCTAAAAAAAAGCATATTGGCCAGCTAGATTTTACGATCAATCCAGATTTAAGCTTTATGGTGTTGCAACCGAAGCGTTTTAAATTTGATATGAGCACCATGGCTATGAGCAAGATTACGACTCCGTTGATCTTTGATGAATCAGGAGTGGTTGAAATTTCCGATTCAAATGGTGAACAGAGTCGTTTCACTATTATGTCGGTGGTTGTGCACCAGGGTGATGTCAGTGGCGGGCATTACTGGACAGTCTCGCGAGATGGAGTTTATAACGATCCTACGGTTACGCTTGATGCTGGAGCTGCAATGAAAACATTGCTTACGACCGGGCGGCATAGCATGGGTGAAGGGTACCTTTACTTCTTACAGAGGCTTAGAGAGTAAAATAAATTAAGAGCAATGAAACTAAAAAGGGCGGTTTTCACCGCCCTTTTTAGTTTCATTGCTGCAGCACTCCTAAAGGATTTTTTTTATATTTAGACCAAATGCAATCCTGATTTGAGCTAAATATTAGGTATTTATGTTTGTTGTTGTCGATTAAATTAAGTCGCCAGCATTACATTATTTACGTACTGTTTCAGTGTTAGGGTGAACGAGCGATAACGCCGGAGTGTTGCCACCCGACAACAGTAATATCACTAAATGATTCTGCTGGTTGTAAGCCGCCATGCACCAAGAAGCATTGTTTTTTTTCTTCAAGGTGCTCTTTCCAGTAGCGCAATCCTTTGAAAAGTTCTGTTTTAATGGTAGCGGTAGCTTTAATTTCAACTAACCGAATGTGATCAGCGTACTCAAGTACGATATCAACCTCTTCCCCGCGGGCGCTACGGATAAAGTATAAGTTGGAAATGTCGCCTTGATTAAACCGATCCTTTAATAATTCCGTAACAATCATATTTTCAAAAATTGATCCCATGCTGTAATGCTGAGCGAGTTGCTCTGCACTGGTAATTTTAAGGAGAGCACATACAAGCCCTGAGTCAGTAAAGTATAGCTTCGGCGTTTTGACTAAGCGCTTATTGATATTGGTTGACCAGGGTTGCAGTAAGATGATGAGGTAACTTGCTTCGAGTAACGAAAGCCACTGCTTGGCCGTTGCTTGGTTGATTCCAGCTTCAACAGCCAGGGAGCTTATGTTTAATTGTTGCCCAACACGGCCTGCGCAAAGCCCAATAAATTGTTGAAAGGTACGTAGATCTTTGATTGCCAAAACACTTCGCACATCACGTTCAATGTACTGTTCAAGATGACTTGGAACCCAATCTCTCGGTTCAATGCCTGCTGCATATGAACGCGGATAAAAACCTCGCCAAGCGCTTTGACAATAATCATCAGGAAGAAGATTTGCTGCTGCAAGTTCAGCCAGAGATAGGGGGAGAAGCTTGAGTAAAGCAACACGGCCAGCGAGTGATTGAGCTATCGATTGCATCATGAGATAGTTTTGGGAGCCAGTTAGAATGAAAAAGCCTGGTTTTTGTAGTTGGTCAATAAACCCTTGAAGATACGAGGCGAGTTGGGCAAATCGTTGAAATTCGTCAAAAATAACGCCGGGATGTTTTATCGCACGCTCCAAGAAGCCGCGCGGGTCTTTTTCGATTCTATCCAACGTGTCAGGATCTTCTAATGAAACGTACAAATAGTCGGGAAATACCATCTTTACAAGCGTTGTTTTACCTGATTGCCGAGGGCCTAAAACGGCAACAGCAGGCATTTTTTAGCAAGTTCTCGTAAGCGATCTTCAAGTACTCTGCGAATCATTAATATCCTTTCCTGGGTATTGCGTTAATGCTGACCTGGAGATTATTGTATAAGCATGTGTGCAAATTTGCTAATTGACTAATGGATTTGCACATCTTGCTCTTATAGTATGATCTAAAGGAGTTTTCGGTCAGCTGTTAAATATATCTGATCTTGCTATGAATTGTGGCATTAATGCCAAGACTAGTGCCGTTATATTTGCGGTGATTTAGTCCAAAAGCGTAGTATCGGTAATGCTATGGGGTGGTTATCAGCGGGTAATTTAATTGCAGCCATAGAGTCTAAGAATGAGGAGTAATTAGATTAAGTTTATAACAGCTCAGCTAAGCCCCCGAGGAGAAATCTTCGGGGGCTTTTTCATGTCTATCGTTTTGGTTCGGTAGGCGACTTCGTCACTACTCACCATGCACGGAGTTGATTTTTTTAACTTCTGAGAATCACTGCAGTTGTTCCGCAACCACGTCGAATATGCAATTTTTTGTACCAGTGCTGTGCTCAAGCGAAACACTTAAGCCAACGGCGGTAAGCTTTAAGCCTTTGGCGCGGAATTTTTTAGCGTAATCTTTATCTTTGATTTGTTGCAAGCCTTCAGCTGCAGGTTTGTTGAATTTGATTTCAACAATAAAAATTTCGCCTGAAGTTTCTATTACGATATCCATACGGCCATCATTGGTTGGAATTTCGGCATTGGCTTGTAATTTTCCCATGTGGATAAGAAGCAAGATCACTGTTTGGAAATATTTTTCCTGACTGATGATGATTTGATACGTGAGCTGTGCTAGGGCTTGGTTGAATAATTCTTTGAGCTGGTGAAGCTGATGCTTGCGAAAGCAGTTGGCGATATCCCAAGCAAGATCAAACAAATCTAAGGCGTTGTTTGTTTTAAAAATATTAATAAATTCTTCTGATATAGCCTGAGAAACCTCGAGATTTGGGTAAGCAAGGCGCACTTTTTTTGTTTCTGGTGTAAAGCTTGCCAACGTAGCATAACCTGCGTAATAAAGCAGAGAAAGGGGAGTGATCTCCTCTGGATCATATGAATTATTAAGTGTTCTAAAATTGATAGATAATCCTTCTGGTCCTATTTCTTTAAAAGAATTAGCTTTAATTTTTTTGATTAAAAAACTAGGTGAGCCTGATGCAAACCATTTTTCAAGCATTTGATTTGAGGCAAAAGTGTGATTCATGCCAAATGGATTGTAGACCCCTGGAGATAGCTCACCCGTATTAACGTTTACCCCAAAATGATAGCCATTGTATTGATCGCGTAATTGTTTGATTGTTTGTATTCGATTAATGCCAAGGGAAAGAGAAAGAGCATCAATCTCTTCGCTAAAGTACGACTCAACCTCTTCCTGCGTGTACCCCAATAATATACCGGCCTTTGTATCAAAAGTTAGATCATTGAGGTTGTTAAGATCAGAAAAAATTGAAGTTTTAGAAAATTTATAAACACCTGTAATAAATACAAAGCGTAAGTGTTCTTCGCAAGCTTTTAGCTGGCCATAAAAAGCTTTTAATTCACGTGAAATATCTTCAAAATTCTGATCATTACCATTAAGTGCTTGGTCAAGTAGTGGCTTATCGTATTCATCGATAATAACAACGACTTTTTTTGCATGTTTTTTGTAGAGATTATGAATTAATTGTTTGAGCATCAATGGTGGTTCAGCTTCAAAATCAAATGCGACACCATTATCGATGGATAGCTCTCTCATTTCACTTTTAAGCCCGTATTGCAAAGTAGTTTTTGTTGCATTTCCACCGGCAAATGAAGTCATATTTAAGTGAATAACTGGGTGTGTTGTCCATTGCCAATCACTGCTATCAAGCCACAGGCCTTTGAATAACTCGCGATTACCAGAAAACATTTCTTTCAGCGTTGAGCAGAGCAAGGACTTGCCAAAACGGCGAGGGCGAGAGAGGAAATAGTAGGTACCTTGGCCAATGCAATCATAAATCTCTTTGGTTTTATCAACATAGACACCACCCAATTGGCGAATGTCAGCAAAACTTGCTTTATCGGTCAAAATTAACTTTTTCATCTGCTCTCCTTGGAAATTAACGGCATGTTTTGTTTCACAGAGGCGTTGTATGTTTTAAGTTAGAGCACTATTTTTACATACCCCAGATCTGTAAGGTACAATCCCCGACCGTTTCGACTTTATGAAAAATTTTCTCTTCCCATGTTTTCCCCACCCTGCGATCAAAGATTACCAGGTGTCCATCGGTAATGCCGGCTGTGCGCATGTATTCCGCCGTTTGTAGAAGGCCTTTTGATAAGGTATTGGTATCGCGGTATATTTTAATTTCGATTACAAAGCGCTTGCCACCAAATGAAATCATGAGATCAACGCGACCACGCCCAATTGCGTATTCACGATGAATATTGCCGCCACCATTGATGATGCGTTGCAGAAAAGCAAGCAAAAAGAGGTGTGGTGCCGCTTCTTTGTATGGCTGCTCTGCAAAAAGGATGTCAGCATGTTCACGATAAAACTCTGTAAATGCTTGTAGTAACTTAGGGACATTGAGTGTTTTATCTGGATTTACGTACCAGATTGTTTTTTGATGGATGGTTTGTATGAGAGAAGAAACTAATGCTCGAGGAAACACATCTTGATAAATTTGGTTAGCAATTTCAAGTCCTCTAGAGCTGCGATTGAGCATGCCAAGGTCCTTTGTGTATTGGATATCATCCGGTGGAAAACTTTTTGGCTCCATATTGCCAGAGATGATTGCATCGATGATATTGCGCACGCGTTCTTCGCTTAATTTATCAATAAGTGCATCAAGGTGGGTGTCTTGTCGTAAGACCAATGCTTCACGAGACCGTTCCATGACTTCAAGCGTAATTGGTTCAGCTCTGTTTTTTACATCACGAAAGCAGGCTTGGTAGGCAAGCGCATTGACGAGCCACGGCTGGCCCTGAGTTTGTTCAAAGGCATAGGAAATCGCTTCTGAAGTAAACTGTTGCCCGGTGGCGGTGGTATGCTGCTGATACAACGTTTCTATCTCTTGCGGTGAAAAATCTTCCATGGTCAGGCTTTCAGCCTTAACGTTGAAGGCGCTGCCTCCCAAGATAAACTGCTTATCATGTTCTGAATAGATGCGATAGTCGCGCACATCGCGCACACCGATCAAGCAGGCTGATTGCGGAAAGTTTTTAGGACGTTCAGCATATCCTGATCGTAATTGCCTAAGTACAGAGAGTAACGAATCACCAACCAATGCATCAATCTCGTCAATAAACACCACCGTTGGTATTGTTGAGGTCTTGGTAAATACACGTAAAAATTGTTCGAGGTCTTTTCCACTCATGTCTGTTGGGGTTTTTTTATGAGCAATGGAGGCCAGCGATGGATCATGCATACCAAAGGTTATATTTATTGCATTTTCTATAGAATCTATAATTGCTGTCATAGCGGTAAAAACATTGCTACGAGCTGTCTGGGCCGCTTCGATATTTATATAAAACGCTTTGTAGTTGCCAGAAGCATTCAGCCTGTCAACAAAGAGGCGCATTGCCGTTGTTTTACCACTTTGTCGTGGCGCGTGAAGGATGAAATATTTTTCAGCCTCGATCAAATCAAGCAATACTCTCTCATCAAACCGAAATGGTAAATGATAATGCTTTTCTGGTTGAATGGGACCAGCAATACAAAACGTCTTTTCCATCAAAATCTCCTGATTAAATGATTCATCATGAGAGGGTAGCCTAGCATATTTTGCATCAGGCTACCACACAGCCAAATCAAGCGAATTGTTAAGAATCACCATCACAGTTAGGCAATAAACCGCTCATGGTGCCTGCCCGCCACCTGTCCGCCAGCTGTCCGCCAAAGCTAGTTAAAGCGCGGTGCCGGGTCGTAGTCCAAAGGACGAAGCCTGGACGGCTGGGTCCGGGATCCATCGATGGCGCCGATGCTTTCTACCACGCTGCCTTCAAGTAAAAAATCTCAAACTCTTGCACCCCTAACATCTACCATGCAAGCCTGAAAAATAATTGTATTGCAAAAGTACGTTTTTAAAAAAATTAAGGAATAGTTGATGAAGATATTCAAAGCGAGACTGCATGCGTTTAAGGTAGCACTGTTGCTGTTAGCTTTCCCCCTCGCAGGGCATGCGATTACAACCGATAGCGGCAAAACGTTTTTTACCCCACCGCCCTTGGGCATGCTTTTGGAGCCGGTGTACGGGCAGTTTCGTGATTTTGCAGCCCGCAATGAGCCTGCCGATCGATTTACCCTGACTGCAGCTCCATTTTGTATTGAGTCAACCAACCCAAAAAATTTGCGCCGTACTTTTATGCCAGAAGGCAAAGATGAGCTGGTAATCAAGGGTGGTAATGCAGTGGGCGATTTTGACGTGTCGGCAACGTGGTTAAAAATTGCAGGAACGAGTGCTCTTGGTGCTGAACATGCGCTCATGCACAATAATTTCTCGTCCCGCCTTACCATGCAGCCGAGCTACTCGATGTACGGCGCTGCGTTTGGTTTGCATAAAAAAATCGGTTGCGTTTTTATCCAAGCGACGATGCCGATAGCCGAAGTGCAGACCAGTTTAGGCCTGCGTGAGTTTATCGAGGGCGGCAATGTGGCATCGATTGATGATGTTGAATTGTACGAACCTACTGTTGCCGGTAATATGCAAGAAAATCCAAATATTCTTTACAGCACCAATGCTACTGAGGCACTTGGTCAAGATCTTTTTAAATTCAATAAGCTGAGCTCATCGCCGCTTAAAGCTAGCGGCATTGGTGATGTTGCTCTGCGTGTGGGGCTAGCTGGTGAATTTGGTGAATTATTTGTTTGTGGTGTATTGCCAACGAGTAAGCGCTCGACCAATGCGTATGCTTTTGAGCCGTTGCTTGGCAATGGTAGCCACTTGGGGCTTGGTGCCGGTGCTGCACTGCAACTAGGTAAGCATCTTGAGGCGCTTGATGCACAGCTTTCATTGCGTGGTGAGCTGGATTACACCTATTTGTTTGAAAATAATCAAGTCCGTACGTTTGATTTAAGCGACAAAGGGCCATTGAGCCGTTACTTGCAGTTTAAGTCATACGATACTGTGAATGTTGCCGCTTATCTGCCTGCCTATGCAGGGGTTAATATATTGTCAAAAAAATGTGCCGTATCTCCTGAGGGGTCTGTTCATTTGGGGCTTCAAGCAGGTATACAAAAAGGCAAAATTCTTTGTAAGCTTCGCTACCAATTCGCTCATCAACAGCAAGAAAATATTAGAGTAAAAGAAGGCTTTGATAAGGTTTATGCGATAGGCCATACATCTGCTGCTGATGCGGCTCAAGATGCTAACCTAATTTACCCTACAGCAACGATAGGTACCCATGGTGATTCGCAAGCGCATCTTGCCGTTGCGTTTACGGGTCCTCTATCTATTGAGCACCTTGATTTGGCTAGCGCAACACGGCCTGCATCATCTATGAGTAGTGGTGTAGTGTCCGTAGGATTTGAAGATTCATGGTATGGAGCACCATCAAGCGTGGGGCTATTTAGTGGTGTTAATTTTGACCATGCTCCAGGGCAAGTGTGCTCATGGGTAATGGGGCTGCAGAGCACACTTAATTTTTAAGGAACTTATATGTTGCGATTATTTAATAGACTATTTCTAGCTTTAGTTTTGATTTTTTTGAATGTGGGAATAGGAAGTGCAATCGATAAGGCGATTAACGATTTAGTTGAAACCAAAATACCTATAGCTTCTCAGGTAACAGATGCTTTGAGGGGGAAGGATATCAATTCTGTAGTAGATCGTAATACGTTGGGAATATTACAACAGAATCTTCGTCTAGTTAAAAATCCTGAGCTTAAAAAAGCTCTTAAGGACTTAATCGAGCACATTCAAACAGAACTTGCTAAAAAAGATTTTCGAGACGCTGGTGTTAGCGATGCACAGCTTCAATTGGCTGGGGGAGCCGGTCGGGCTAAACTTCTTTTAGGCGATGGCTCTTCTCGTGGCGGCGGCGTTAGTTTACAAGCTGGGAATTACCAAGCATCGATAAAGATGCTTGCAGAGAGTGGCATAAAACGGGCTAAGAATGTGCTGGCGACTTGCGGGCAATTACAAAGCCTCATTGAACAATATAAGTCTTTGGGGGTGGATGTAAGAGACCCAAGTGAAAGACTTTCTGCTTTAGTAACGGCTATTCTGGTTACTATTAAAGATGTAAAAAGGATTACTACTAATCCTAGTCAGACGATTACCCAAGACCAAGCGGATGAAATACGTCTACAGATGGACAGCATTATTGATCAGGCCCTTACGGAGAAAGCTGATATTTTAGTCAGCCTCA
>CAMATL010000015.1 GCA_945861145.1 candidate division TM6 bacterium GW2011_GWF2_37_49 | reverse complement strand
GCAGGCATACGTCCTACCCGCACACGCATCATGTTTTGCCCTGAACAGTAACGCTGAGCAATCTGATTGATTTCACTGATTGTCAGTGCCTGTGTACGCGCAAGCGCACGATCGTAATAATCAAAACCAAGCTTAAATGTATGCAGCGTGCCCATCATGCCCGCCACGCTACCATTACTTGCCACAAGGTCAAGTAAGGTCTTGAGGTACAAGCGCTTAGCACCTTCAAGCTCTGTCTCAGTGATATTGCCTGTTGCCGCTTGTTCGAGTAGCTCTTTAATCAAGGTCTCAGATTTAACTACGTTTTCAGGGCTCAATAACGCGCCAACATAATCAAATCCCTTTTCTTGCCCTGCACCCGCAGCCAGCTGACCAAACGCGGTGTAAAACAAGCCTGACTGCTCACGCAACATGAACAGGCGTGAACCGAGGGACTGGAACATGATGTAGTTAAGCAAGCGTGCAGGTATTAAGTCTTCATGGTAAAAATTGATCGGTGACGGTTGACCCATCAATAACACCACTTGATCACGTACCATCGGCACATCAAAGGTACCTTGCACAGGCGCTACACGATCAGGATAAACCACCGCATACTCAGTACCCGGCTGCCACTGTGCAAACACACGCTCAACAACTGCTTGCATCGCATCAACATCAAAGTCACCAACAATACTCAACACCATATTGTTTGGTGCTACTAATTGCTTGTGTAACGTTTTAAGAGCATCTGCATCAAGCTTTTTGGTTATCTCAATCGCTTCTTCAAACGTCCAGCCAAATGGATGTCCTGCATAGACCTTGCTCTTCAAGAGCTTAATTGCTACTTGGGTCGGTTCATCAAGTGCGCGATCAAATGAATCAAGTTGAATCACCTTAAGCTTTTCAATTGCATCAGCAGGGAATGTAGGCTTAGCGAGCACGTGCACAAAGCGCGCAAGTAGCTTTTCAGATTCATCATTCAACATTGAAAGCGCACCACCGGTAACACCGTAACCGTAGTCAGCGCCATACAATTCAAAGAAATCAACGTTAGCGTTTTTATCAAAGCCTTCGCTGCCTTCAATAAGTGTGTTCATCATAAGCCCTACTGCTGGGCTTTCTTTGGATGATGAAAGATAAAAATGCTCTTTAAATTTACAATCAACGGAGATGATTGGCAGCGCCGCATTTTGGCGCATGATCAACGTCAACCCGTTTGGCAACGTGAGCATACGATCAGGCTTAGGAAACACAAAATCAAGCGCATGTGGTGGCGGCATATGTAAGGCAAACTGCGCAGTCTCTACCGGAGCGGTACGAACATACTTAGCCAGAATTTTGCGATCCATCTCATCGGATTGATGTTTTGCATCTTCACTAACTTTGACCAATGAAGTAGGCAGCGGCACTACGTCGATTTGATTCATCACCAACGGATCGAGATGCGTCTTAATAAATTCTTGCACTTGCGCAGATGAAACACTTGCAAACCGATCAGCGCGACGGAAAAATTCATACTCATCGCCAGTAGCAAAAAATGATTCAATCCACTCGTACGCAATGCCTGTGTATTTTTGCAACCCATGGAAGAAGCCTTTTGCTTGAGCGCGAATCATGTGCTCAAGCTCATGGGGCGTAAAGCCTTTTTCAGCAGCTTTGTTTAACTCTTGAATTACTAAAGCGCGGCATTCATCAATCTTACCTGCAAGCGGCTCAACTAGGATCCAGAAAATCCCAGCGCCCATAAATGTGTACGCATACACACTGACAGAGGCTGCCACTTTTTTATCATCTACAAGGGTGCGGTAAAGGCGAGAGCCTTCGCCATGGCCTAGCAAAAATGCTGCCGCTTCGCCCACCAATTCTTGTGGATCTTGACGACCAGGCATACGCCAGAAAAAACCAAGCTGTTCAGATTTTATATCTTCATACGTACGTACCGACACGGTAGAAAGCGCTGGTGGCAATTCTATAAATTCACGCGTAATTGGTGCATGAGCACTCGGGATATGAGCAAAATTTGCCTTCACCTGACTGATGACTTCATCATGATCAATATCACCAACCACAAACAAGGTAGCGCGATTGGGTTGATAGTATTTTTTATAAAATTCTTTCACCCGAGCAGCCGAGATATTCATTAAGTCTTCTTTGTACCCAATAATTGGATTGTGGTACGGGTGGTTAGCAGGGAAAATCACTGAGCAGATTTTTTGAAACATCATGTTCCAGTATGCATCGCGATTCATCTTAAGCTCTTGCAGTACAGCCTTGAGCTCAGAATTTAAATGCTGTTCATCAAAGCGAGCATTTTGCATGCAATCTGACAAGATATTAAGAAACGGCTGCCAGTTGTTTTTGTCTACTTCAAAGTAGTAGCTCGTTACATCCATTGATGTAAACGCGTTGTAACTAGCCCCGTACTTACGAGCAATTTCATCAAGATCAGACTCAGAAAGCTTTTGAGTCCCCTTAAAAATCATATGTTCGAGAAGATGCGCAAGGCCACGCTCACCTTCTTGTTCAATGTATGAACCAACGTTGTACGCAATTTGTACTACAACCTTAGGTTGTGATGTATTTTTATACATTAATAAAGTCATACCATTATCAAGTACAACTTTTTTTATACCCTCGGTTGGCAAATGAAACTGACGCCGCCCAAAAGAAAAAGTTTTATTGCTGCCACGCACACGATAAAACCAATAAAATGCTGCACCGCATAAACCAATTGCTGCGATAATTCCTATCAGCAACTTGAATTTAACAAATAACTCCATACGAGACCCTTTACAAAAAACCGTTGCAAAACAGACTCCAGCCGTTAGTATAACACGGTAGTCTTCACCGTGAGAATAAGAAAGTCTAGTATGCGAATTTTGATCGTACGAGTCTCTGCTTTAGGCGATGCCATTCATACGTTGCCTGCACTTGATATTTTAAAAAAAAATCTACCCGATGCCAAAATTGATTGGCTCGTGCAACATAAAGCTGCCGGCATTGTTAATCATGTACCAGGACTTAATCACATCTATCAATTAAGCAACCGCTACCTAATGCCACGCTACTGGCGTAAAACAATTTCAACAATGGGCAAGCTTCGAGCTGCTCGCTACGATTTAATTATTGATTTTCAAGGATTACTCAAAACAAGTATCCTCACGCTAGCACTTGATGCACCAAGCATCGGCTTTGGTTGGCACAGTGCACGTGAACAACTGAGCAGCTTAGTACATACAAAAACTATTAATGTCCCCCCAAGCACAAATATCATAGAAAAAAATAACATGCTTGCTCGAGCAGCTGTCACCATGCTTACTCACCTGCCCGTTGAAAAAAGTATAAGAGGCCCTATCTCTTCAGCCCCACAGCCAAGCAGTGCCGCGCAAGAACAAGTGACCACATGGGTAGCAGCCAATGGCGCAAAACGCTTAATCATCCTGTCACCAAATACTACCTGGGCTTCTAAGCATTGGCCTTTGCAGCGATGGGAAGAGCTGGCATTTAAATTAGGCGTACAGCAAAACCACACCATTGTGCTAGTTGGTCAAAATTTTGGAGCACAAGGCGCTGGGCTTGCATCCTTTATCCAACAACACTCACTTGCCATTGCCATCGCACCAGCATGGACGCTGGATGCAATCTTTGCCGCTATGCAACATACCGATCTTATCATTGCACCTGATACCGGCCTACTGCATATCGCAGACTGCCTTGGCGTTGCTACCATCGGGCTGTATGGACCAACTAAAGCGATGCGCCATGGCCCACAAATTTCACCAGGTAATCGCGAGCTATGTTTTCAAATCAATTGCATTCATGATTACCAGAAAACTCATGGTAAAATTACAAATTCTAGCGAAGCGCAAGACTGCATGTATAAACTCTCTGCAGACGATGTACTCAAACGCGTTAACAGCGTTACAGCACAAACAGGTGGGAACCATGAAACGAATCTTACTTTTTCTGATTAGCATTCATGCAAGTACATGCGCAACAAGCCTTACGATAGGCGAAGCGATTGCAGCAGCAAAAAAACATCGCCCTAATCTTCAAGCGCTTGAATACAAAATCCGCGAAGAACAGCTCAAAGTAAAAGAGGCCTGGACTGGCTACCTACCTAAGTTGCAACTCGTTAGCAGCTTAGAAGTCGCCTCAAAACAAGGTGTTGATTTAAGCAGCGGCTTTGGCAGTGGTCTTAATGCTGGGGTCCAAGGGCAGCAACTCATTTATCAATTTGGCGGGCCACAACAACAAGCAAAAATAGCTCAAGCCAATGTTGGCGTCGCGCAGTACGATAAAGCCACACAAGAACAAGCGGTCGCTTACGAAGTTACCAAAACATTTATTGATTGCTGGGTCTTGCAACAACAACAAGACCTCATCACCCAACTTGACGCAAGCAGCAAGCGTACCTTTGGGCGCTCCAAGCAAGAGCGTGATGTTAAGCTGCTCGACAAACAAGATTTCTTGAATTCAGTCGAAACGCGTACCCTAGCCAACGAGCAGGTAGTCAATTTCCAAGAAGACGCCTCATTAGCTCAAGCACAGTTAGTATTTTTACTAGGCACTAATCATGGTATTAACCTGGTTGACCAGGGCGCAGGCAATCCAACAACCCTTGTCTTTAGCCCCATCTCGCTAGACACAAATGATCGCGAAGCAGTAAAAACCTTTGTAGCCAAGGCGCTTAAAAATCGTTCCGAGCTAAAAAGTTTCGATAAAAAAATTGAGGCAGAGCGGCATACGGCCACACAAGCAAAGCTTTCAAACGCGCCAAGCATAAGCCTTACCGGCAACAGCATGCGCGCAGGCAGGTCAAACAGCGGGCAGTTTGCTGGTGGTATCAGCTTTAGCTGGCCAGTTTTTGATGGCACTCGTTCACGCTACCTCGAACAAGAAGCTGATGCACGAGCTACTGCAGCTATGCTTCAAAAAGAGCAGGCCGCGCAACAAATCATACTGGAAGTAAATCAGGCATACTTTTCTTATAATAAATCGTTAAATGGGCAACAAACTCGCCGCATCACCATGAAGCGAGCAGAATCGCTGTTCAATCGCCGCGAGCAAGATCACAAGCTCGGGCTAATTACTCAAACAACGCTAGAAGAAGCTCGTTACGGGCTACTCCAAGCTAAAAACAACTGGCTACTCGCCCAAGCTGATGTAGCGCAAAAAGAGGCGTTACTCCAGTACCGCTGCGGTGAAATTTCATAAAGATCTTTTTGCCTAATACTTAGAAAATAGTTATTCTAGGGGTTTTGGGCATTTTATACTTGCGGCTTGGAACCAACTATGTTTTTAATACTATTAATGCAGCTTCTTTATGGTTGCACATTTACAATTAGTAAGATTTTAATCAGCTTTGCATCGCCAATGTACGTCATTGGTATTCGTATGACTTTGGCCGGTGGCGTCTTGAGCGCTCTAGCATTAATTTTTACCAAAAATCGCCATCGCTTTGACCGTCTAAGCAAATGGCATCTCGCTCAGGTGAGTTTTTTTGGTATCTGCCTACCGTATCTGCTTCGCTACTGGTCGCTGCAGTACCTCCCGGTTATCAAAACAGCCATCATTTATAACACGGCACCGTTCGCATCATTTATTTTCTCCTATTTTTTACTCAAAGAACGTAGCTCATGGCGCAAATGGCTTGGGTTAGGCATCGGCTTTGTCGCTATCTTGCCGGTTCTTATGGCAGGTAGAGACCTGGGCAAGCACGCCATAAGCTTTTTATCGTGGCCAGAAATCGCAATGATTGTTGCGGTGTTTTCATTCAGTTACAGCTGGGTAGTCATGAAGAAATTAGTCATGCGCACCCAAGCATCACCGTTCATTATCAATGGTATCGTTATGTTTTTTGGTGGGTTATTGGCTCTACTTGCATCGTTCACTCTTGAAACAAACCACGTCATCAGACAACCAAAAGAATTTATGCTGTGGTTGCTTCTAATCATGCTGATCACCAACGTGATTTGCTACAACCTCTACACCTACTTGCTCAACAAGCATTCGGCAACATTGCTTTCACTTGCTGGGCTTGCAGCGCCAGTCTCTGCAGCAATTACAAGCTGGTTTTATTTTGGTGAAAAACTCACTTGGGATACAGCAGCATCAGGCATCCTCGTGCTTGTAGCCTTTTGTGTGTTTTATTATGAAGAGCTCAAACACGCTAGTGAGGCAATCCAAAAAGCAGCACATGATGCTGATGTAGCAGATGCAATTGAAAAGAAAAGGTAACTCCCCAGGTATCTGGAGAGTTACCAAATTTTTTTAGAAAAACTTTTTTTACTTAATTCATTTTTGCTGGAGGCCGGTGGCGGCCAACCACCAAAGACCCTTTTGCGAGGGCCTTTGGAATCCACGCAGCAAGGAGCGCCTTGCAATCCCTTGACGCGGCCAACTCACGTTGCGACAACTCGCATTGCATGCTCGCCGTCCAACAGTTCGATGGCGCTTATTTTGAGTGTCCAATTCTTACGACTTGCAGTCGGCCCCGAACGCTTTCTAGCAAGAGCCTACTCTTCTTATTTCGGGCGACTTCGGTGTACCTCGGTCGCCTAAGTCTCTGATTAAGTGGCAGGCAAGTGTCATAATCAAATACATCACCTGAGCGCTACGAGGAGCCTCACAGCACCCCATGATGCACATTGAGCAGCACCGTTCGTGCTGCGCAATCCAGCATCAAGGACGCTGTGGAGGCTACGATTTAGCGCGGTGCAATTGGGTTGCAAGGGCGAAGTCATGCTGGCTTGAGTCCAGCCGCCGTCGCCAAGGCTATGGCCTGTGCGGCGTAGCTTTATGCGAAGACGTACGCCCGAAAGCAGCCTAATACGGCGTTTGCGCCCGCCGAAGCTTTATGCGTAGGCTGGGAGCGGTGGCCACACACCGCTTTGGTTGTCCGTGCGGCAACCCGCACGTAATACTCATAATTCAATTAAAGAATCAAGGACGAAGATATAAAAACTTTGAACTCGCTTACAGCCTGCCCGCCACCTGTCCGCCACCTGTCCGCCATAGCCTTGGCGACGGCTGGATAGCCGTAGCGCGGTGCCGGGTCGTAGTCCAAAGGACGAAGCCTGGACGGCTGGGTCGTCCCCTCGGAGGAGGGGATCCAGGCTGTATAATTCCTTAAAGCGCTCTCTGATTAATTGTTTTGGCAAAATCCAAGCTTCTTAATTCAAAAATTTGAATTTTTACATTGAGCCTGGATCCCCGATCAGGTCGGGGACGACGCAGGCAGGATCATACTTTTTTGAGAAATTTCTGAAAAATGCTGTTAGCCAGCTTGATATTTATTTTTCAAAAACTCAACAGAGCCTAGATTTTAAATTTGTTTAAATGAGAAAAGGCCAGGAATAAAATTCCTGGCCTTTTCTCATTTAAATATAAGTTCAATTTTTACAACAGCAGCGTAGGCGTCTTTACCTCACCCTGATGGATCATCGGCTCAGCTATCTCTGGCATACCAGCCTTCTTGATGGCATCCCATGACACCGGAAAACGAGGCTCAACCAGCTGGCTCAGCACCCGCGCATAGAGTTGAATTTCGCGCTGCGCAGCAGGCGCTGTGCGTAGCAGCACTAAGCGTGCATAGCCAGCCAAGCTTGCCGTCTCAATAAATTCTGTATACATCGATTGCGGGAGCACCATGCGGGCCTGCTCTGGGCATACACCCTGGGTGAGCATCAAATCATTGTACAAATCAATTGCCTGCTTGCAAAAATCAGTTACGCGGTCATACACCTGATCGTTGCAATCAACAAGCTCCTCTTTTGAACCTTGCTTAAGATTTTTATCTCTCTTGCGAAATTCTTTTGGGATAAAGCATTCCGGTTCATAGCTTACATAGCGCCGTGATACTTCGTTACGCGCAAAGCCGATGGTAGACCGCCACCACTCACGAGCCACAAAAATCGGCATCTTGATCCGCATGCGAAGCATTGGGTGAAAAAATGGTGTGTTGTGATTATGCTCAGCCAAAAAATAAATAAGTTTTTTATCACGCTCAGCTAATTGTAATTGAGCCTCACCGCTGCCGGCGGCATTAGGCACTGTTTCAAAAACTGATTCTTTGTTGTATGAAACGCGCGCCGCATTAACAATTGTTAAGTCAGAGCCAAAGACATCCATGAGCTCAATAAAGCCTATGCCATCTTCCATAAAAATTTTTTTATTCACATAAACCCTTTCTTCGTAAAGCTGATATGCTTACGTATGCAAAAATTATTGGCCCAGTATAAAGCAGAAAGGATTTTATGAAACCGGAAACACGTGACATAGTAATTGCTGCTGTTGCTCTTGCAATAGTTGGTTGTTGTGGGTTTTCAATCGCACACATCGCTACAGGTAAGGGATCTTACTTTGGATTATGCAACATCATCATGCCAGCACTCGCATCGCTTGGCGGCATCGCGGCAAGCGTGCTCATGACGCTGTTTTTGGCATTAAAATATTGTTCAGGCAGTCTACTCATCACTAAAGGGCTACCAACGCTCGCTGCAGTGTACAGTGCACAAGCGACAAAGCCTTCATACATTACTCTATTGCTCAATGTTATTGTACCTATTGGTATTGCTGCAGCATTTATTGCGCACCCTGTTGGCGGCGCGGCATGGACCTACACACTTTTTTGGTTAATACCTGTTAGTTGCGAAATTGTACGCCGCTACGGCATGCATTCACTCTTTACTCGCTTGCTTGCAGCCACATTTGTAGCACACGCAGTCGGTAGCGTGATCTGGCTTTACAGTATGCCAACCACGCCGGCAACCTGGCTTGGCCTCCTTGCAATTGTCCCAGCAGAACGCTTGATATTTGCTAGTGGTGCTACCCTTGCAGCATCACTATTCACTGCGATCAAACAATTAATGATAAAAACAAAAACTGTGCACATTGCTCAAAATATTTAATATGAATTTAAAATTTTTACCGGCAACCATGACTCATACTGGTCAAAAAGTCATAGACTTGCATTATTCATGCAATGAAGTGAAAGCTTGAATATAGAAAATATTAATGGTTACCCTTTAGGGGACCATAAAAATAATTACTAGATAAGAATGCTGGCCGGAGGCCATATAAAAAAAGGGTCATAAAATGAATATGAAGAGTAGATTACTTATTCTAGGCGCGGGTCTAGCGCTTGCAGCCCAGCAAATCGCCGCGTTTGCGCCTTCCACTGCGATACGGCCTCACGACCAAGTGATGCGCTTGTCGGTTATCAAAAACAAAAAATACCACGTCAAGGTAGCTGTTGAGTCTTCGTTGAAGGATCGTCCTTATAATATGGAACAACGCAGCACTAACGCGTTGACCGTGCATGACAAAGATCAAGCCACGATTGTAATGCTGAGCAAACCAGACTCACGAGACAAAACAGTGGCAGCAGATAGAGTCTTGCGCCGCATGTTTAATCCTGCAGATAATGATGTGCGTGGCCACATTAAGCCTACGGGTTCATACAGTGAAATTTCTATCATGCCTACCGTTGGCGCCAGCCTCAAGCTTGCTGGCCTGCCAGGCCATTTCGGTGTGGACCTTCATGTACCGGTGGTGCGTAAGCAGATCAGTGTCCTGGCTATGGATGATCAAACCAATACGAAACTGGTGCCTTTGGTCGCCGATTATCATGTGGCTGCTGAGATGCCAAACATGTTGAAAAATATCGCCGACATCGGTGGCCTAAGCACCGGCAACTGGGTAGTCGCTGGTCTGGGCGATGCCGCAGTTATGCTTTCATGGCGCAACTGGTTTCGCCAAGAAAAAGAGCTAGTCAAAGGCGTAGAGCTTTTTGCACAGCTTGGTGTCACCTTGCCAACCGGCAAAGAACGTGATGAAGATCAAGCTTTCAGTATGCCGCTTGGCAGTGACGGTGCGTTTGGTATCCCTGTTGGGATGGGGCTGAACGTGCAGTTTATCAACACTATCCGTGCTGGCTTGAATGTTGATTTTCTCGCGTATTTGGATAAAACCAAATCTCGCCGTCTTAAAACAATTGCGCCACAGACCGAACTGTTCTTGCTCAACAAAGGTAGCGCGTCACGCGACTATGGTCTGAACTGGCAGTTTTACCTCTACTTGCAGAGCCGTCATTTCATCAGTGGGCTTTCTGCTAAAGCGGCGTATCAGTACCTACGCCACGACAGTGATAAATTAACACCGCGCGACAACAGTAACTTTTCGTACGATGTTATTAACACGGCAAATAGCCTACAAGATTGGAACGCTCACAATGTGATTTTCTCGCTTGATTATGACCATGTGAAGTCGAGTGATCACTTGGTGGTGCCGCAGATTAGCCTGTTCTACAAAATGCCCGTAGGTGGCAGGGCTGTGATTGCTGCGCAGACCGTAGGGGTACAAATGGGAGTTTGTTTCTAACGAGGTGACCTCGTTGTTGATCCCATTTTTTGATAATGATTTGAGTAGAAGCAGGGGCGTGAAAACGCCCCTGTACGCATTTAAAGAATATTTTTTTGGTAACGCTCCTGATGGCTGGGCAGTTACCTGCTTAATCCTATGACATTGAACAGTTGCTCGACAACAACATCAAATATGCAATTTTTTGCATCAGCCTTTTCTCCAAGCCCAACACTGAGACCAACAGCAGTAATCGGTAAGCCTTGAGCCCAAAATCTTTTCGCATAATCTTTGTCTTTGATCTGTTTAAGACCATCGGCTGCCGGCTTATTAAATTTGACTTCAACGATAAAAATCGCTCCTGATGTTTCTACCACAATATCCATGCGGCCATCATTGGTTGGTATTTCGGCGTTAGCGCGCAGCTTGCCCATTTGCAAGAGAAGTAAAATAACGGTCTGAAAATATTTCTCTTCACTGACAATGATTTGGTAGGTGAGCTGGGCAAGCGCTTGGTTAAAAAGCTCTTTCAAAGCATCAAACTGATGATTACGAAAACAGTCTGCAATGCGCCATGCAATTCTGTATAAATCAGACGCTTTATTTGTTTTGAAAATATTAATCAATTCTGTCGATGTCGCTTGTGAGATCTCCAAGTTTGGATAAACAAGTTTTACCATGTTGGGTCCAGGCGTAAAAAGATTCATCGTTGCATAGCCAGCATAGTAAAGAAGCGAAAGGGCCGTAATTTCATCAGGACCATATGAATTGGTCAGTGTTCTAAAGTTAATTTCCAGCCCTTCAGGACCTATTTCTTCAAAACAACCTGCTGCGATTTTTTTGATTAAATAACTCGGCGATCCTGATATAAACCATTTTTCTAGCATCTGATTCGCCGCAAAAGTATGATTCATCGCAAAAGGATTGTAGACCCCGGGAGAAAGCTCCCCACTGGAAGCATCAACGCCAAAACGGTATCCATTAAAATTAGTTCGTAATTTTTCCAACATTGAGCTGCGGTCAAGTTTCTCTTTAGCCGCTAACGCATCAATTTCATTACTGAAATACGATTCAACCTCTTCTTGCGTGTAACCAAGCAAGCTGCCTGCCTTGGGATCGAACGTCAGATCGGTAAGATTATTCAAGCTTGAAAAAACTGACGTCTGAGAAAATTTGTACACGCCAGTCAAAAACACAAACCGCAAAGATACTTCTAACGCCTTGAAAGTACCGTAAAAAGATCGCAGTACAGAATGCACCTCTTTTTGATCTGCTTGCTTATCAATCAGATCAAGGATGGGTTTGTCATATTCATCAATGATGATTACTACCTTAAAACCTGTTTTTTTATAGAGGGATTCAACCAGATTTGAGAAAACTAAATCAACAATTAAGCTCTTTGTAAGTGCAACATTATAATGCTCAGCTATTTTTTTGAATTGATTAAATAATTTCTCCACCAAATCAGCAGCATTATTCTGCTCACCAGCCATGTCGATCATGCTCAAATGAATGATCGGGTGTTTCTTCCATTCCCAGTCACTGCTATCAAGCCAGAGGCCTTTGAACAAGGCTCGGTTACCAGAAAACATTTCCTTGAGCGTTGAGCAGAGCAATGATTTGCCAAAGCGGCGTGGGCGCGAAAGAAAATAGTACGTACCCTTGCCGATGCAGTCATAAATTTCTTTTGTTTTATCTACATACAAACCGCCCAATTGCAGAAGGTCTGCAAAATTTGCTCTGTCTGTTAAAATTAATTTTTTCATGTGCTCTCCTTTATACGGACCCTCAATTAAGAAGAGTGGCTTTTTTAGGCATTTTTTCAATTCTCGGTTTGGCGTTTCAATACAATTTTCATAAGGTGAAAATCACTGACCACAATCAATATTGAACAGTTGCTCCACAACAACATCAAATATACAATTTTTTGCATCAGCCTTTTCTCCAAGCCCAACACTGAGACCAACGGCGGTAATCGGTAAGCCTTGAGCCCGAAATTTTTTGGCATAATCTTTGTCTTTGATCTGTTTAAGACCATCGGCTGCCGGCTTATTAAATTTGACTTCAACGATAAAAATCGCTCCTGATGTTTCTATCACGATGTCCATCCGACCATCATTGGTTGGTATTTCGGCGTTAGCGCGCAGCTTGCCCATTTGCATGAGAAGTAAAATAACGGTCTGAAAATATTTCTCTTCACTGACAATGATTTGGTAGGTGAGCTGGGCAAGCGCTTGGTTAAAAAGCTCTTTGAGGTCGTCAAATTTGTGATGGCGAAAACAGTCTGCAATGCGCCATGCAATCTTATAAAGATCCGAAGCTTTATTTTTTTTAAAAATATTGATTAATTCTGTCGATGTCGCTTGTGAGATCTCCAAGTTTGGATAAGCCAATGTTACTTCATCAAGGCCTGGCGTAAAGGCTGCCATGGTGGCATAACCGGCATAATAAAGGAGTGAGAGCGCTGTCATTTCATCTGGATTATATGAATTATTGAGGGTATTGAAATTGGTTTTTAATCCTTCAGGCCCTATTTCTTCAAAGCAACCATCTGCAATTTTTTTAATCAAAAAGGTTGGCGACCCTGAAGCAAACCAGCTTTTAAGCATTTGATTAGCGGCAAAGGTATGATTCATCGCAAAAGGATTATACACCCCGGCAGAGAGCTCGCCACTGGAAGCATCAACGCCAAAACGGTATCCATTAAAATTAGTTCGTAATTTTTCCAACATTGAGCTGCGGTCAAGTTTCTCTTTAGCAGCCAACGCATCAATTTCTTCGCTAAAGTAGGACTCTACCTCTTCTTGCGTGTAGCCAAGCAAAGTACCAGCTCTCGAAGCAAAGGTCAGATCGGTAATGTTGTTGAGGCCTGAAAAAATAGATGTTTTGGAGAACTTGTAAACACCGGTCAAAAATACAAAACGCAAATAAGGATCTAACGTTTTAAGCGGGGCATAAAAATCACCCAAGATCTTATGAACTTCATCCCGGATGGGCGGATTCTCAACCAAATCAAGAACCGGCTTATCGTATTCATCGATAATGACAACGACACTAATCCCTGAAGATTCATAGAGGTCTGTAACAAGGTTGGCAAATACCATGTCGAGGGGTTTGTCCTCATTAATTTGAAGACCGAAAGGCTTTGCTATTTTTTTCAGTTGATTAAATAGCTTCGTTTTCACATCAGCAGCGCTATTTTGTTTACCACCTGCAGCAGACATATCAAGATGAATGATCGGGTGTTTCTTCCACTCCCAGTCGCTGCTATCAAGCCAGAGGCCTTTGAACAAGGCTCGGTTACCAGAAAACATTTCCTTGAGCGTTGAGCAGAGCAATGATTTGCCAAAGCGGCGTGGGCGCGAAAGGAAATAGTACGTACCTTTTCCGATGCAGTCATAGATTTCTTTTGTTTTGTCTATGTACAAACCGCCCAATTGCCGAAGGTCTGCAAAATTTGCTCTGTCTGTTAAAATTAATTTTTTCATGTGCTCTCCTTGGTAACGTATGCCTTTGCCCACAAAGCTTTGTAGCTTACCATATTTTGTTAAAAAACTGATCCTTAAAAGGGGTAACAAGTGGGAATTGACCCAGCCTGAATATTATTAATAAGTACCGCTCATCGGTACTTATTAATAATATTTTTATTTTTTTAGCTTTTTTTAAGTAAGCATCTAGTCAGTAGTTTTTGTCATCCCGGGGTTTCGGGGCCCCGGGATCCATCCTATAATTAATATTGTTTTTATGAGGATTACGTGCGGTGGCCGCACAAGCACCCAGGAGGGTTTTTGTTACAAAATCCTCCTGGAATGTATTTGAGCTATAAAAAACAATTAATTTTCAAAAAAGAAGATGATATAAAAAATAATTAATTTATAAAAAAATAACTTAAAAAATATTATCCCTAATTTTCAAATAGGGGATTATACCTCCCCCGAGGTATAAAATTAGTTTCTTATTGATGCAGCTTGAAAACTGCTTGAGACAGAGCTAAAAAATTATGTTACTTTTGCCTCCAGAAAACCTTTGCCAAAGTATGCAGTAAGGCGAACCCGTAAATCAGAGGGGTGATTATGACAATAAAAATGGGTCTATTTATCACGCTTGAAGGTATCGACGGCTGCGGCAAGAGCACGCTGGCAAAAAATCTTACCGATGCGCTCAGAACTGCAGGTCATACTGTCTTACTAACCAAAGAGCCCGGCGGGTCTAAACTTGGCGTCGCCATTCGAGAAATCTTACATGAACAACCCGAACCTCTCGAAGCCGTGAGCGAGTTTTTACTCTTCGCTGCAGACCGTGCTGAGCATTTTCGTAAAATTATCATTCCTGCCCTTAATGCAGGTACTATCGTAATCTCAGACCGCTGCGCCGACTCATCAGTCGCCTACCAAGGGTACGCTCGAGGACTTGATATAAGCTTTATTTCTTATGTTAATGCCGTAGCGATGGCTGGCATCGTACCGGCGTGCACAATTTTTATTCACATCGAGCCTGAAATTGCTTTCGAGCGGTTGAGCATGCGTGGCAACGGCAAATTAACATCAATTGAGTCACGCGGCATTAGTTTTATGCAACGCGCGCAAGACGGCTTTGAACGGTTATTCAAAAATCGTAGCAACGTCATCCAGCTTGATGGCAACACAACCCAAGCCAATTTACTACAACAAGTGTTGATTGCACTCAAACAACAGTTGGCCGGGTAGGATGCTTAGTATTTTAGTGACTAAATTATGAAGAAAACCCTCAGGCATAAGAGTTTATTCTATCTTACAAGTAAGCATGACTCTTCTACGTCGTCCTCGCGAAGGCGAGGATCCAGTCCTTACATGTAGAAAATACAAACCTTCAATCTGAGGCTTTTTTGAAAAAATTTTACGTATACATGATGTGTTCACAAAAAAACGGGACCTTGTACATCGGAGTTACAAGCAACCTAGCAAGAAGAGTACTTGAACATCGAAATAAACTTATACCTGGATTTACTTTGCAATACGATGTAAACCATTTGGCATATTACGAAAGCTTTGATTCCATAAGAAGTGCAATAGAAAGAGAAAAGCAACTAAAGCATTGGAATCGAGCTTGGAAAATACGCCTTATTGAAGAATTAAATCCTGACTGGAAAGATTTAAGCTTACAATCTCTATCTGATGTTAATGAGTTAAAAAACCTGGATCCTCGCCTTCGCGAGGACGACGGAAAGCGAGAATTCGCTATTTTAAATTACAATCCTAAGCAGAATCTCTTCGAACTCCTTATGGAAAAAGAAAAATGAAGCTCAACCTCAGCATTCCAACACATATTATTGTGGGCAGCCAGGAGCAAACAACCCAAGAAGTGGTAACCACCCTACGCGCCATCTGGTGCAAAACGCAAATCAAGGACTGTTTTTGTACCACGTGCAAACAAATTGCACACCACCAACACCGGTTTTTGGCCTGGTTGCGGCCTACCAAGGATTATACAGTCGACGACCTGGCGATACTTTTCGAAATCACTGCCCTGTCACTGGATGATGGTCAAACCTTTTTTTTCGTACTCGATCAAAGTGAAAAACTAACGCAAGCAACGGCCAACCGTTTGCTCAAAAGCCTAGAAGAGCCGCCAGCCGGTTACCACTTTATCCTCCTCACAGAAAATCTTAATGCACTACTGCCCACCATTATTTCGCGTAGCGAAGTAATCACGCTCGCCCAAGCGCAAGCTCCAGAGCCTCATCCACTCGTTAACTGGTTTGCAAAAGGCGCAGTGCTCGAATCAGTGCAAGAATTTGAGCAGCTCTTATTTCGTAATAAATTTTCAGACAGCGAGAGCATCCAGCTACTTGATGAACTGTTTCAACATCTTGAACAAAAACTTACAGCGGCCATCAGAGCTGGTGATGACGAACAACACCACCTCATGGCCGTAGTCACTTTTATACATAAAGCTATGGATCGACCGCCGCAATCCGGCAGCTCTGATCTTTTTTGGAAACAACTGTGGGTAAACTTTCCGCGCCAATGACCACGCTGCGCCGCTGGGCAATCAGTGGCGTTAGGGTTCAGCTTCTTACTACCGCTTTGTCGCTGCCTGTGCTTATCGCCTGGGGGCTGCCGATCTCAATCATGAGCATCGTTGGCAACTTGTTGGCCACCCCTTTTTTGATGGGTGCACTGCTGCTCTGCTCGCTACTTTTTTTAACTGAACTTATTGGCTTTCCTAACAGCATGCTTTACTTGGCAACTGAATGCCTCACCATCGCGTGGGACTGGCTGCTCACGCTTGGCTGCCGATCATGGCTAATCGGTTTTAGTGCGCCACCTCTAGCGCTTAGCATTATTTTATGCAGCGCTACAGCAATTGGACTCTGGTGCGCAGTGCATCGCTATAAAATTAAAATCGAAACCGCAAGCATCACCGTCATGGTGCTTTGCTTAAGCTTTTGCACGCTATTTAAAAACCAGCTTGACCACGGGATCGAGCACATCAGCTGCATCAAGCGCAACAACCAACGGCTCGTGATTGATGATGGATTTTTTGCCTTCAAGACAAGTTACAAATCCCCGGTGCGTTATCAAATCAAGCCACTGCTTTATAAAATTTTTGGCACTAATCATGTTCATCGCTGGCATTGCACGTATGCCGGCATCCGCTCACTAAGAGCTCTAAACGAAGTACTCAATGAGATCCGCATTGACGAAATTTCATTTGGTACAAGCCCCAAAAAGCAAACGCCCACCTGGCGTTTAGCCTGGCAGGCGCTGAGCGAAAAAAGTATTGCTACGGGGACGAAAATTATGCCGCTTGAATGATTATGATTTGGATCCGCTCGAAACACTTCGACAAGCTCAGCAGTAAACTCAACCGCTCGCCCTGAGCCTGTCGAAGGGTTTCGAGCGTTATTTCTAGCGGTGGCCGAAGGGTTTAGAGGATTGGTACCAATCCTCTATAAAATATTCTCTGGCGCTTTTAAAACGGATTTAAAAAAATGTTCTAATGAGTGATCACCAGCAACAAAGCGTTGCGTAGCAGCTAAAATAGGGAAAAATATTTTCTCACGCTCCATGAGCACCGCAAGTGATTGCGCGGTATTGATACCTTCTGGCAAGGTTTTAAGCTCAGCTCGAACATCGCTAACAGATTTTCCCTGACCAAGCAATGTGCCAGCGCGCTGATTTTTACTTAAGCTGCCCGTACAGGTCAGCAACATATCACCCAAGCCTGCAAGGCCGTACATCGTAGCGCGATCACCTCCAAAAAATGCTAGCAACTCTGCCATCTCTTCCATACCCATAGTGAGCAGATAAGCGGTGGTGTTATCTTTGCAGCCCGCGCCTTTGGCGATACCAACAGCGATTGCTAAGACATTTTTAATAGCACCAGCTACTTGAACGCCGATGGTATCTCGTGATGGAAACAGGGTAAAATAATAGGTAGGTAAAATAGCCATCAGCTCATTGCGAAATGCTTCATCAGTAGAAGCAAGCACGGCCGCGCTAAATTGTTTTTCTGCCAAATCGCGAGCAAACGTTGGCCCAACAAGTACAGCGCTAGCAACCGGCTTTAAAACTTCATCAATAATTTGTGTTGGCAAGGCAAAGGAGTGTCGCTCCATGCCTTTGCTCAAAATAACCCAGCGATGGTTTTGATTATATGTTTTAAACGCCTGAAGAACTGAGCGCAAGTAAGCCACCGGCACCGCTTCAAAAACCAAATTGGCGTGCTGAGCAGCAAGGCCAAGATCAGTAGTTGCTTTGATATTTTTATGCAGTGTCAGACCAGCAAGATACATGGAGTTTTTATGGGTGGTATTAATTTCATCAGCAATTTCTGTCTCGCGACACCAGATGAGTACATCATAGCCACGATCAGCTAAAAGGCAGGCAACTGCACAGCCCCACGCCCCACCACCAAGTACTGTTGCACGCAGCTCCATATTAACTTCCAAAGTTTCGTTTGATGTCTTGAAATTTATCAATGCACGAACCTAAAATTTCTTCTGTTACTTCAGGCCAGTACTGTTCCAGAAAGATGTATTCAGCATACGCACCCTGGTAGAGCAAATAATTACTGGTACGTATCGTGTTGCCCGTGCGAACAATAAGATCGGGATCAGGCATGCCTGCAGTCCACAAAGAATCGCTGAGCGACTCTTCAGTAATTTCTTCGATCTTCAAAAGACCATCTTTAACTTTTTGAGCAAGCGCTTTTGCAGCGTGTACAACCTCTCCTCGGCTGCCGTAGCAGAAAAGAAGATTGAGATTGAGTCGGTCGCCGTTGGCGGTCTCTCGCTCAATATCTATCACCGTCTCTTTGAGGATGTCGGGAAAATAGGAGCTATCCCCAACAAAGCGAACGCGGATGCGCTCTTTAACCAGCTCTGGCAATGCCGAACGAAATTCATCCGCAAGCATTGAGAAAAGGTATTTTTTTTCGATTTCACTACGGTTAAAATTTTCTAGCGAAAAAGTATAAAAAGAGAGGTATTTTATCCTCTTTTTTATACAAACTTTAATGGCAGTTTTAACAATATCGAGCCCCTTGCGGTGCCCAAAAATAGATTCTAATTTATTCGCTTTTGCCCAACGGCGGTTGCCGTCTGGAATTATGGCTAGATGCTGCATACAAACCCTCTCCCTGCACGCTGTAAGACGAGCAGACCTTCTTTGCCGACTTTTCAATAAGATATAGACTAGCTAAACCTTTATAACTTGCAATACAAATGTCCCAGCCAGCCGACTTCATTGATCTTCAAACAGAATTTATGGTAGAAGAGAAAAGTGCAAGAGAGCCTCTAAGGTCAACTTTTAGCAGGGGGTGTTTATTGCCAATTTGACAGAAAAACCAGCCCTGATAAACTGAGATAGTCGGTTAAAACGCATCAAGCGTTAGACAAGCATACAGCAATGGCGCCTATGCTTGCGATCTATAAAACCGAGAAGGAGTGCTATGGAAAATTTAAAAGGGAAAATCAAAGCTGTCATTTTCGATATGGATGGCACCATAATCCTAACGGATCACATCTGGGGCGAAGTCGTACGAGAATATTTACACGAAACAGGTATTCGCGTATTCACGGCCAAAGATGTTCAATATCTTGATTCAATGTCTGGCATGAGCATGAAATCTGCAGCTAAAAGCGTTAAACTTCATTTTGGATTACCTCACAATACTGATCAAATTGCAGCTCGCAAAATGGAACTTGCCAACATCCGCTTCAGAAAAGGCGTCAAGTTTATCGAAGGCTTTGAGCAATTTCATAAAGCGTTACGTGATCATGGCATACCAAGTGGTATCGGCACCAATGCAACACCAGAGAATTTGGAACCGCTAACAGAGTCGATGAAATTCCGTACATTTTTTGGTGAGCATATTTATGGCATCGCCCACGTTAATTATGTAGCAAAGCCTGACCCTACGCTTTTTTTACACGTTGCAGCAAAGTTAGGCGTCAAGCCTGAAGAGTGCATCGTTTTTGAAGATTCAATCTACGGATTTCAGGCAGCAAAAGCTGCGGGTATGAAATGTATTGCAATTAAGAGCCCAAATAATCATCATCTACTCGAGCATGCACACGCAGCAATCGATAGCTACCACGAGGCAATCGACGCGCTCAAAAAACTGCTGCTCTAATTTAATTAATACTTTTTTCTTCACCTATGGCGCTGGCTAATAAGCTGCGCTTTTTTTTTGTCCAAAAAATCATTAAACTTATTTTGAAACTATCCAGTTCGCACTTCTCGATACGTTTTGCTTGTAGAGCAAAACACTCGAAGCGAACGGATCCATGGGATCTCTTGTCCGTCCGTCTGGAGTGTTTCGCGTAGCACTTCAGTGCGCTGCGAAATGTATCGAGAGATACGGACGAAAATCTCGCTCATAGCAATTTTTGGAAGAGGTCTATTCCCCTTACTCAGTTCCTACAAGCCGCTAAAAAAGGATACCCCCATGCAAGGCATTCATGCTCAGTGGTTTAAAACCATGCTCAATGACAAGGCACTCGTCGCTCGTCTGAAGAAAATCACACTCATCATCACCGATGTAGACGGCTCGCTTACGGATGGCACCCTACACTATGACAGCAACGGCGAAGCTGACCGTATGTACTCATGTCAGGATGGCTATGCCATGCGCGTAGCCATCGATCAAGGCCTACACGTAGCGTTTCTCAGCGGCAACGCAGGCGCTTCAATCACTTCACGAACTAAAAAACTAAGCCTCCCGGATCATTTTGTTGTTCTTGGATCACGTGATAAACGCATATCTGTCAAACAATTACAAGCGGCCGCTAATGCGACATCAGAACAAACACTTGTTTTTGGTGATGACCATTTAGACGCGGTAGTCAAAGAGGCTGATGCAGCTATTTTCTTTGCAATGCCAAATAACAGTGTTTTTTATCTCAAGCATATTGCTGACTGCGTAGTACCGCTCAACGCTGGTAGCGAGAGCCCATTGCGACTCTTGCTTGATTTACTTTTGTATGTACAAGGCAAACACATTGCACAGCATTTGATCACGCAAGCACTTGAGAGATAAATATTTATACGATCCCAATCATAAAAATAAATATAAGCGTACCTGAAACAAAGTAGGCACACTATTCTGTCATCCCCGCGAAGGCGGGGATCTAGATTGGTTCTAAAATTTGGATTTATTATCTAAAAGAATGGATCCTCGCCTTCGCGAGGACGACATATTTGAAGGTCATTGCATACTTTTAAAAAAGCTCTCTTATAAAAATAACTTGTATACAAACAATCACATGAAAAAAATTACAATTGTTGTACTGGCCATGCTCAGCCTTGGTGGATACTGGCTAGTGCTACACAGACCCTCTACAATTCAAACGCAAGCAACTGATCTTGAAGCACGGCTTATCGCCAACAATGCTTTATTGATTTGTACTAATGTGCGAGCCTCACACATTAAAAATAAATGGGGCAATTTGACCTTGGCGACACCAGAGTGTTGTGTGACACAGGACCATGTAGTACAAGCAATGGCAATCACAGCAACGCTTGAACAACTTGATACACCAACAACAATCGTCACAGCCAGACAAGCAACATTAACACCAAATACGCATGCCCTAAATCTTGCTGGCGATGTACATGCGCAACAGGGTGACACACATATAAAAACTGATTTGTTGGCGCTGAATATGAAAAGCCATACGTTGCACGCCGCTGGCAGCGTAGCAATAAATTATCTCCAAGCACGCGTGCATGGTGATCAAGCATTCTTAGATCAACAAGAAAAAATATTTCGTGTCGAAGGGCACGTACGGAGTGAATTTGGTTTACATGGGAAAAAATAGATTTCTTATGAATCGCTAACTCAACGCCCTAGCGCACACTGCCGCTGCAATGCTGGCAGGCTTGAGCGCATCAAGCGTGTTTGCTGCTGCCTGCAGCGTTACGCCAGTCGTACACAAATCATCAACTAATAAAATTCGTATTCCCGGCTTGATATCGCCGGTGTCTGGCCGGAGGGAAAAAACATCAGCAACGTTTTTTTGCCGCTCATCGCGAGATAATAAGTACTGAAACTTAGTAAAGCGTCGCCGCATCAGAAGCGATCGGTACGGAATGCCAAGCTCTTGACTCATGCCTTTGGCTATCTCGGCAGCTTGGTTGTAACCGCGATTGGCATAACGCCACCAGTGCAAAGGCACGGGGACAATGTAATCAACATCAAAAAGTTCTTCAGGTAATAATTTGGCCATGAGGCGGCCAGTTGCCTGCGCTGCTGGTAAACTACGACGAAACTTTGCCGTTACCAGCTTATGCAGGGCATCACAGTAAGCACCAAGAGCATGTACGTGCAATTCCTTGCGCCCTCTGAGAGGAAACAATCGCGAAGCAATTGGCTTAATCGTTGCAAGGCAAGGCAAGCACAGCACTTCGTTTGGCGCTACAAGCTCGCGGCAAGCAAAACAAAGGTCTGGGTAAATAATACGTACAAGCGTTTGGAAAAAATTCATCTAGGCATCGCCACCAACCAGAAAATAAAACGAAAAATAAAATTTACTGTCATCCCTGCAGCAATATCAATAAAAAGAATATGTACAAGCGCTGGCCAGGAGGAAAAATTAATACCAGCATATAGAAGTAACAAGCGCGGAATAAAATGGCGCAGCAACAGGAAAAAGAGGCAACCGATAACCAAAAGTTTTATGTTGATCGCTAATCCTGAAAAAGCAAACAAGAGCCCAAGCACGCGATTGATCATCATAGCACTGCGTGGCAACGGCTCTTCCTCTCCTGGATGTAGCGCAAAAATAAGAACAGCAGCACACAGAAAAAATAGTGCTACATAGATAAATGGATAGATAGCGGGAAATCCCCAAACGAGCGAATCAACCGCCATTACTATGGGAATTGATAGCAGCGCTGCAATCACGCCAGCAAAAGGGAAATATCCTACGGGGCCAAACGTAGCTAACGCGTTAGCTATTCTTTTCAAATTTTGCATCATATACCTCTTTAACTTGTACAAGCACTAACCAGGTAATCCCAGCACAAATACACATATCAGCTATATTAAAAGTTGCAAAATGCCACGAGCCAAGGTGTAGATCAATAAAATCAATAACGGCGCCATGGCGCACGCGGTCCACAAAATTTGAAGCTGCGCCTGCGAGCACAAACATTTCACCGTAAAGCGTCTTGCCTGTGCGATACTGCCCCCACGTATAAAAGCCAAATAAAACAATAACGGCAAATACGCCCAGGGTTAGGGCAACATAGCCAGCGGTTGAATATGAAGTAAACCAGCTAAAACTCACGCCACGATTCCACTGCAAGCTAAAATTAAGCCAAGGTGTAACAAAATAATCCTGCGCTTCCAAAAACAGCACAGCTAAATTTTTACTCCAACGATCAAGCCAAAAACCGCTTGTCAGAATAATAAGGTAACGAAGTATAAATGAATTCATCAATAATCCTTTTTTATGCTGTACGCAATGTTGCACCAAGGGGTAATGTTCGATTTACTGCCGCTTGCCACAACAGTTCAAGCGCCGCCTTGTCAACCGTACCATCATGATCAATAACCCAGACTCTAAAGGTCAAGGATCGTTGATTATCCCATGATTCCTTTTCAAAAAAATCAACCAGCTCTACGCGCTGTACAAGTGGCGAAGCTGCTCGTAATTCTTGCTCAAGCGTAGCGGTACGCAAAGTGAGCGGAACCATAAACGAAAAATCCAAAAATGTTTCTTGAAAGCGCGGCAGCGGGGTAAAGCGTTTAACCCCTAATTCCATGCCAAGCAATGCATCCATATCAAGCTCTGCAAAGGCGGCATCAATTTCTTCTGCCATGCCAAGCTTTGCCAGCAAGAGCGGATTAGCCTTGCCCAAAATACCAATAATTTGATCACCGACAGAGATTGTTGCTGTCTGATACGGCTTGTACCAAGCCGCTGTTGGCTCAACTACTTGCGTCCACGTGATATTGTCAGCACTGATTCCAAGCGTTACTAAAAGATTCATCAATTCTTCTTTGACCAGATAAAAATCGACGGTAGCACGCTTAACCAAGTAACAAATAGCTAACGATTTACGCTCTACTACTTCACCATCAACTTCGGTCCAAATACGCGCTGATTCAAAGAAACGTAAAGCATCATTATGCACTTGGTTTGCTAGAAGGTTTTTCAAAAGCCCCGGCACAAGCGAAGTAGCAAGGCGCCTAAAGTCTTCAGATACAGGATTAACCAGCTCAACAACAGCCGTCAACTCAAGAGAAATTGACTGCAAAAAGGCTTCATCATAAAAAGCATAATTCTGCATCTCTACAGCGCCAGCAACCTGGGTCAAAAAACGCTTGATGACGCGATGGCGCATGGTCTTTGTTAATGAAAAAGGACGACGCGTAAGCGTTGGCATCGTAAGAGGGATCTTGCTAAAACCGTAGGTACGTACCACTTCCTCAAGGATGTCTTCTTTTTGGCTGATGTCTTTGCTTGAGCGAAATGTCGGTACAGTAACGGTGTAAAAACCGGTAGCAACATTAAAATCTACACCAAATTCAATTTGTGTAAGTAATTGCTTAACCAACGCATGATCAAGTGTTACTCCCATACGTTTTTCAATAAACGCATGTTCAATCTGAATCTGTTTTGGTTGTGCAGGCACACCGAGCGAAACAATTGATTTTTCCACTGTACACGCAAGACCAATTGATTGAGTCAGCGCTAGAAAGCGCTGTACCGCTTCAAGGGCCATGTTTTGATCTAAAGTTTTTTCAAAGCGCGCTGAAGAATCTGTACGTGTTTTATGGCGCAACGCTAAACGACGCACCATCCCAGCCTCAAAATTTGCTGCTTCAAAAAAAAGCGATTTGGTTGTTTGACCAACCGAATCATGCATGCCGCCTTTAACACCAGCAAGGCATACTGGCTTGAGATCGTCGGCAATAACTAAATCTTCAGTCGTTAGCTTGATTGAATTGCCATCAAGCAATTCAAGCTCTTCACCGCTAACCGCTTTGCGTATTTTAATCGTGCGATTTACTATGCGATCAGCATCATAAGCATGCACGGGCTGACCCCAATCAAGCGTGATGTAGTTGGTCAAATCAACTAACGCATTGATCGGCTTGGCACCAACGGCCATGAGGCGTCCCAAAATTTTAATATCACAAGCACGATTTTGGATTGAGGGAACATACACCCCGTTAAATACTTTGCAAAACTCAGGCGCTTCATTTTTTATTACAAAAGCTGAGCCAGCCTGTGTTGAATCATGTGCCGGAGCAATATAAGTTACAGGATGCTTACTCAAAAAATGGCTAGCAGCTTTGATATGCTTGTCTACAAACGGTGCAATTTCACGCGCAAACCCGCGATGCCCCCACATGTCTGGGCGATGAGTAATGGATTTGTTATCTACTTCTATAATAAAATCCTGCGCTTCCCAGAGTTTTTTCCAGGCACCATTGCGAAGATCTTTTGGTGCATGAACAGCGGGAACTAAACGTTCAGACTCAACACCAAAATCTTCTAGTGAGGCCCAGGAATAGCCGGAGTCAGTTTTTTTCACTAAGTAAGCAACATCGTCAATACTTGCATCAATAAGATCTGCTGCAGGCCGTGCTGACAAGGTTACCGTCTCGCCAGTCTCATCAACCAGCCAAGATTTTTCGTGTGTAAAAGCTAGGAAAAATCGCTTCATATCAAGAGAACGAGGATAGACATGTTCAATTTCAGCCGTTACTTCATTAAAACGCCGAGCAATCATAGCAACATCAAATTGTTGCCACGTACCAGGCTCCACATCAATATGGTCAAATATCCACGCAAGCGATAATTTCATACACAACACCTTTTGTAGCAATCAGAATTGATCAAACTTTGAATGAAGATCTTCTAGTCTATCACAGCGCGTATTGTTGCCAAGGTGTAAGCTTCTCCTAGGCTGTTGCAATCAACACCCAAAAGGCGAAGTGATTGATGTATTTTTAAAGCATTTTAATCACAAGTCAGCAATTATGGTCCATTTTGATGATAGCCCTGAAGAACTAGTGTCTTCTGTTGGCGCGTGTTTGAAGCAGGCGGTTGCACCGCTCTGTTTTCATTGTCAAGGTGCTGCCAAAATTAAGCATCTACCATGGAGTACGAGGCGAGCATTTACTCAGCTCAATCAGCTGGTCAAAGATGGACGCTGGATCTGAGATGACGAGGCTGAGGCTGCATCTGAAAAAAATGGATAAATATATTTTTCTAATTGATCTAGAGCTTATTCCAGCTTTTTCATGATTATTGAAACCAGCTGCGGAATGGTTTTATCCATGAAATGAGCTTGATCGGTAAATTCGTAATAATCGCTAGAAAGCTGCTCATGAATATGTTGAGCCTCTTTGATAGGAATGAAGGGGTCATCATTGGATGCAAATTGGACAATCCAGGGCTGATTGTTTTTAATGGCATTCCAGCGCCATGGAGCATCATAGTATCCTGAGATTCGTTCACTTTTGTAGCCTAAATCGGTGTAACAAGCGGCGACTAGCACGCTGCCTAAGATTTTGTACTGCTCGGCATAGCGCATGGCAGCAACAGCTCCTGATGAGTGACCGACGATGATCGTATTTTCATCACACTGTAATTTATCATGCATGTAGGGCAACCAAATTGATGCTTTGGCTTCAACGTTGTCCGGCATCGTTGGTGCTATGACTTTTATATTATTTTTTACTAGCTCTGCCTTAAGCCACGGTATCCAATTGACTTGATTTGTGCAGCCGCCATTGCCGTGAATGATAACAACTTTTTTCATTATAATTTCTTTGCGATGGTTAAAATATTGGTAGTTTTTGGTTCTGAAAAATTTGATCCATTAAGATTGTATTGATCGAGAATTTTAAATCCATTGCTGGTAAGAATTTTTCTGAGTTCTCCTGCGGTATAAATTTGTAGTGTGAATTCATTAATTCTTTCTTGAGAGAATTCACTTAAGATTGTACGTTTTACACAAAATGACTTAACCCCTCATGAGGCGGCTCTAAAATTGAAGGATCTATTAATTCAAGAGGGAATATTAAAGCCATGATAAAGAAATCTTTTGTAAGAGTTGTTATCCAAAGAGAAGATAAGATCTTAGTGATGAAAAGTATTTATAAAAATGAGGAAGTTTGGAATTACCCTGGTGGTAAATTAGAAGAAAACGAAAGTTCTTATGATGCGGCTAAAAGGGAAATTCTTGAAGAATGTGGGATCTCAATTGAGAAATTAAAGTATATCTGCGAAAAAACTTTTTATCTTGATGATATTTTGTGGCATGGTGTTTTTCTATTGGCTGAAAATTTTGAAGGCGAGCCTTGCATCAAAGAACCACACAAATGTAGTGAGATTGGTTTCAAAACTCCTGAGGAAATTCTTAAACTTTCATCACTTTCGGGATTACTTGTTGAGCCTCTTAGTCATCTCTTTCAATGATAATTTTTCAAGCGTATCAACAACTTAAAGCCGGGATCCCATTCAATAACCAATTGACAGAACTTTTGAGGCAGGAACAAAGGCAAATTCTTCCTCATCAATGGTCTTCTTTAGCTTGTTTGTTATCGCAACGCGAAGAAATACCTGCTAGTGAATTTCTTAACTGGATTTCGTCACAGTTTCCAGAGATTTGCAAATTTTTGGATTGGCAAAAATGTAATCGACCTTCAATGGCTGAAGATGAGAGGCTCTGTGATTTTCTTTTTCGTTTATCTAATGAGAAAGAACTTGGCAGTGACCTGATTAATTGGTGGGTGAGTGGCGTTGTTGAACAAGAAATATCGTTACAGTATATCTCTTTTTGCTTGATGACAATTTTGTTGAAAGGACTAAAGAATCTAGATCTTGTTTTTTTAACGAAGGCCTTTACGGCATCAGGTCGAGTTTATGATTATCGTTCTCAATGTGGTTCAGATGTCAAACTCATACGAAGATATCCCACGGGGGCACTATCAGAAAAAACAGCGCTTATTTTACCAAGCATGATAGCAGCTATGCGTGACGAAATACCTGTGGCGACTTCATTTTTGATCGCTCGTTCGCTAAGTTTTACTGGAGGGACGTGGGATAAGTTATCAAGCATTCCCAATTTTACTTTTCCAAGTCCTGGAGAGGAAACACTGCGCATCCTTAAAAGTTGTGGTGTTGCTATGACTGTTACAAATCATGATGTCAATCCTGCTGACAAAATTTTATATCAACTGCGAAGTGCAACAGGAACTGTAGAATCAAATGATTTGATTGTTTCCAGCATAGTGAGTAAGCAACTGTCCTTTCCTGTTGATCAATTATTATTAGATGTTAGATATGGTCAGGGTGCTTTTTTAATCGATTGTCATCATGCGAAAAAAGTTGCCAACACGATGATTGATTTATTGAAAAATAATGGGGTTAATACGACCGCGGTATTCACAGACACTCTTGAGCCAAATGGTTCATCAATAGGCAATGCTCTTGAAGTAATAGAGGCTATAGCCATCCTTTCTAGGAACTATGGTTTTTGGAATACAAAGGGGCTTAGCTCTCAAATAGAGATTGTATGCTTGATGTTTGCTAATTTATTTTCCGAATCATTTCCCAGTCGTTCATTTCAAGAGTGGTTTGCATGCGGAAAAGAAATTCTAGATAACGGCAAAGCTTATGACGCTTTTTTGGCTATGCTACGGAGTCATTGTGTTCATGAAGAAACGATACAAAAAATACAAAAAGACCCATGGAGAGCACTGCTAGGCGATGTTGCATCGATTCCAATCATCTCTAGCGTGAAAGGAATCGTCAGAGGAATAGATCAAAAAAAACTTGGTTTTTTTACTAACTTTGCCTTGGGAGGCGCCGGTTCACCTTATGCCTGTTCTTTTAATTCAAAATCAGGTATCCGCTTAAATAAATTACTTGGAGATACTGTTTGTATCGGTGAAATTTTAGGGTGGGTCATAACGGATGAAATTATTAATGTTGAGGAATTTAATTTACAAAGTTGTTTCATTATTAACTAACGCGAATTTTACAATAGGGTTTTTATGGAAAAAATTAAATATTTCGTACTTTCGCTTTCTTTGTTGGCAGTTACGGTTATTTCGGGAGATGAATCTTGCGCTTATGTAGTAAAGGATGGAGGTTCACGAGAATCTTTTGCAACGGGAGCGATAAGAGAGGAGCGGTTTAATAAGGGGCGTTATGATTTAATTTCTCCGATAGCCTTGCGACACTTAGCTCTTATTAGTGAATTAGGAGCGAAAAAATACTCTGAAAGAAATTGGGAAAAAGGGATGCCAATGTCTCGTATACTCGATAGCGCCTTTAGACATCTCAACCAATATATGGAAGGAAAGAGAGATGAAGATCATTTAGCGCATGCCTTTTGGAATATTATGGTAGCAATTCACTTTGACGAATTAAATCCAGAGCTCAATGATTTACCTATGCACCAAAAAAATAAAGAATAGTGGTAACTCCTCAGGTACCATGAGTTAACCTTTCTAATTCTGGTGGTACATCAGGGTGAGTAAGCCTACAACGCCATTGCCGTCAATGATAACGACTTTTTTCATCATTAAAATCTCATTAAAGCCTCGGTACTGTACTTTCAAGTTCTTTAGCAGGAAAAGACGTAGACCAATCCTTGCGAAGCTTGTGATAAAAATCTTTCATCCTGATAGACATTGAAGCATAGCGTGTCACGATTGCCGAAGCCCAAGGAGCTTTTATGCTTGTTCCTTTTCCTGTTGCATACTCATGCAATACTGCTTTGCGTGATTCTTTCCCACATAAAGAGCTGACAATAGTATCAATTAAACATATGGCAGTCTCGTATTGATCATAATTACGATGCGTTTCAAAGAAGGTGAGGAAAATTCTAGAATGAAGTGCAGCTTTATGCTTCTCCAGAAGTTATCTACTAATTTATTTATTCTGACAAGAAAAGAGAATCGTAGTGTCGGGCTTTTGTCAATTAAAATCTAAACTATTTTGATTTTCTGAAGAATCCTGAAAAAGCTTATTGGGTCGTTAGTTGAATCAAT
>CAMATL010000014.1 GCA_945861145.1 candidate division TM6 bacterium GW2011_GWF2_37_49 | reverse complement strand
TTTATGCTTCTCCAGAAGTTATCTACTAATTTATTTATTCTGACAAGAAAAGAGAATCGTAGTGTCGGGCTTTTGTCAATTAAAATCTAAACTATTTTGATTTTCTGAAGAATCCTGAAAAAGCTTATTGGGTCGTTAGTTGAATCAATTTTATGCATTTCAAGGTCTAAAAACACCCATCCATGTATCAACGAATATATGAATCTGGTCGAAACTTTCGCTCGATTTTAAGAGTACTGCACTAGAATACGCTTGTGTCCTTTTAGTCGGCATGCTAGACTTTCAAGCCTCTTTGGACCTTGAAGTGCATTTATTAGTCAATTTCCTTACTGGAAGCCCTTATGAATAAGCTTATAAAAATAATATTTAATTTCGTAGTTTTTGTAGTCGTAGGATTATCACTACAAGCTATGGATGTTGAACATGAAAATCTTGCTCAGGAAAATACAATTCAAGAATTGGAAGCATTATTAAGTAGCACCGCGGATACTAGTAGTAGTATTTCATCTCACAAGAAATTTTTGCCGTCGCGGGATTACAAGAAGCTTGGTGAAGACCGCGTAGTTGGGCCAGCGTCTTATTGGTTGGCATCATCGCCGCAAAGCGCTCCACACACCCTAGAGTGTAAAAAAACTGTTTGTAGCGTAGGTACGTCCCCCGAAGAAAAGGGATCACCTAATGCTAAAAAAATGCGTCACTTAAAAGTTAAAAATGAATGCCTTGCTCGGCTAGTGGATAGCTGTGACAACTTTATTGCTATCATAGCATCTATGCGTAGGCAGATTAAAAATTCAACAAAGACTCATTCTGCTTGTGAGTTTCAAGCTTTTGATTCTTCATCTGATTCTGATTATGAAGACATGGAATTAAGCACTTTCGGTAATGGGTATAGCAGCAATGACAGTGAAGATGATTGTGAGACATTGCTTTTGGATATTGTTCTTATAAAGCGCGATGTGGTTACCGTTAGAAGAGAAAGCTTAATACAAAAGGACTTGTTGCTGCCTAAGCCTTCACCATTTTCATTGCTTGGATCTAACGAAGATGAGATTGATTCTAAGGGGTCGGTTGTCAAGGAATCTGATAATATTGGTTATGCGATAGAATTATTAGATGAAGCAATGCAATCTATTGAAGAAGTTAGTAAGTTGAAAGATTGCTCGCGCGTTGATAATGCTAAAAAACTAGGTTATTTAGCTGTTGCTTTGGGTAGCTTTAATAAGCTTTCTAAGATAACAAATCTATCCAGCTTTTTTCCTCCTATTTCTTCCAGCTCAATCGCTATGAAAATTTTCCATCAAAATACTTTCTCTTATTTGTCAGCCTAATGGTGTGCGCTCCCCTGGTGGATTTTAAAAAATAGAATTCTTTTTCCTTGGGATAGACTCATTGACTATAATATCCCCTTGTGTTTTTTAATCAGTATTATTAAGATAACCGCCCCTCAAATTTGAGGTTAGCGTAATTCCAATAATTTACAGGACTCTCTAAAAACACGTAAAGATTTGATCTGGTCGCTTCCTTGATAAAGAGATACTCTCCTTAGATAGTCTGACACAAAAAAGGAGATTATCATGCTAACTAACGTGAGTTCGTAGTTATAAAATTCTTCAAAAAAAATAACCTATCGATATTTCTATAAAAAATTAGAACTCGCCTACGTCGTCCCCGACTTGATAGGGGATCCAGGCTGTATAATTCCTTAAAGTGCTCTCTGATTAATTATTTCAGCAAAATTCAAGCTTCTTAATTCAAAAAATTGAATTTTTATATTGAGCATGGATCCTCGATCGGAGTCGAGGACGACCCAGCCGTCGCTAAAGCTATGGCGGGCAGGCAGACTAGAAGTTCTATCTGATCGTAAAAATTCAAAAATGACGATTGACTTACAACTCCGAACTCATGCTAACTATCAGCACGTTTTTATCGTAACCAATAGCAATTTGCAGCAGTTTTTGTATCGTATGCATTGGCCCAGCTAGACATGAAATATGGCAAATTCAAAAATACAGAAGATGAATGAGGTTAAAAACAAGGTCGCCTTAGAAAGGCAATTTGCTAGTTTTTTACAACAAGAACCCATTACTCAGGCGTAAGTCCTGTCTAAAAAAACCATGACTAGGATCCTCTTGAAATGATGTTGGTTCAGGCAACCCTTGAAAGATACCACATTTTGTAGCTAGATGCAGCAGCTACCATTTTTATGCTCAAAATTGATGTTTTTCTTGCTAAAAAGAATGGATCCCAGGGCCACGAAACCCCGGGATGACAAGACTTTAGGTTCATATTTTCTTGAGAAGAATTGGCTTTAATTTTTAAAAAAGTCAACAGAGCCTAATCTTTTAATGCACGATTAATTTATGGAGGCTTTAAAAACATACCAAGTTTAGTTTTGATTAGTCGCGGCGACGACCACCAAGCAAGAATAGTAAATGCAAGAAAATATTCAGAAAATCAAGATACAGCGTCAACGCACCAAGAATAGCAACCTTGCTGATCATCTCTTCATCAACAGCTGCTGCGCTAAAATTTTTAATTTTTTGTACATCATAGGCTGTCAATCCAGTAAAAATAATAATGGATAGAAACGAGAGTACATAGCTCATTGTGTCGTTATTCATAAACATATTGACCAGTGACGCAATCAGTACGCCAATCAAACCCATCAACATAATGTTGCCAAACCCACTCAAGTCAGCCTTGGTCACATAGCCATACACGGCCATGATCCCAAACATACCGGCAGCTATACCAAAACAGGCTGCAATTGAGCTCATGGTATAGACCATGAAAATAGTTGATAGCGTAATACCAGTCATCAGTGCATAACCAACGTACGCAGCAACCATGGTGCTGTACGACATTTTATGTGCCATGAAACCAAGCGCCATTACAAGGCCGAGCTGACCGAATATGAGACCGTAAAACAGAATCTTATTCATTACCAATGCCTTAAAGAGAAGCGGAGTTGTTGCAACAATAAAAGCTACAACGGCACTGATCATAAGGCCCAGCGACTGCCACCCAAAGACTCTGGTCATCAATCCTGTGCTGCTTTTTGCGGCTGAGCGACCGCGGCTAGAATAATTTTCGTAATTTGCCATGAAAAACCCTTTCTTTGTTTAGATTAGATAGCGGCAGCCTAGCATATCTTTTTCTTTTTGACAAAGCAGGTAGAGGTGACCGCAATTTACCTAAGTGTAATTTTCTTTACTGATTTACGATCAAAACCATACAAATCAACTGACTTAACTGCAATAGCCGTAGTAAATTTACTATGAACAGGCAGCACCGCAACCACCTCATTTAAGCGGGTATTAATCCTATCCATCATAATTTTTATTTCATTCTGATGGGGGCTAATACCGGCAAATTTTGAAACGAAATCGACCAGGGCTTGACTGCGCACACGACCAAGAGAAACGTCCGGAACAAATGGAAATGTTTTATCTACCAACACAGGATCAATCGTTGCCAAAATTTCTTTACGCAACGAGTTCAAAATACCTGAATGATCAACAATTTTTGTTACCAAGTCATCTTCATCCAGCCCAAACATTCCCCCGTCACCATTTATTTGCACTTCACCCGCAGCAATACTGGCTTTAACAATACGTTTTTCAGCTATTGATGCAATGCCGGCAACATCGCGTGCTTCATCGGTAAGATAAACAATCGAAAGTACTAGCCGCTGTTTTTTTTCAAAACCAAGTATCGAAACAGGTACTACTGCTTTAGGGCTATCAATTGCTACCAATGCATCGTGTACCTCTTCAGCAACAACTGCATTTACCACGCTAGACATAACTCCCTGCATCCAGCGAATGTGCTGATGCTCTCCAAGCTCAATTAGAAAAAATGGTGCAGTTGCTGCAGCATTTTCTAAAACTAAAACCATGGCAATAAGGCTTAATACTCTCTTCATAGGCACACCTCATAAACGCAAACGGATAGAATTACTCGTAATTCCTGTTATCATCAACCAAACAATTACGGTCACTGTACCGCAACCCGCAAGGGAAAAACAAGCATGGCAAAATTTGCCTTTAAAGCGATGCTCAGCATCTTTTCGCTTTTTACGATAGGATATTCAATGAATGAAAAGACAACCCCCACGCCATCGCTTACTATCATTGGCTCTGGTACCTGCATGCCCCTGCCGCATCGCAAAGCGCCCTGCAATCTCGTAAGTACCGGCAAAGCGCACTTCCTTGTGGATAGTGGTCCTGGATCGCTGCAAGCTTTGGCAGCGCAAAAAATTGACCCAACTACTTTGAGTGGTGTTTTTTATACACATTTTCACGGTGATCATATCGGTGATCTAAATAACATAATCACGTGGCTCTGGGTACGCACCTGGGCAAATAATTATGCCGGCGATACGACACTGCTCCCTGTATTCACTATTTATGGTCCGGCTGGCCTTGTTACGTATGTGCAAAATCTTTATAAATACGCCTCCTTGGCATCAATGCCACCATGTGTTCAATTTGTTGAAGTCGCACCAAACGAAACCATCACACTTGATAATTGCTCAGTAACTGCTTTTAAAGTTCCTCATACGGCAGAAAGTGTCGGTTATCGCTTTACATTCGCTAATGGCAAAACTTTGGCAATCAGTGGTGATACAGCACACAACAACTCAGTCATTAATTTAATTAAAAATGTTGATGTGGCAGTACTTGAATGCTCATATGATGATGATTTTCATGAAAAAACTAAGCATGAGGTCCATCATCTTAGCCCAACAACCGCAGCTCAGCTGGCACAACAAGCAGGTGCTAAAACATTGATTCTGACTCACATTTACCCATGCGCTGACATTGTAGATATTGCAGGAATTGCACAAAAAGTATTCAATGGAAAAATTATAGTAGCATCTGATGGCATGTACGCTACAATCGAATAATTAAAGTAAAATTTTTTAAGAGATATTCATATGAAATTACTACTTAAACAGCTTACACTTTTCGCATTTATTGCGGCATGCGTTACAAATACATCGCTCGTTTATGCGGCAACAGAACTTACCATTATCGGATCAGGCGCCTGCTTGCCGATGCCTCACCGTCGTCATCCCGGCAATTTGCTGCGCGTCAACGATCAACGCTTTTTAGTTGATAGTGGCCCCGGCACTATACACTCACTCGCTATGCTTGGCGTACAGCCCGACCAGCTCAGCGGTGCTTTTTATACACACTTCCATCATGATCACGTCGGCGATCTTGCCAACATTATTGGTTGGTTTCAAGCAGTGATATGGCATGACCATTTCATTAGATTAAACAAGGAAATTCATGACTAACAACATCCATATGATCACTCTCAAAAGTGGTCATAAAATTTGGACTCGCGCATCACAACAAGGCTCTATTCCAGTTTTGTTACTGCACGGCGGCCCGGGATCAACACATGAGTATCTCGAATGTTTTGAGAAATTTTTACCTCAACATGGGTACCAAGTAATTTTTTATGACCAACTTGGTTCGTATCGCTCAGACAAACCGCAAGACAAATCTCTATGGACCTTAGAACGCTTTACTGAAGAAATTGAAGAAGTCCGCCAAGGTCTTGGCCTGGATAAAATATTTCTTTTTGGTTTTTCATGGGGTGGCATGCTCAGCATTGAGTACGCACTTAAATATCCTGAGCACCTGCTTGGCATGATAACCTCCGGCATGACTGCAAGCATGGCAGACTATGAAGAGCGCATGGCAAATTTACGTCACAAGTTGCCTGTAGAAGTGCAAGAAAAAATTCGCCATTTCGAACAAACGCACGATATAAAAAACCCTGAATACAAAAAATTAGTACACGAATGGATTTATCAAAAAAATTACTGCCGCCTTGATCCATGGCCAGCATCACTGCCGCAATCATTTGATCACTGCAACCGCGAAATCTATACCTACATGTGGGGCAACAATGATTTTTGCGTAGAAGGCACGCTCAAGACATGGAACCGCTGGGACGAACTAAATCAACTTTCTATGCCAATTTTACTCATGGGTGGCGAGCATGATGTAATCGACCCTCATGACCTTCGCTGCATGGCACAAGGCATCAAAGACGCTGAAGTGTTTATTTCTCAAATTGGCAGCCATTTCGCTTTTTATGAAGATCAGGAAAATTATTTTAAAGCACTGATCGGCTTTTTAGATAAAACAATGCGTAAGCAGGCGGCTGGCAAGTAACCAGTCAAAAACAACAAATTAAAAAAGGCCCCAGTATAAAATCAGGGGCCTTTTTTAATTTAATCGCTCTAGATAAATAGATAAGAGTACAGTGAGTTCTGAGTTGTAATTTATATAGAAATATCGATAGATTCTATCCTTTGAAAGATTTTAAAACTCCAAACTCACGTTAATTTAATATTGCTAGCTGGATAAAATAAAATTTTTAGTGACCTTAACTAGCTTGCCAAACAGCAAACAATACTGCACAAATTACAGCTACCCCCACCACACCAATATAATCACCCTGTAAGAAAAATTCTTCATTTTCTCCTAGAGAACCAGCAGGAGCAGGATCTAGCACTAGTCGGGATGGCTCTTGCATAACAACCTTATGTCCTAGTACTTCATAAATATCAAGTAGCGCACTTGAAAGAACTAAAAAATTTGCCTTGCTTTCATAGACAAAATTGGAAGCGCAACCCACTGAACTTTCAGTACTTAATTGCAACTTCAAACGATCCAACGAAATATTAATTTTGTCATTAAGAGGAACAAGTCTGTATTTTCGACAACCATCATACGTTGCATCAACAACAGCGTAAAGCTCATCAAAAAAGCAATTTGCCACCGCAGCCACATCATCAATACTTGCAGGAGTGACGCACTTATCAAGGACAATAGTACGTATTGTATGGAGTTTTTCAATAAATACTGGATCTACAGCGGGCATACCTTCAACAGCACCATTGTATCCCCACGGCAACGCTAAAAGATTGCTGATTTGTTTTTTTATTAATGCAGCATCACAATCACCAGCCCACAGCATTATTCCTTTTACGCTACAGTCTTTAATAAAGTCTTGTATAACCTCTGAATCATGCTCTAAGCTACCTATCTTCAAGACAAGCCCTATAAATAACTCCACAAATAATTCTTTAGAAAGCTTACCTATATTTAAATCAGCTCTATTAGAAAATTTACCCAAAGCACTTCTGATTCGACAAGATTCATTTGGCAAACCAATACCCCTAAGTACTAACGGCGAAGCTTTACCTTTGCTACTCGATGAAAATGGGATTTTATTCTCAATCTGCATAGCCATTAACGGCGCTGAGGAAACACTAGCCACTAGAACCAAGCTCAATAACCTTTTCATGAGGCATTTCCCTTACATTGAAATAACAACTTTAATAAAGGGAAACAATAACGACTTGCCTACAAAAAAACAACCCCCTTGGTATATTCACCAAAGGGGTTATAAAAAGCTTGTTAGATTATTTTCGAAAGTTACAGCAATCCCATAAGAGGCTTAATAAGATCGAGCATCGACGGCACAATTTGGATATCTGTTATGCCCGCAGCATTAGTTCCGATTATTACTGCCGACAATATAACCGCTATGCTTACCGCAGCAATACCACAATACCCGTACCGATGGCGTTTTTGCACAAGCTCCGGCCTATCCGAAAGCGAAAGCTTTTGTACCTGAATTGCTAGCACGGCAGCAATTTCCAACAGCCCCTGAATAACAAAAACCGCTACTTTAGCAGCAGATTGCGGAGTAATTGCTCTACCCCTACCTTGTCGAGCTACAAGATCAAGGTGGTCTTGAATTTTCTCACCAAGCCTCATAAGCTGACATTTTTGCTCACCTGTTAAGCTGCTATCAATGGCAATAATATTATCTACTAGCTCAACGGCCGTTTTGCCAATTGTTTTAATTATCTCAACTTGTTCATGTGAAATATTACTATCACCTTCGCTGCCTAACGCAAGCTCAATAGGAGCGATATGCGTTAGCAATGCGGCAAATTGCCTGCGTAGCTGTATAAGCGCTTGTTCGTCACTACTTTGTATTTCTGGTGCACGAGTAATAACACCGCTATATAAATCAAAATCACCCTCCGGCACTACATCGCTCATGCTACTTGCTGTGCCACCGCCAAAACCAATATCATCACTCTCCACGACCTCTAATACCTGTTGCGCTAGCATAGCCATACGCGGACCATCAAATCCGCCTGTTGCAAAATCAGCATTAGCACTATTCAAAACACCACTAATTATTTCTCTTTTTTCAGTGTTAGTTTCTAGTAATTCGAGAGAGCTCAATGCGTGTATAAATGTTTGTAAAATCATTTTATTCTGTGAATTATGGCGCGTATTGGGAACTCTACCACGAGCTTGCCCAGCAATATTCTGCAATGCCAAACGACAATCTGCAGGAGATACAATAGCTGCTTGATTCATACTGATGAGCGGCATAACCGCCGCCCCCATAACTAACCATAAGGCTATAATTTTCTTCATAAAACCCCTATCCCCTCTTTATAATTTTTTACTAATGTGTAGAAAAAATGCGTATGGCTCTAAAAAAAATAGCTTGAAAATAAACCCCAAGAATAATTGTCATGACCGCAGCAAAAACCAAACTCAAGCGAGCTGCTCGATCATTTTTTTGTTGCGACTTTAAAACGTAAAAACGATAACAAAAAAACCAAATACAGCCCAGAACAACTGAGGCATAAAGGCCCAATGCAATTTTAATACCCACAATCGGCTGTACAAAATTCACGCACACGCCAAGCAATACAAAACCCAATACCTGCTTAGTTACGTCTAGCCAAGCACCAGCTCGCGGCAATAAGCTCAACGCACCAGAAAAAGTACCGACAATAAGCAACAACATACCCATGCCAAGCGAAAAGGCGTATAACGCTGCAAACCCCAAAATAGGATTTGCTTGACGCGCTACCAGCCCGATGAGTACCGCAAGTGGTGGTGCTATGCAAGGTGATGCCACACTCGCCGCCAGCATACCTAAAACAAAGCAGTGCGGAACAGAGCCGCCTTGCATACGTGCCTTTGGTTCTTGAAGTGCCTTGGGAATATAAAGCTCATAAAGCCCAAGCATCGAGCCTGCCATGTAGAGAAAAAATAGTACAATGGCACCAACAAACCAAACATTGCCAAGCCAACTACCAAAAAGTATCGCAAATCTCGCACAGATATACCCAAGCATGGCGTACACGATTGCAATCCCGTTAATGTAAGCAAACGCTAGCTGAAAATTACGACGCACTGTTGTAGCGCCCTGCCCCTGTAAAATCCCAAGCGTAATTGGAATCATTGGGTAAATACATGGCAAGAGACTGGTTAAAATACCTGCCAGAAAAGCCACGACCACAAACCCAATTGCTGAATGCTGCGTGAGCTTAAGAAATTGCGACGCTTCGCTCAGCAAACCACCCAGCCCATTACCAGCCATCAAAGTAGACCCTGAACTCAGAACCACCCCCGCAAGTGCATACATAACGCGTTGTAAGACTCTCATAGAAACCCTTCCCTTGTTTTTCCCAATCATTGAGCAATTTTCCAATCGAAATTCAAGACATGCACAACAGTTAGGCCATTTGTAAATTTTGCACTATCTCTATACTCTTTGGCAATATTTTTTAAAGCTTGCCAGATTTTCTAAAGAATAACAGCGCAGAGGTTGTTGCCTCTACGCTGTTTATGAATAAATTATCAAATAAATTTAATCTGATTTAAGGCCTTTTAAGAATCAAGGGGAAATACACTATCTTCTTCAGCAGAAGGAAACAAACCGGCAGCAAAAGAATTCTTAGGTGGCTCAATCCAAGCAAAGACTCTAAATTCTTTCAAGGCACTTTGCACTATCTTAGCAGCATGCCTTTGAGTCATTAATTGCTCTATTTTTCTTGAGAATTCTTCGATAAATTCACACAACCGAATCTTTTTTTTACTGCTAAATTGAGCAGCATCGTGAATGGCTAAAAATGTAGCAAGGCTTTGCGCTAAGGATTCTTGATCAGATGCCTCTTCAACAGCATTATCTGCTGATAAAATCGCCTTTTTTAATGAAGGAAATATATTGTAGCCATAACAGAAGAGCCAAAACAAAGAAATCTTAGTCTCCACATCAACTTCAGATTGATATGATTGTTGTAAACAAAAACCTAGCTCCTCAGGCAAAATGCCTAAAAACTCAGCCCAGTTGACTTGACCAATCTCAGAATCAACTTGTTCCATAAATCCAGTAGCTAGGTCCGGTGAACCATTTAAAAGCTTTGTCCAGTTGGTTTCGCTAGATAAATAACCAATCTGGGACATAAAACCAGCTGACGAATCTTTATGAAAAGTTCTAAAATTAGCCTCTCTTTTAGCACAATCCGCTTGGGCAAATAAAAATACATGGTCTATACTTACACCTCGGGGCCTGCACAGCTCAAGCTCTTCATGATTGCTAATAAGCCTATTAACACACTCTTTCGGCACACTTTTAGGTTGAAGAGCTTTAAGTATAAGCATATTATCTAGATTCGTAGCCTTGGGCGGTAGCTGCTTTTTTACTTTTTGATCAAGCATGATCTCAGCTTGAGCTCTTGATCTTGTCGAAGTATCAACTAAAGTTTTTTTAGCACTAGGGGGAATAATACCAATCTTGTGAAGATAATTCACTCGCCATGCTCCCTCAGAAGACATTTTTGACAAGCTAGACGCTGCATGTAACGAATTAATGCCAAAAGCACTTAAAAGTAAAAATATAATACTGAATAAACCCATGCCATAGATCCTTATTTTGATGATATAACTTAATTAGGGATGGCAAGATTACTCGGAAATTAGATACTTAGCAAGAGATTTTCTCACCAAGTATCACTATTTAAATCTATTTATACTGTTCAATCAGCTTTGCAAACTCACCTTTAGACATAGAGCCTAAGCTACGCTGTACTACTTTTCCATTCTTGATAAACAAAAATGTCGGCACTTGCATAATCCGTTCAGTTTTTACCAACTGAGAAAATTCATTCACATCAAATGTGCTACTCGCAATATCAAGCTTGGTGAAACATACTTTGTGGTCATAGTATTGAGCAAGCTCATCAACAATTGGCATCATTTTTTGGCACGGCATGCAAAAATCACCATACACATCCACTACCATTAATTTATTACCGACATTCTCGATCAGTTCTCGCGCATGGTCAAGCGAAGTAATTTTAGGCACCCAAGTATCATCATGCTTGTCTTTGCTGCGCACAACAACTGAAGCTTTTGTCTCAGCTACTATAACAGGCTCAACATCAACAGTAGTTTGATTAGACTGGTAACCACGGTCTTCTAAAAATGTTTTAGCCTGCAACGCTGCACTGCAACCCATAGCGCTCGCAGTAACTGCTTGCTTGGTGTTTGGGTCACACACATCGCCAGCAGCAAATAATCCACGCACGCTAGATTCTTGCCCCGTTGTTAGGCAAATATAACCAGCTTTATCAAGATCACATTGCCCTTGTAGCAACTTAGTATTTGGCGTAGAACCAATCGCCAAGAAAAGACCATCTACCGATAGCTTGCTTACAGCTTTTGTTTTGTTATTGATAATTTCAATATCAGCTACCACTTCACCATTACCACGAACAGCGGTCACTTCGGTGTTATACATAAAAGTGACTTTTGACATCGCCTTGAGTGTGTTAATTTTTCGTACGTCATTGGCACGGGTTACATCGCGACGCATGAGTACATATACTTTTTTGGCAAGCCCTGCGAGATAAGTCGCTTCAAGCATCGCAGAGTCACCACCACCAACGACAGCAACCACTTTATTTTTAAACAGCGCTCCGTCGCACACTGCGCAATTAGTAACACCGCGCCCCCAGTAGCCATCTTTCCCAGTTTCACCAGGAATACCAAGATAGTTAGGCTCGGTACCCATAGCAATGATGCAAGAAAAGGTTTTTATGATATGTGTTGAGCCAGCTTCATCACGCAACGTCAACATAAAAGGCCATTGCTTAGAATCAATTGCTGTAAGCATGCCTGCCTCCACGACCCCGCCATTAAGCACTACCTGATCTTTAAGAGTACGCATAATTTCTACACCTGGCGCATTAAACACCCCTGGCCAATTACGCACAGAATCCGACTGAGCTAGTGCTCCGCCCGGCTTAGGGCCTTCAAATACAATGCATGGGATATTTGCCTGTAAAAGATAATTTGCCGCCGTCAGGCCTGCCACACCACCACCAACTATAACCACCGGCTCAATTGAAGCATCTTGCTTAAGCACTGTAGCTGCACTTGGCAGGTCGTGATGATCACAACAACCTTTATGCTCAAAGCAACCACCCAACATCACGGTAAAAAGAAAAATAGTCCTAAAAAAATAACGTTTCATATAATCCCTTTCAATCTAAGCAATGTCGCTATTGTAGCATGGGATAGGGGTATCAACAACAACTAGATGAAAATAAAGACCGGCTGAATTTTACAACTCGACCGGCCCCAAATTTGAAATTTCTAATATGCTTATTTCTTGCGAAGCAACATCAATGCCAGCGTGCCTACCGCCATGGTTAACATGAGGATAAAGCCAAACAGCAAGTAAAATACAATTGAGCTTGTACCACTACCGCTTTGACGTTCAATGTGACTCAAGTGATCATTAAGCTGACGAATTTGTTCATCTTTACGTTCAATCTCACGACGTTCTTGATCACGGCGTAATGTATCTACACGTTCACGATCTTGCTCGCGACGCATTTGTTCATTTTCTTCACGAGCTTTAAGCGCTTGCGCTTCAGCACGGTCTGAGGAACGTGACCCACTATTTGCAATCGCTGTCGTAGCAATACCGGTAAATAACCCAGCAGCTACACCAGCAGCAACAGCGCCACCAGTATCAGCTTGTACACAAGGCAGCAACGAAGCTACCAACAACATAATTAGTGATAAACTCTTCTTCATGAATCCCCCAATATAAATACCAATGCAACCAGCCCCACGACAAAAAAGCCAACAAGGCCAACAGGCTACTTCTCTATGTTCATTATCTAGTTTAGATCCTACATCAAACAAAGACAAATAGGCAATATTATTGAAAAAATAACAAAAAGCATGCCGGCCAGAGAGTTTAAACTCTCTGGCCGGCTATCAATTGCAGCGAACAGATAGCTAAAAATAATTATCTATCGGCCAATTGCGCCTCTAAGAGATCCATTTCAGCTTCTATCTGTTCTAAACTATTTTTGAGATTACTTATTTGATTCTTCAACTTCTTAATACTCTTAATCGCTGCAGCATCTTCCTGCTCATCAAGCTCAGCTAATTCGCGATTTTTTACTGAAAGCTGCGATTTCTTTAAAGCTCTTTCTTCTTCCAGCTCTTGAAGCTGCCTCTCTAAAATACGCTTACCTTTGCGCTTTTTCTTTTTAACATCACGAGATTCAACGTGTTGATCGTTATCTCGTTGCTCATATTCACGAGGTAGCTGCTCTTTATCCTGCTCACGACGTAAATTCTCGTAACGATCATTTTCACGATCTCGTCGCAGTTGCTCAATTTCAGCTCTAGAGTTATTACTATTTGCCATAGCACTACCAGCAACCATGCCAACACCAAGGCCCAATGCAGCGCCACCAAACGCTGAGCCATAGCCTCCACCACGGTGCCAACCACCACCGCCACGGTGCCAACCACCACCGCCACGGTGCCTATGGCGATTATGAGCACCAAGGCTTGCTATCAAGCAAAACATGACAGCGAAAAGTACTACTATATTTTTCTTCATAAAACCTCCGATTATTACATACCACTTTCATTGCCACAGTGATAAAATGAGGCTGAGTATTTGACTACTCTCCTCGTTCTCTTTGTACTAATTCTACCGAATTAAAATTCAAATAGTCAATGTTATTAAAAATAGGCAAAAGAAAAGGAGTCTTAATGAAAAAAACAATATTTCAACTAATCAATAAAGAACAGGTACGTCAGGATGCCTCCATCAACCTCATCGCTTCAGAAAATTATGTCAGCCAAGATGTGTTACGCGCCTCAGGCTCAGTACTGACCAATAAATATGCTGAGGGCTACCCTGGTCGCCGTTACTACGGCGGCTGTGAAGTAGTAGACGAGATCGAAAACCATGCCAAGGATCTGGCTAAACAGCTTTTTGATGCCGAACACGCCAATGTTCAATCACACTCAGGCTCATCGGCCAACATGGCAGTGTATATGAGCTTGATCAAACCGGGCGATACGGTGCTAGGGATGAATATCAATGCAGGCGGCCACTTGACGCACGGCCACCCGCTTAATTTCTCAGGCAAATTATTTAATATTATCCCCTACGGCGTATCTCCAGAAACAGAACTCATCGATTACGATGAAATTGATATTCTCGCCGACCAGCACCAACCTAAAATGATTATCGCTGGCGCCTCTGCTTACTCTCGCACCATCGATTATGAACGCCTCGCCGAGATCGCCAAGCGCCATCGTGCATATTTATTTGTCGACATGGCGCATATCGCAGGCCTTATTGCCGCCAAGCTACACCCAAACCCAACACACCATGCCGATGTGGTAAGCAGCACCACACACAAAACATTACGTGGTCCGCGCGGCGGCCTCATTTTAACCAAGGCAGAGCATGCTCAAGCGCTCGACCGGTCAGTATTTCCTGGTGGTCAGGGCGGCCCGCTCATGCATGTCATCGGCGCCAAAGCTATTGCATTTGCAGAAGCGCAAGAAGAAAACTTTGTTACCTACCAACAGCGGGTTATAACCAACGCCCGCGCTATGGCCAACGCATTTACCGATCGTGGCTACCGCATCGTTGCTGGTGGCACAGACACACACCTCTTCCTCGTAGATTTACGCAGCAAACAAGCTCCTGGTGCCCTAGAAAAAATAACCGGCCATCTCGTAGAAAAAACACTAGAAAAATGCAACATCATCGTCAACCGCAACCTAATCCCGTTTGATCTAGAAAAACCGATGATAACAAGCGGCATACGCATTGGTACTCCAGCAGTCTCGACTCGCGGGTTTGGTACACAAGAAGTAGTAGAAGTGGTTCAGCTTATCGATGAAGCAGTTCACGCTCGCCATGATGATGCCGCTTTAGCGCGCATTCGTGAACGAGTAGCAATAATGTGCAAACAGTTTCCTATCTACGCACCCGGTGGCAGCTGCGCATAAAAACAGGACTCTCTAAAAACACGTAAAGATTTGACCTGGTCGATTCCTTGATAAAGAGATACTTTCCTTAGATAGTCTGACACAAAAAAGGAGAGTATCATCCTAACTATCAGGACGTTTTTATCCTATCCAATAGCAATTTGCAGCAGTTTCTGTGTCGTATGCATTCGCTCAGCTAGAGATGAAATATGGCAAATTCAAAAATGCAGAAGATGAATGAGCTGAAAACAAGGTGACCCTAGAAAGGCAATTTGCTAGGTTTTTACAGCACGAACCCATTGCTCAGGCATAAGTCCTGTATAAACCTCAATCGTTGAGAGCTGGTCAACAAAGGATAAGATTATAAAATTTTAGATATTTAAATAAAGAAGAAGGCCTCGTAATTAATTACGAGGCCTTCTTCTTTATTTAGTGGCTCCCTGAGCAGGACTCGAACCTGCGACCCAATGATTAACAGTCATTTGCTCTACCAACTGAGCTATCAGGGAGTGAATTTCAAGTTATGGTGGGCGAGACGGGATTCGAACCTGTGACCCCCTGCTTGTAAGGCAGATGCTCTAACCAGCTGAGCTACTCGCCCATAAACAATTACGTTTTGCATTTGATGCAAAACGTAATTGATGTGAGAAATGATAAAGTAAAAAATGGTTGAAGTCAAAAGAAATTTTTATAACTGTGGCCACGCACATCAACGCATGGCCACAGTTATAAAATATCGATAGAGTCGTTCTTTAGGCTTCTGATTCTGGTGCTTGATCTGTGCCCATATAGTTTTTGTAATTCATTAAAAATTCAACTAATAATCTGATGCCAGCACCAGCTGAAGTGCGCCCTAAGTAGCTGATTCCAGGCACTCCATCGGCAGTGCCAGCGATATCAAGATGCGCCCAGCGAGCATTTTTAACAAATTCTTGTAAGAAGCAACCAGCGGTAATGCTGCCCGCTTTATATTCATCTGATCCCGTGTTACGTAAATCAGCGACCGGTGAATTGTTAGCTGCTTTAAAATCATCATCAAGCGGCAATGGCCACGTGCGATCACCTGTAGCAAAGCCAATTTTTGGCAGCACTTCAAGCAATGTATCGTCTTGCGTCATGAGCCCTGTATAAAAATAACCAAGCGCCATTAAGCATGCCCCTGTCAGCGTAGCAACGTCGATGATTGTTTCTGGGGTGTAAAACTTTTCTGCATAACAAAGTGTATCCGCAAGTACGAGGCGGCCTTCAGCGTCGGTACTTTTGATCTCCGATGTCTTACCGTTCATGAAGCGAATAATATCGTCTTGGCGCTGTGCTTTGCCGTCAGGCATGTTTTCAACGAGCGGTGCAAGCGCGACAACGTTTACATCAGGCTTGAGCTGCGCAATGATTTTAATTGTAGCAATCACCGCAGCAGCGCCAGACATATCGTATTTCATGCCATGCATGTTACCAGAAGGCTTAAGGCTTATTCCACCAGTATCAAAGGTGATGCCTTTGCCTGCTAGGGCGATAGTTGGAGCATTTTTCTCTTTGGTCTTATATTCAAGAATAACGAATTTACTTTCCTGGTCAGAGCCAGCTCCTACGGCCAAAAAGCCACCCATGCCAAGCTCAGTTGCTTTTTCTTTGCCGAACACGGTGCATGTCAAGTGATGATCAATAGAGATTTTTTCAGCTTCTTGGCTGAGGTATGTTGGTGTAAGAATGTTGGCCGGCAGATCACACCAGTTGCGGGCTTGGTTTATGGCTTCGCCGATGATGATTGCTTGATGTAACGCGCCAGCAAAATTACCTTTTTTGTCATCGCTAATTTTGACCATGAGCGATCCGTTCCATTCAACGGGTTGATCTTTATTGCTTTTGAATTGGGTAAATTCATAGGATGCCATTAATGCGGCCACGCTGATCTGTTTTAGCAGTTCTTCGGCACTAATTTTATAAGCATCTTCGCTTGGAAGGTTAAAGATTGCGCTTTCAATTGAAAGCTTTTTTAGCGTTAGGACAACAGTTCCCATAGCTCGGCGCAATGTTTCAACATCTTGATAAGCTTTTTTGCCAGCTTTGCCAAGTCCCATAAAGATAAATTGTTGGAGCTGCTCTTCGTGAGGAATTGTTAGGACGTATTGTTGTCCTTTCTTGCCCTCAAATTTATTTTTCTTAAGAACTGCTCTGATGTGAGGGTAGTAATTTTTTTCAATGTGTTCGATATGGACATTGTTTGCGAAGCTGTCGAGATTTTCTCCTAAAAAGAAGATAAACGCTTCACTACCGTTATTCCAAAATTCTTGTTCGGCAAGACTTAACTTGATCATGGGTAGGTCCCTTTTCACAAAATTATGCTAATGGTTTTTTTTGCCAGGTGGTAATACCATGCTGTAGCACGAGCAAACTAAGCGTTGCACACTTAGCGCGCACCGGGCCAAGCTCAATATTAACCAATTGCAGTATGTCATCATGACTAAGCTTTAGCACCGCATCAATATTTTTGCCTAAAATCTCTTCGCAAAGCATGGATATTGCCGCTTGGCTGATAACGCACCCCGAGCCCTGAAAGGCGACATCAATAATAATATCGTTTTGGATAACGACCATTACTTCGATTTTGTCACCACAGGATGGGTTTAGTTCCCCATGCTGAATAGTTGGATTGGTAATTATTTTGCGGTATTGCGAGCGTTTATAATGCTCGATTAGCTCGTCGTGGTAAAGAGAACTCATGTCTTTCAACTCCGGTCATGGTGAGTGATTTTCACGATAGTGAAAATTGTATCGAACCAAGGTGGTTAATGGCTGCAGCTAGCGCAGAGAGCGCGGCGTCAATATCGTGCGTTGTAGTATATGCTGCAACACTGATCCGCACAAGTGCAGGCACCCCTAAGAGATCAATAAGAGGCTGGGCACAATGATTGCCAGCCCGTACTGCTATATTTTGTTCGCCTAAAAAGCTGGCAAAATCATGGGCATGAATGGCGTCGTGATAAAAGCTGACTACATGCTGATGTGCTGATTGTTCTTCCGTAGTTGCTAGGTGCATGCCCGGCATCTTTTTAAGCCCTGTGATCAACTGTTGGCATAACATAGTTTCATGTATGGCCAATGCGGAAAATGAGATGTTTTTTTGCATAAAGTCTATAGCTGCGTGTAGGCCGATAGCGCTGCTGATGGGTGGTGTGCCTGCTTCTAGAAGGTGTGGCATTGCCGCCCAGGTGGCAGCCTGGTAGGATACATGATAAATCATGGAGCCGCCTACTTGGTAAGGCTGTAGTTCATCGTGTCTGATGCTTTTAGCGTAGAGTACGCCAATACCGGTAGGCCCATACATTTTATGACCAGAAAATGTCAAAAAATCGACATCCAAGTCCTGGACGTCGATTGGTAAGTGCGCTATTGATTGAGCCGCATCAAGTAGTACAGCACCACCGATGTGGTTAATTGCTCTAATCAATGCGATAAGATTGGCAAAGTCATGATCCCAGACATTGCCAAGCACATTGGAGGTGTGCTGTACGGCTAGCAGCTTAACGTCGGTTAAATCAAGATTTATGATGGTAAGTTTTTTTGTTGTTTGGTCGTAGGGGATGTAGCGAATAGTAAGCCGTTTGTCGCGTGCCAGCTCCAACCACGGTAAAAGATTGGCGTGATGCTCAACCTGTGATAGCAGGATAACATCGCCAGCTTTAAGCTGTGATTTGCCCCAGCTGTTCGCTACAAGATTGATTGCCTCGGTTGCGCCCTTGGTAAAAACGATCTCTGAGGCTTTTTCAGCATTAATAAATTGTGCTACTGCGGCGCGCGAGGCTTCGTATAGAATTGTGGCTTGTTCTGCGGCATGATAAAGCCCGCGATGCACATTGGCATTAGATGTGCTGTAAAAATCACTGATAGAATCGATAACACACCTGGGTTTTTGCGTAGTTGCCGCATTGTCAAGATACACAAAAGAGTGTGCGCTTGTGCGAGCACGCGTAAAAATAGGAAACTGATCTCTGAGAGCCTTGATATTCATATATATGAGGGGTAATAGAGCACCCGGGGTGCGCTTGATTTTTTAAGTTATTAATCTATCTTAGGGTCCTTAAAGTACAGTCTAGAGCTAACGATGATTATTGTCTAATCAAAGACATCGTTTCCGTTAAAATAGGATTTAATATGAATTACTTGCGATTACTGGTTGCGATGGTGTCGATTTCATCGTACTCCCTGAATTATCTTGATGCCGTTGTTAGACAACCAGAATCAGATGTTATTGTTCCTCAAAAAAATATTGATTCACAGGCGATGCCATCAAAACAAATTAGTTATGCCTACAAAACTGAGATTGTTTTGGGTAACGCTGCCGGGACGGAGCTTGCTGAGCAAGTAGAATCTCATGCAAAAAAAATCTATAAAGACCTCAATGGTTCACCGTACTTTAAAACAAGCTTTGTGCGCAATGTGCCAGCGGTGAGAGTTCATCACATTGATCCAAATAACCCGGATCGCGGGCAATTAGTTTCGGTAGACACGGAAGATGGCTTAGAAATTAAGTGTACCTATTTTGATCGTGGTAGCGATGAGCTAGTTGTTGTAGGGGCTGGCTTTACCAATGAGCGTGAAATTATGACACCGTTTGTGGAAATGTTTAAAACAGACGCAACAGGGCTGAATAAGGGCCGAGATGTTATTTTATTTGATTTTCGTGGTCATGGTTATGATCCAGTAGTTCTTTGCGATACTTCAACCTGGATGACTGCAGACCTTGCAAAAAACACCTTTGGTATGGATGCCCGCCACTCGATGTTGGGTGAAATTGAAGAATTTGACGTAGTCGCAGTGATCAAAGCTATGAGAGAATATAAAAATTATAAAAAGGTACATGGTGTTTCTGTTTGTTTCGGTTCTTTTGTTTTCCTTAAGGCTGAGGCTAAATTTCCAGGCTTGTTTGATAGAATCGTGGTTGATGGCTGCTGGGATACCCTAGAAAAAGTCATAGATAAATTGAAGCAGGATTTCAAATTGCTGGCCAAGCCGCAAACCGGTGGCTTCAAAGAATATTGGCTATCAAAGCAAAAATGGTTTCAACAATCACTGATTTGGATTGCCCGCCATGTTTGGTGGCTTAATATTGATCATGACGTTCGCCTGAAAAACTATTTACCACGCATTCAAAAAACGCCGATATTGTTCTTTTATGGCAAAAATGATTTGATGGTTTATCGCGATGAATTTGAAGATTTATGGAATGCTGTTTCAGTACCCTATAAAGTTGCTGTGGTTACCAGTAACCCTCATGTTATGAATCATTATAAACAAAAAGAATTGTACAAGTTAGCTTGCGAAACGTTCTTTGCAAGCTCTTCTGTTGAAGAATTTGGCAAGCAATTTTTTGAGGCTCCTACGCACATAGCAAGCCAGTCTTAAGAATCTAAGAACAAAGGAGCAATGTAATGAAATTGTCATTTATTGGTGGATTATTATTTTTGGCGCTTGGCTGTAGTTCGATAAACGCCGCGGATGCTCCTGCTCAGACAAATGCTTTTGATAGAGTTAAAAGAGTATGCAACACTGTAAGAGGTGTTGTAGATAATTTTAATGGTAATCCTGGCAAGAACTTAGAATTGCTAAATATTCTTGGTGCTCTTTTACATATTCCTTACATCATGACATTGGATAGCGCAGATGAGCGGACGGTTCGCTGGGCGGGCATTTTAGCGATGTTGCCAACTGATTTTAAAATTTGTTTAAAGGCTGCACATAAACCTCATGATGAGCGTTTTTATAAAATCTTACTCTACGATGTGCCAAAATTTGGCTGCTATGCTTCGGCTGCAACCTATGATGTTATTAATGTTTTAAATGCAGAACATATGATTTTAGAGCGGCAGCAAAAAGGCGCTGACTTAAAGTTAATAAAAAAAGACCAAGCAATGCTACTTACCTTTGAAGTTTTATTGAGGTTTTTGGCATACGTTGCTGCATACAAAGCGGAATCTGCCAATGGCGCTCCTGGTTCTGATCTTGGCATGATTGCGTCACTGATATCTGAAGCTGCCAACCTAACTGAATTATGGCGCCTTATTGGTCGTTACCAAACCTATGCAACTATGCCTTGGCTTGACATGGTATTTTATATAATAGAGGTTATTAAGGATATAGAGTCATTAAATACCCAGATTGGCTGTGATGATGATTTTTTCTTATCCCCTCAGTCAGCTGTGATGGTCGGGGATGAAAAAGAAAATCTTGATACAGTTTCTCCTAATGATGCAATTGCTGCAGCATAAACAATATCGAACGGATAAAGGACTGCAGTGGCGATACGACAATTCAATAAAATTTTAATTTCAAATCGCTCTGAAATCGCGCTGAGGATTCAAGCGACTTGTAAAAGCTTGGGCATCAAGACGGTAGCAATTTATGCACCAGAAGATGCGCAAGCTTCGTACGTCTACAAGGCTGATGAATCGTATGCGTTGTCGTTGCGTGGTTTTCAAGCTTATTTAAATCAAGAAGAAATTCTTTCAATCGCTTGCAATGCGGGTGTTGACGCTATTCACCCTGGTTATGGCTTTTTATCCGAAAGCTCTTCATTTGCTAAAAAAGTTCTGGCCGCAGGCATTGTATGGATTGGGCCGATGCCTGACACCATGGTGCTTATAGGCGATAAAGCACAAGCTCGAGCATTAATGCGCATGATTAATGTACCTATCAATCAGGGGGCTGAATTTAAAGCGGTGGCTTTTGATTTGAATGCGGCTAAGGATTGTGCTCAGGCGCTTGGTTACCCCGTGATTATTAAAGATTCTTTGGGTGGTGGCGGCAAGGCTATGCGTCGGGTTGATCATGACATTGATTTTGACACAGCTTGGCATGCAGTGCTTTCAGAGGGCAAAAGGCTTGGTTTTTCTGGCAACATTATCGTTGAAAAATATCTCCCAAATGCTCGTCATATCGAGATTCAAATTGCTGGCGATGGCAAAAATTTTATACATTTTTTTGAGCGAGAATGCTCGGTACAGCGAAAGCATCAAAAAATAGTCGAAGAAGCTCCGTGCAGCTTTGTGTCACAAGAAACACTTGATGGTATGTATGCTGCAGCGATTACCATTGCGCAAGCAGTTAGTTACGTCAATATTGGCACGGTTGAGTTTTTGGTTGCGGCTACGGGGGAATTTTATTTCTTAGAGGTTAATGCACGCTTACAAGTAGAACATTCGGTTACTGAGCTTACTACCGGCGTAGACCTAATTGCTTTACAAATTCATGTGGCATTCAATGAAAAATTACCGATGACGCAGCAAGAAGTTTACCGCCGGGGGCATGCAATTGAATGCCGAATTTATGCTGAAAATCCAGCAAATAATTTTATGCCAAGTGTTGGCACTGTGCAGTACTTGCAAGTACCGCGAGGGCCGTTTGTTCGTGTTGATCATGACTTGCGGCATGGCGGAGAAATTACACCATTTTTTGATGCTATGATTGCAAAAATTACGGTACAGGGAGCTACGCGGGCGCATGCTCTGGCAAACATGCTCGCAGCTCTCAACGATTTTATACTTGCTGGCTGTACAACCAATATCAGCTTTTTACGGGCGATTATAACATCAGATGTTTTTATCCAAGGTGATATTTCTACACACTGGCTCTTGAGGTCTGATGTAGTAGCCAAGCTTTGTGCGGGTGATTTAGCAGCTCCAACGATAGATCAAGAAGAGCTCATTATTGTAGCTGCTGCGTTGCATGAAGCATTGGCCGCACGAGCTATGATGGGAGTTGTAGGTCATAAAGAGCTACACGGTGTGTCGAAAAAGTGGAAGCAAGTATTGTGGAAATAAAACACCTACAGCTTGGCGAGCGGATTTATAGCTATTCGCTAATCTTTGTCAGCACAGAAGAGCTGGTGATTACTCTTTATGACGGGGTAGTGCAACGCAAATCTTTTACCGTGAAAATTCTTTCATATGACGTTGTAACCGGTTTTCTTGTCTATCAGATTGATAATCGTGCAATACAAGCCGTTGTTACACCTGGGCAGCAATACATGAATGTATTGCTTCATGGCGCTTATGTAGCGATGCAATGTAAAAAAATTCATACCTTGCTGCCGGGTGGCGGGGTAACTTTTAGTGCCGAGTGTGATACTAAAAAATTTAGCCAAGACTTAGTCAGCCCCCTAAGTGGACGAGTAGTGCAAATTTTCGTCAAAAATGGCGATTTTGTAAAAACAGCAACTCCTTTGCTTGTGATCGAATCGATGAAGATGGAAAACGTAATTTACGCATCACGCGATGCTGATATTAAAAATGTTTTCATAAGTGTCGGAGATTTGGTAAAACAAAACCAAAAACTTGTTGGTTTTAAACAGGCAGGAGAATTGTATGGAGTTGGTCAAACAACAAGCGAGTTCTAAGCGTCGCTTAAAGCTTGGTGATATCGCCGAGCATCTTCAGGTCAAAAAATTTGTTATTCGTAGCTGGGAAAAAGAGCTGGGATTAGCACCCCAAAGCGGTTTTTACGGTGCGGAAGATGTCGAAATTTTCAAAAAAATCAAACAACTTGTTTTAGTTGATCGTCAACCTCTTCAAAAGGTGCGTGCAGCAATTGGTGCGCATAAGCTTGAAGAGCCTTTGTTGGCTGCTGCTCAGGCTTTAGAGCCTATGATTAGCCTAGAGGCTGCGGCAGAAGCAGAGGCAATGGAATGCTCTGTTGAAGCTGCTGATTTAATATGTGAGGCTGTCGAGTCACAGGTAAGCCAAATTATCGTGGTAGATAATTCTGTACAAGCATGCAGTCAATCAGAAGCGTGTAATGAAGCCTTAGCAGAGGTTTCTGTAGAGCTTGAAGCCTGTGAGCAATTTTTTGCTGCTGCTGCTTACCAGAAAGAAGAAGTTGAAGCTGAGCTTGAGATGGCAACTGCGGTGTTGGCAACTGACAGCATGATGATTGCTCCCGCTGAGCTGTGTGAAGCTATGGCTGAGCCTCAGGCTATGACGGCTGAACAGTTGCTCAGTGAGCAAGTACAGCAAAAGTTTCTAACAGAGCTAACGTTCTTTAGGCAAGAGCTTTTGAAGTTTCAGCAGCTTTTAAATACTTAAGGGCTTGCAAATCCTGCTGTCTCTTGCTACAAAACATCGCATTGTTTTTATGTTTGAGTAGGAGAGCTGGATTTTGCAAAAACTTAATGGACTGCTGTTAGTTAACAAGCCGGATGGGTTGAGCTCTGTCGATGTATTGCGCCATCTCAAACAAGTACTTGGTTGGGGTGTTAAGATAGGTCACGCCGGGACGCTTGACCCATTTGCTACGGGACTTTTGATCGTTTGTTTGGGAAGGGGAACAAAATTAGTACCACTTTTGGCTGATATCACCAAGGGGTATCGTGTAGTTGCTCGATTTGGGCAACGGACAGATACCATGGATAAAACTGGTCGCGTACTCGAGGAGAAATTGGTACCAGAGGATATTGCTTCGCTGGTGCCGCAGGCTGTACAACTCTTGGGCTCGGTCTACAAACAAGTGCCGCCTATTTTTTCGGCGCTTAAACACGAAGGTTGGCCGCTGTATGCCTTGGCGCGGGGTCAGCATAAAAACACTGATGAGCTAACGGCGCTTGTTGATGCAAAAGCTCGCTGGATCTGGATTAGCAAATTGATTATTGAATCTGTTGAAAGCCCTTATGTCACCTTTGAGTGTGAAGTTTCTAAGGGCGCTTATATTCGCTCGCTTGCCGATGATTTGGCTCAAAAGATTGATCTGCGTGCGACCACCTACGAACTTGAACGAACCTTTATTGGGCCGTTTTGCTTAACGCAGGCTTATTCACTATTTGATCTATCTGATCCTGAAAGTGTTGAAAAGTATTTGATTGATGTAGAAAAAGCAAGAAACCTGCTCGCTTAGCAAATAGTAAGAATGAGAAGATTAAAAAATAGTAGCTGCCTAGCTATAAGTATTCACTGATCAGCAAATTCTGTCATCCCGGACTTGATCCTTGTCATTACCTAAATCTTCATATCATAACGTGAGTTCGGAGTTTCAAAGCCCTTCAAAAGAAAGAACCTATCGATATTTCTATAAAAAATTAGAACTCGCTTGCGTCGTCCCCTCGGAGGAGGGGATCCAGGCTCTTGTCATTATACAGAAATTTGAGTTTAGTGTGCATTCTACAGGCAATTTAGCCTTCTCCGCTGTCATCCCGGACGCCGACCTGTCCGCCTTAGCCTTGGCGGCGGCTGGATCCGGGATGACAGCGTCGTAGTATTAAGGTATTTAACAAAATTATGATTCACTAGATATGTGTAATTTGGGTAATGACAAGGACTTGATCCGGGATCCATCCTAATTCGTATGATCAGTTTTAAATGCTATATCTACCACACCATTCGGCTCAAACATAGCTATGAAATGCTTATACATTTCAGCTTTATCCTCACCTCCAGCCATTGTCAAAAGTAAATTCTGTCCATACTCTGCAATATCTTCCACGATTCGTTCATGCCGATAATAGGCCAAAATGGTTTTATTAATCTCAGTTTTTCCATAGCCTTTATAGAAAAGAGCTTCTTCGTGGGACTTATTCCAAACATTTGCGACACCTCCGCCAATAAACATGAGGTCTCGTTCCTTAGGTGCCATGATAGGGTCATCCCAATCCACTATGTAGATAGCATTATTTCCATCTATCAAAACATTGCCACCGTGGATGTCAGAATGACATAGAACCAATTCTGGAGATTCATTTTGAATCGCTTTGGCTAGCTGTTCAGCCCGATCTATTAACCGCTGAATCACCAGCGTTTTTTCTTGCATAAAAGTCCATAGTTTCAGTGCGATTTCATCGATGATCGGTGGTTCAGTATAGGTATAAAGCGACCGAACAATATCGCGCCACTTTGACGAATAGGTCTCTCGCCGAATTCGGTGTTTAATTGATGGGGGAGTATCAATTTCGTGAACCTGTCTTAGCGTTTTGCCAAGAGTTAGCCATTGTTCGTCTGTTAGAGTTTGGCTGAAACCGTTCCGTCCCTCAATAAATGGGTACACAATCAGGGTTGAGCTGTTGATGAGTTGCGTTAGATGGCTGTGAGTTGTTTTGACTGGAAGAATAATCTCTTGAATGCCGGCATTATGCAACAGTCCAACAACAGCAATGCCGATGTCGTGATGGTGGCCAAGCTTTAACTTTACGAAATAAGATCTCTGATCGTGCCCTTCTGCTTTATATATCGATGCATTCATATCTGCGCCCAAAGGAAGCAGTACGAGCTTGGCAACTTCAATACCATAATAAGTGCTAAGGCAATTAATAATATGTTGGTCTGAAAGGAGTGGTTTGAGTAACATGCTTCTCCCGCCGTATTTAGGCTATTTTTGATTGATGTAGAAAAAGCAATAAACCTGCTCGCTTAGCGAACAGGTTTATTGCTTTTTAATTTGGTTGCGGGGGCTGGATTTGAACCAGCGACCTTTGGGTTATGAGCCCAACGAGCTACCAGGCTGCTCTACCCCGCGACGGTCTTTATGTACTAATTTTTTTGCTTGCGCTGTTTTCTTTATTCATGGGTAAAGTATAGGGTCTGCGTTTTATTTGTCAAACAAATAACCGTAATTTTATGAATAAATAAAAAGTCGTTTTTATTGATCTTTACCGAGTTCATTATACAAATTGTGAATTAAGTGGACAAAGTCTTGTGGTGGGCGGCATAGGTATGAAAACTCTTGACCCTTGTAGATGAAGTTAAGTTTCCATGCGTGTAAGGCTTGGCGAGTGATTAGCTTGCTAGTGCGGCCATAAAGGTCATCGCCAAGAAGCCCATGACCAATTGCTGAAAAATGCACTCTAATTTGATGAGTGCGCCCCGTGATGATGTTAACGGCGACGAGGGTGCTAAATTTATAGTAGGCCAATGTGTTGTAAAAAGTTAATGCAGGCTTGCTGTTGATGCCTAAGTGCGACATTTTGTGCCGCTTAATGGCATGGCGACCAATAGGAAAATCAATGGAGCCTTTGGTATCGGGGTGCCCATGGATGACAGCTAGATAAGTCTTGTGGACTTCGCGTTGCTTAAACATTTTAGAAAAAATGATTTGCGCCGGCTGATTTTTAGCAATGATGAGTAGGCCCGAAGTGTCGCGATCAAGGCGGTGCACAATGCCTGGCCTCTCAGTTTCTTCAAATTGACTGAAATCTTGAAATTCATACAAAAGACCATGCACGAGAGAATCTTCATCTTTGTTGTTGGTCGAATTGTGGACCACAAGGCCAGCAGGCTTGTTGATAATGAGGAAGTCTGGTTGTTCATCAACTATTTCAAAAGCAACCTTACGCGGCGTAAGATCAAATTCTTGAGTGTGTACAAAGTTGATGTCGACGTTGTCGTTTAAATGGATTGTGTAGCTCGCTTTTTTAGCAACCTTATGGTTTACAAAAATCTTCTGTAAATCAATAAGGTTCTGAAAATAGGAGCGTGAATAATCAGGAAAGTGCGCAAATAAGAATTTATCTAGGCGTAAACCAACGTGCTCAGATTGCTGGCAAGCGATGGAGACGCGAGCATTATTTTTGATCATGACCCAACTAAGCTCTACGACTTTTTTAAAAAATGATGTTATGCTGAAAAACCCTAGTAGGAAAAGAAAAAAATCAATCCGATTATAAGATTTAGTACAATAAAGTCAAATAGTAAGCTTGTGGTTCAATAGGTGCCGAAAGCGGGGTCTGGCATGCTAGAAATCAAGAAAATATTATTGCAGATTGAAAACAATGTCGAAGCAGTTATCACTGAAAATTCGGTGATGGGCATTGACTTGTGGCAATTACTTCTCCAGCAGCATCCTGCCGACATTTCAACGCTCATTGAGCGGGTCTCTGAAAGTCAGCAGCTTGGTATATTGAAAAAACTACCCAAAGAGCTATCGATTAGCACGTTTAAGCATTTAGAAAGCTTACTACAAGCTTTGCTGCTTGTAGAGCTTGATACTGACCAGGCAACCTCTATTCTGAACAAAATGCCTGCCGATGAGCTTACCGATTTATTTGATCATCTAAGCGATGAAGATCTAGAGAAATATCTTAAATTACTACAAAAAAAAGAACGTAATCGTATTATTTCTCTGTTGAGTTTCGACCCCCGTTCTGCGGGAGGGCGGATGAACAGTGATGTAATAACCTTACAAAAAGACTTTACGGTCAAAAAATGTATAGACCTGCTCCAGCGCCTTGGACCCCAAAAGGACTTTATGGAGCGGATGTATGTTACAAATAAAGACCACATTCTTGTAGGGCACATAACCTTAGATCAATTGGTGCTTACGCGACCAGAGACGTTGTTGTTGCAAATGATCCACAAGAACGACCTGATCGTTTACGTAGATGAAGACCAAGAAGACGTTGCTGATCAAATGCATCACTACGGGCTATCATCAGTGCCTGTTGTAGACAAGCAAAATCATTTCTTAGGGGTTATTACAGCACAAGACGTGGTGGAAATTATCAAAGAAGAGGAATCAGAAGACGTTTATAGAATGTCTGGTTTGGCATCTTCAGTTAGTCACAGTTATTTTTCGACCTCTATCTGGCGTTTGATTTGGCACAGAAGTATTTGGCTTATCAGCTTGATGTTGTTTCAGAGCGTTTCAAGTATCATTATGGGCACGTATAATACCATGATTCAGACCCATGCAATTATCAGTTTTTTTCTGACTATGCTTATTGGTACTGGTGGCAATGCAGGGAACCAATCAGCGACTTTGGTTATTCGAGGCCTGATTAATAATGAGATTTCTCGCGACAATGCCGCAAAGGTCTTGTGGCGTGAATTTAGAATTGGTGTGGTGATTGCGTCACTCTTGGTAATTTTTGGATTTTTTCGCGTGTATTATTTTTATCGTGATGTTGTTAGTGCTGTTGCCATTAATGCTTCACTTTTTCTCATTGTTATAACGTCAATGATTTTAGGAGCTATGATTCCTATCATGCTAGAGCGTTTCAACATCGATCCAGCACACTCTGCAGCACCATTTTTAGCGACGTTAATGGACATTCTTGGCGTATTAATTTATTGCTTTATTTGTAGTAAAATATTAGTATAAACTTCTAAAGAAGCGTGTTGCATACCGAGCCACGCAAAAATTATTTTTCTTTAAAAAAGACGTAGATTTTCTTGACAATAAGGACTAAATAATTTAAATTTCTCTACATCTTTGAATGAGCCGCTAGCTCAGTCGGTAGAGCAACAGCCTTTTAAGCTGTGGGTCGCAGGTTCGATCCCTGCGCGGCTCACCATCGCGTCCCCATCGTCTAGCCCGGTTAGGACACAAGGTTTTCATCCTTGTAACAGGGGTTCGAATCCCCTTGGGGACGCCAAATATCTTTAGCGGAGAATGCATGAAAAAGCCTTTAATAATCGGCACTATGTTCATCGTTGCAGGCGTTGCCTGTATCTTCCCGTTTATTCGTTCACTTATCCTTGAAAATCTTGTTGTTATGCTGGGTATTTACCTTATCTATCGTGGATATTTCTACTTAACATCATCGATGTCATGCCAAAATAAGCACGAATCTGATAAAAAATCTGGCCCGGATGATCTACTCGTTGAGGTCTGTCGGCCAAACTGCAAAAAATAAGACTTTATAAGCACAAATCCCCTTGCAAGCTGCAAGGGGATTTGTGCTTTGTACGTATTGCAATTTAAGACAGGACCTTTCTATAAACACACGGTTTGATTTGTGAAAGACAGCAAATACTACTCTCAAAAAACATTCCCATTCTTACCTCAGAGCGATTGGCAGCAATAAAGCCGCCTGTACTTTTCAATAACGACTTACTAGT
>CAMATL010000013.1 GCA_945861145.1 candidate division TM6 bacterium GW2011_GWF2_37_49 | reverse complement strand
GCAAAGCCAAGCGTTGTTGTATTGCTGCTACTAAAGGGCATGGAATAGAGTCTGCAGAGGCAGTATGCACCGGCTACTGCAATGAAGCCTAGTGAGTTTTTAAAAGCGAGCCAGCAAGTTTTTAAAGTTGTTTTTGTGTACATCAGGGTAGCAAGAAAAATCCATGCAGGAAGAATGATTGTCGCTTCCTTGAGTAATAAATTTATGAAAAATAATGTTATTGAAAGTGTGTACCATCTCATGTGCCGAGTTTGTAGCCACTGATAAAAAGAGACAAAAATACATCCTAAAAGCAGTAGCTCAATAAAGTAAGTTTGAGCGCTGATCCATCCTAACCAGTTTTGCAGGCTTGGGTGAAAACCAAAAAAAAGGGCTGCTAAAAATGATGCGCCGATGCTAAAAAAACTACTGAGGATTAAGAAAAATAACCCAGCATTAAGGGCGTGTATTGCTACGGTAACCAAAAAATAGCCGTAAGCTTGTGTGCCAAAAAGTAATGTTTGTGGGTAATAAAAAATAAAAGACATGGGGCGGTACAAGCCTTGTAAGAATGATCCAGTATCAGTATCCATATTTGATGGGTGATTAATACTTTCCATATTGCCTTCTGTAAACAAGGTTTTAACATCATTACATGATGATAATTGGCTGTGTAAAATATTTGCCCAATCGTCCGTTTTAAAGCCCCATTTTGTGAATGGTAGACCAAGTATGCAAATAATACTGATAGCAATACTGGCTGCAACAAAGAGACGTGTTTGTAGGTTATTTTTTAAGGTAAGCATAATTCGCTCCTATGGCAGTTGTATTTGCTTCAATGCCGATGAGCTCACTTACCACAAACATTGGCCGTTGTTTTAATTCCTGGAAGATTTTGCTGATGTAGATGCCTAAAATTCCCAGTGCAAAAAAATTGCAGGCAAATAAAAAGAGTAGTGCCAACATCAAAGAAGTCCACCCTGTCATAACAACTAGTCCCAGTATTTTCATAACTAAGGCGATGAGCCCACCAAGACTGCATAAAGCTATAAGGCCAAGAGATCCAAATACAAGTGCATACATTGGAACGGTAGAAAATGAAATAATATTTTCTAGGGCAAAGATTGTAAGTTTTGTGTAGTTGTATTTTGATGTACCGCTGGCACGGCTACGCCGTACGAAAGGGACTGCTTTTTTGGGGAGTCCTGACCAATAAATAAGGCCGCGCACAAATACTTGGTTTTCTGGTAAGAGCTTGAAGGTTGTTACTGCCTTACGGCTTAGCAAGCAAAAATCACCTGTATTTGAGGGCATATCAACTTTTGTTAATTTTTTAAAGAGTGGGTAGAAAAGGGTAGAAGTGCATTTTTTTAACCAAGATTCGTTCAGGCGTTTTGTGCGTTGACCAAAAACAATGTCATAGCCTTCTATGTAATGTTTTTCAAATTCAATAATTAGATCCGCAGGGTCTTGGCGGTCCGCATCAATTAAAACAACCGCATCACCTTTGGCATGATGTATGCCGGCATACGTGGCATTTTCGTGACCAAAATTTCTTATAAATGAGATGATCTTAACCCGGTCATCAGCCGTTGCGAGTTTTTTTAGAACATCTAATGAATTGTCGCAGCTACCATCGTTAACAAAAATGAATTCGTAATGTTTAAAATGCTCCAACTGTTTGGTGGTTGTTGAGAGCTCACCGTATAAAGGAAGCAGATTCTTTTCTTCATTAAGCAGGGGAATGACCACAGAAAGAAGTGGTGTCTTCATTACAACTCTTTCTAGCTAAACACTCTTTTTGTGAGGCTAAACAATTTTTTAAAAATAATCCATAGCTCATTCAGCCCCATGCATGATGAGGTATGGATTATTTTGTAATGTGCAAAATTTATCGAATCATTAGCAGAGCTACGCCCAAAATAAAATCATGACTACGTTAAATAAAAAAGAGGCGTAGATTGGGATGATAAGGCTTTTTATAACGCTGCGCATATCAGCTTCGCCCGTGTTTTCATAAAGCAGACCAAGTGAGGTAATGAATGCTGGCAGTGCTATGTAGACATACGCAGGATGCATTTTTATGAAAATTTGCGGTACTAGGTATGCAGTAATGGCTAGCAAGAGTAGTCCTGCTTGGCGACGCTTAGTTGTATGTAGGAAAAGACCAATTAAGCTTGCTGCCCAAAAAATAAGAAAACAGTAACGTAGCCATTGTTGAGAGCTTGGAATCCAGCCTAGGCCAAAAAGGGCTACCAAGGTCTGCCGTAAGTTTAAAAAAATTGCTGTTGCATTGATAGTAAAGCCTTGCACGATTGTAATAAGTTGTGCAATTGCGTAGCTGCTCATAAGTATTGTTAGTTGCGTTGTCGGTAGAGGCCAAAAATAAGCAGCAGCCAACGTGGCGCATGCAGCGCCAAACCAGATATTGATGGGTAACCAGAGGCCCAACATAAGAGCTATAATGAAAAAACGTTTGAGTGGTATTGCATTTGTAGCGGAGGTTTTTTTTATCGAAATGATTGTAATCAAGACCATCATGCATTCAAGCAGGTAGGGTAAATATTCAAGCTTGCCGAGCCATAATTGATGACTGGGGTGGATGCCAATATACCAGCACGCCCAGAGCAACATTAATTTGGAAAGGTAGGGGCGTGCTAGATATAGAAAAAGACTGATGTTGATTGTGTGTAACCCAAAAATCAAAAAACTTGCTGGCAGTGAGGTAGGATCTTGTGGTAGGTTGAACCACGAGCTAGCCGTTTGTATTAGTTGATCTTGATAAAAAATTGCTGGCAAGTGGTTAATCGGTTTTTTATACACCATCAATAACCAGAAAATAAGGATTGGTAGTGTTGCTACCAGCGAAAAAACAGTTGAAGGCAGCGCTTCAACTGTTTTGTAGAAAAAATCTGAGAATGTAAGCCAAGCTTTGAGTAATGTTTTTTTAACAGTCGTTGTGTGCATGTGTGCATCCTTGCAAAGGGAATGGGAGTAGAGTAAATGAAGAAGTTATCAATTATTGTGCCTTGTTACAATGAATCAAAAAGTATCCCCTTTTTACTTGATCGTTTTGCCGATGTTATTGGTGATCGAGATATTGAAGTGATGCTTGTAGATAATGGTTCGTTTGATGAGACTGCCGCAGTGCTTGCCGCTTTACTTCCTCGTTACGAGTTTGCAAAAACTACTCGCGTTGAAAAAAATCAGGGTTACGGTTTTGGAATTTTGAGTGGGCTGCGTGTGGCAACGGGAGAGCTGCTTGGTTGGACGCATGCAGACCTGCAAGCAGATCCAAGAGACGTGGTTCGTGCGTATGACATTATCGCTAAAAGCTCAGTATCTGAAAAATTATTTGTGAAGGGCGCTCGCGCGGGGCGGCCTATTTTTGATCAGTTTTTTACCGTGGGTATGAGCGCGTTTGAAACACTGTATTTGCAGACGCCTCTCTGGGATATAAATGCCCAGCCAAATATATTTCATCGTAGTTTTTTTGAGCAGTGGAAAAACCCGCCACATGATTTTTCGCTTGATTTGTACGCCTGTTACATGGCAAAAAAGCTTGGTCTTAAATTGATTCGTTTTCAAGTCTCATTTGGGCCTCGCCAATTCGGCTCATCTTCATGGAATTCAGGCTTAAAAGCTCGCTGGAAATTAATTGCGAGGACGATGAGCTATTCGGCTAGCTTGCGTAAAAAATTGCCGCAGCAGAATGAGCGATAAATTTTTTTATGTGGCAGTATGTTGAATAGGATGGTCTTTTGTATTGGTACCTGGATTTAAATCGCCAGGCTTATAAACCCAGGCATTTTTATTACAGCTTGGGCAAGGCCGAGAGATAATATCTTTATTTTGAAGTGATTCTATCATGAATGCTGCGATTGCATCGTAATTTTCTGCTATGAGTAATTCAGCAAATTTATTTATAAAAGACTTAAAGATCTCGATTTCATCAGTGCCTAACATTATTTTAAGTAAAATCGTACTTTGTGCTTCAGTAAAAAACTCCATGTGTGAAAGCATTTTGTCACAGCCTGTGCATGTTAATCTAGGGTGGACGCCGTGTTTTTCTATGTAAGGAGTTGTAATTTGGGCCATTGTTAGAATCATAGCAAGATAGCTGAAGGTGTTGCTATGGAAGATGGGTGGTGTTTTCTCTGCGGAATAAACCAACGGTTTCTTGGAGGTTGTGTTTTTAGCCGATCCTGCTGATGATGATGATGGTATCATGAGCAAGATAAAGAATATGATTTTAAAGAGCTTCATTACATCCTCCTTTCTCCGATTTTTAATTAATTTTAAAATTAAACTGAAGTGGTAACTTCCTTCTTTTTGGTACTTTTTGGTGTGGCCTTTTTTTTCAGAAATATTGTAGTTGTTTTAGGTTCAGAAGCTGGTTGCCAAAAACATTCACCACAATCTGGGCATTTAATAAAAAATTGACGAGCGAATGTGGCCATTGGCATATCAATTAGCCCCTTTGTTGGAGGTGTAGTTATTGGTGTTGCAAGATAATCAACGAGTTTTTTTAGTGCAAAAGGTGCTAAAACTGCTCCAATAGCAGTCACCAAATACACTTCTGCATACCCCATAAATTCAAAAAAGTGCATTTCTCGCTCACAATTATTACATCGTATTCGTAAATCCATGATAATCCTTTCGCTGAGGAACCATCAATAAATGACTAACTGGGCGAAATTTAACGCGGATTTCTAGCTATTGTCAAGGCCCCTGAGGGTTGTTAAGACTTAGGGATGTGAGGCTTGCAGTGCTAATGCAAATTTTTGATAGGAAATAATTATGCCAAACACAGACAAAATTCATATTGATGCCGCTCTTGTTCGCCGCCTTGTTGCCGTGCAATTTCCGCAATGGGCTGACCTTCCGGTTAAGCCGGTTGAGTTTGGCGGATGGGACAACAGAACTTTTCATCTCGGTGAGCAGATGACAGTTCGGCTACCGAGTGCTGAGGAGTATGTTTCGTCGGTGGAAAAAGAACATTGTTGGTTGCCAAAATTGGCTCCACTTCTGCCTCTCCCGATTCCTGTTCCTTTGGCTATGGGTAAGCCTGCCCAAGGGTATCCATGGCATTGGTCTATTTATAAGTGGCTTGATGGCGAAACGGTGTCGATCGAGCGGATTGCTGACCTGTGGCAATTTGCCACCGCCTTGGCCGAATTTTTAGTTGCTCTGCAGCGAATCGACTCTACCGGAGGACCACATAATTTTTCTCGCTGTGGCGGGCCACTGTTAATTTATGATGCTGAAATAAGACAATCGCTCGCGATTCTTGCCGATGCGATTGATGTTGCCGCGGTCACTGCCGTATGGGATAAAGCTCTTGAGTCCTCCTGGCAAGGCTTTCCTGTCTGGTTTCACGGGGATGTTGCTGTCGGGAATCTATTAGTTGAAAATGGCGCGTTGAGCGCCGTCATTGATTTTGGTTGTTCTGGTGTCGGCGACCCTGCTTGTGATTTGGTGATTGCTTGGACATTATTCAAAGGGGAGAGCCGAGATGTATTTCGAGCAGCACTGCCACTCGATAGTGCCACTTGGGCGCGTGGGCGAGGATGGGCCCTGTGGAAGGCTTTAATCGTATGTGCTGCACTGCCTGGCACCAATAGCCTTGAGATAGAAAAATCTTGGCGAGTTATTGATGAAGTACTTGCCGATTACAAGCGCGAGGGATGATGTAAGTGAATTCTGGAGTAAATATTGATATTATACTCAACCCTCTTGAAAATACTGACTTTTTTATATCAAGAATGTATTCCGGCTCGCAGGGCGGGATGACAATGTAGAAGGTCATTCCTCTCCTGTCATCCCGGCCTGCGAGCCGGGATCCACCAAAATCCTGTTTTTCAACCATGAAGAGTATAGTTTGATTATTGCGAATCTTTGTTAAATACAAAAATCATCAAGTGTTCGTCAAAAAATATATCATCAATTTTGAGCGAGCGAGGTTCAGTTCCATAAATTAAAAAACCATGTTTTTGATAAAGCTTAATTGCGCCAAGATTTGTTGTTACACAAGTTAAATGTATTTGTATTACATGTTCTTTGGCATGAATAATAATAGCTTCAATTAAGCTGTTGGATGCGCCTTTCAATCTGTGTTCAGGCTGTGTATATACCCCCCAAATAACACCTCGATGTTTTGTTTTGAGTGAATTCATTTTATAAAATCCAGCGCAAGCTATAAGTTCATGGTTAATGAAGGCTCCAAAGATATTGTTTTTTTGTAAGCTATTTCGAAAATCTGAACCTTTCCAATTTGATTCTTCTTCATGAGCGGATCCAAAATTTTCGGGCGAATCTTTTAGAGCTTCTAATCGAATTTTCTTCCAAATTAACCAATCTTTTTGAGTTAGTGATCTTATTTGCATAATTCAGTCACCTTTTTTTTACTCAACTGAGAAGTAAAAAAAGAGTCACATGATTGTGCAAATGTTGTTGCTTCCTCAATGAGCTTTTGTTGAGCCTCAGCTGCAATCATATCATCCTTGTTGATTGAGTAGGGGTGCCATGAACATTTATGGAAAAAGCTTTGCCAGTAATTGAATGTGCGTAAATCGTTTGGGATTCCCCAACACACATAAAAATCAACTTCAACAAAGTGAGTGGTAGATTTTTTTAGCAGTTATGCCTGGGCTTTGATTTTTGCGTTGACTTCTGATTCATATGGGGCATAAATCCATGAGTTACTTTTCTTGCAATCTGGGCATGGATAGCTCCTCAGATCATCTTTTTTTTTAATTGATTCCAGCATGAAAGCTGCAATTACGGCCAAATTTTCTGCTTCAAGTAACTTAGTAAATGAGTCAAAAAAAGAGATGACAACTTCAAACTTATCGCTACTTGTTAGCACTTTTTGTAGTGTCATGGCTCCAATAACACCAAAAAATTCAGCATAAGAAAGTCTTCTGCTGCAGTTTGTACAAATTAATTCTGGGTTGCCATTGAATTTTTCATCAAAAAAAACTACCACCGAGTTAGCTTTAACAGCCATGACAGTGAATTTGGAGATGTTTTCATTGAGAAGTGAAGTTAAATCAGCATTGCAAGAAATTTCTAATTCTTGATTGACATCCTTGTTGTCCCATGCAATCAGCGGTGTTGATACTACAAGTATGCTAATAAACATAATTTGATAAACATTCATTACACTCCCCTTTCTTCGATTTATAATTAATTTTCAAATTAAGTTGAAGTAGAGACTTCTTTTTTTTGGGGACTCTTTGGTATGGCCTTTTTTTGAATTTCTACGTTAGGTGTAGAAGCTGCTTGCCAGCAGCATTGTTTGCAATCAGGGCAGGCAATTTTAAAGTAAAGAGCTATACCAGCCATTGTATTATCTACCACCCCTCTGGTTTGTAAGGTGATTTCTGTAGGTGCATTTGGTGAGGATTTTTCTGCTGTGGCTGTAAGACATGCAATAAGGGCCTTAACGGTCGCCTCTAATAACATAGGACCAATTTTTTCAAGCAAATATCCTGTTGCATACCCCATAAATTCAGCAAAATGAACCTCTCTGTTGCACTTATTACATCTCATAATTAAATCCATGATAGCCCTTTCAAATAGGAATCAGCAATAAATGACTAACTGGGCGAAATTTAGCGCGGGTTTATAGCTGTTGTCAAGAATTGCCAGGGCTTTTGAGTGCAGGTAGGTTTAAATATTCAAGCTGTCTTGGTAGCGGCTAAATCGTTTTTGCTAAATCGTTTGATTGCGAACTATAAAAAGAGTCACATGATTGTGCAAATGTTGTTGCTTCCTCAATGAGCTTTTGTTGAGCCTCAGCTGCAACCATATGATCCTTGCTGATTGAGTAGGGGTGCCATGAACACTTATGGAAAAAGCTTTGCCAGTAATTGAAGGTGCGTAAATCGTTTGGGATTCCCCAGCACACATAAAAATCAACTTCAAAGACATAAACATTGAGCCCGAGTTTGATCAGCTCTCCGCAGAGGCTGTCGACATAAAATTCATTATTTATGCGAATATTGTTTTTATAGAGTGATTCAAGTCCTGCCGTGAAATGAGCTGCTTTTTTAAAATAAAAAGCACCAACAATGGCATGGTCTTTTTCAGGCGTAGATGAGATTGCTTTTTTTACTGAAACGCCTACGGCCTTATTTTGATCATCAGTGATAACCCACCCGTACATTTGTGGATTAGTTTTTGCAGAAGGATGATTTTTAAATGTCCATATGATGGCATCGACATCAGCGCGATCGCGCAAAGCCTCATACTTTTTTCTATCGAAAAGCATGCTGTTGTCACAAGCGCCAATAGTAACAGGTGCTTCAGGGGCAACATTATTCAATCCAATGGCGCACGTACAAGCTTGCCCTTCTGTGACGGCATTGATACCAATCACCGATGCATGAGGGTAGGCCTGCTTAAGTGCTTGTTTAAGCGGGGCGGTATTTAAATGATCTTGTAAACACACAAATATTTGCTGTTCTGCTCGTGGCAGTGCTGCCGCTGCTTGTACAATCATGGGCTTACCGCTGACTGGAATTAAAGGCTTTGGTGTAGTGTAGCCTTCGTCAGCAAATCGTTTGCCGCGCCCTGCGAGCGGGATAAGGTTAACGCTCCGCTGTTCAACAGATTGAGAGATGCTTGGTTTTTCCACAAGCTGGCGAAAATAGCCAGACCAGGCTTCGTATTCGCGTAAATCTTGCGGGGTTCCCCACTGCAGCATATGCTGAATTTCGTAGATTGAGACTGGTAATTTGTCTTCAACCATGAGGTTGTACACAAGGCTTACATAAAATTCGCCATTCGCACCGGTCGCACCGGGGATGCTTAAATTGCGCTTGATTGCCTGTTCAAAATATTTTTTTACGTAGCTGCCGCGTGCGAAATAATAGGTGCCATTGGAGGCATATTCTTGCAGGCGATTATTGGTCCAAGGTTCTTTTTCTTTAATGGCTTCTAGCCATTGATTTGAATCTTTAATAAATGCGTAGTTAGTGGTACCAAGCATGTGGGGATGAAAACCTCGATAGGCTGGAATAGCTCCGGCGGCGGCGCGATTGCGCGTGTGGCTTAAAAAATCTTGGTAATCCCAGTAGGTGCCAAAATCGCAATAATTAACGATTACTTCTTCTTGGTCATCGATTAAATCTTGCATTTGCAGTGTTGCAAATACGGGGCCTAACTTGTGTGGAGGGATGCTTGCAATGGAGCTTAAGGGAGCAATGCGTTGTAAGATTTCACGCATTGCGGTGGTTTGTAAATGCTCTTCATTGCAGATGAAGGTGAATTTTGTTTCGCCTGGAAAAAGATTAACCACATGCTCAATAATTGGTTTGCCATCTACCAAGATAAGAGGCTTGGGGTCTTTGTATCCTGCGGCTTGAAATCGTGCGCCTACGCCAGACATTGGGATAATGATGTGCATGTGGGTTTTCTTTCGACTTAAAAAGAGAGATCCCTGGCAAGGGCCAGGGATCTCTCTTTTTATTTAAACTGCCTGACGGTACTTTTCAGCATCCCATTTGGCTAAATAATTAAGCTCTTCTTCTTCCAAGAATTGAATGTCTTGTGGTTGAATATTTTGGGTGACATTAATCACAAGTACTGCAAGGTGAAATTTCAGTACTTCTTCGATCTCGCGTGCTTTGCGTACTGAATCTGCAATGAAAAATATCAGATCGCGGCAAATAATAACACGAGGAATTTCTGTGAAATTTTCTTTATATTTAGTTAGTGTGTCTGCATCGTCAAAATCATTGAGGACGAGCAGGCGCACGCCGCAATACACGAGTGTGTCAGGGGTAAATGGTCGTTGGAAAAATAAAGGCTTTGCATTAATAATTAGCTCGCGTAGGCCTGCGTCGTTAGAAAGGTAGGAAACCTTGCTGGCGCCAAATACGTTGTGTATGTTTTCCGAAATCACTGATGTTAAGCGGTACGTATTGTTGGTGATATTAAGAAATTGTTCGAGTTTAATCGTAACTTCTTCGGTCAAAAATTTAACTTCAGCCGCTGTTGGTGCGCTGACAATGAGCCCGTGATTTTGTAAAAAAATAATACTTGGTTTCTTGCCTTTTTCTTTGATGTAGGCGCTGACTTGTAGGTCGAGTTCAAGCGCGAGCTCAATGCCTGGTGTTTTATAGGAAACACAGAGGCTCTCGGGGAAAATTTGCTCAAAAGTTTCGCGCCAATTTTTACGACAAGCAATTGTGTTAACTACAATGCCGTGAGTGTGCATAGCATAGGTCTCAAGATAAGCATGTAAAAAGGTCTCGATTGATGGGCGAGCGACGTTGGTTGCTGTTTTTACTTTAGCTAGAAGTTCTTCTGCAGCAGCTTCGAGCGCTTTTTTATCAAGGGTTTCTTGTTGTTTGTGTAGCTTTGTAAGCCCTTTGCGCAAGGGGACTAAATCAACGGTAACAAAACCATTTGATGTGCTTACTTCGCTTAAACTAATGCCAGATGCTTTAATAAACATTTGGTTATCATCAGTTTTAAATGATGAGTTACCCCCGCCAGCTTGCACGAGGTCAAAGCGTTGGCCGGCCCATTTTGAAAGTTCAATAAGGTCTAAGATTGTTGTCATTGTAATCTCTCTTCGATGTCATAGAAGGTCGAACATGTTTTAAACAATGAATGCTCTTGTTTTGTAGTACTGGTTTGTGGGACCAGCCAATAAGTTTCCATGCCTAAATGTTGTGCAGGAATTATATCAATCTCTAGATCGTCACCGATCATGCATACCTCATCTGCTTGTAGCTGCATTTTTTTACAAGCGGCAAAAAAGACTCTTGGATCAGGTTTTTCGCAGCCTATTTCTTCGCTTGTGACGAGATGGCTTATGAGGTTTGCAATACCGAGTTGTTCAAGTTTTCGATACTGAATGTCTGCAACAAAATTAGTTACTATTCCGATACTATAGCTTTTTGCTAATCTATGCAGGGTTTCACTCATCCCTGTAATTGGTTGCATGGCTGCAAAAAATGCATTCCAGTAATGGTTGTAAAGATCTTGGGTAAGGGTGGGAGAGAAAAGCCCAAGCAGTTCAAGCATAGCTTGAAGATATAGTAGTCGATGATGAGAAGCTGCGGTACTATGAAGTCGGTGTTTAACCTGTTGCTTTGCCTGCTCGTAAACGGTAGATAATTCTGCTGGAGATTGAGTTACTTGTTGACTGAGTGTTTTAAAAACAGCACTGAGTCCAGCTTCATGAGCAGGATTATAATGATACAATGTGTTATCAAGATCGAAAAGCAAGCCCTTAATAATGCGTCGATTGTGATTAGCTTGCATGACGCTCCTTCATTTTTTCACTAACAACCATTAAGCAAATAAATTGCACAAATCCATCGTATCCGTCAAGCCACTCAAGCTTGCTTGCTAAGAGCTCTTCAATATTTGGTAATAAATCGGTGTGTAGTTGGCATAAAATTTGAGCATCTAAAGGCTTATCTAAAATTAATTCCTGAGTGCGTAAATCATCAGCATAATTCCATTCTGTATTGACCTGGGCCTGAATAAGTATTTGCAAGAGAGGCTCAATTTTAATACTGGAATCAAAGGTAATTTTGAGCTGTTTTGCGAATTGTGCTTGAGTAAAGCCTACTTCAAAGTCATCAGTAGTAAAATAATGAATTATGATGTCAGCAAATTCTTTTTGAGGATCAATATATTTTTTAATGTCATTTGTGCGGCGGTCCATTTGTTCTAAGATATGGTCTTTGCTGTGACCGCGTTCGCGCATATCACGTGTAATTTTCCAGTGTCGTTTGATCTTTTCTTGAGGATCAAGATAAATTTTAACGTCTATAAGTTTGCGCATCTTTGGTAAGTAGAGCGGGTGTAAGCCGCTGAGAAGAATAAAGTCAGTAGGTTCTATTTTTTGCGGGGCATCAAATTTGCCAGTGTGGTGATTATAGTTGGTGCGCCACGCGGGTTGGTGATTTTTTAAAAGCAGTATGTGTTCTGCCTGCCGATGCAAAAAATTTGCTTTAGGATTGAGGTGAGTAATTTCTTGCCAATGTGTATCGCCTCGCTCCCATCGGTGATCTCCATCACCTTCAATAAGAGTTGCCTTGACGTTAAAAATTTCGATAAATTGTTTCATGAGCGTGCTCTTCCCAGTGCCACTATCTCCACTGATGCCTATAACCAAATTTTGTTGGCGCGCGTAGAGCTCATTACTTTTGATGCCTGCTTTATAAACAAAATAGATGACAAGAAATAAGATACTTTCGAGCAAGGTAAAAGAAAGATTAGCTAATTTTTCATGGTGGATTTTGAAGTTAAGTGATTGCCCGAAAAGCAGCAAATCTTGCATGCCCGCTTCACGATAAAAGAAAACAAAAAAAATCAGATAACTAACATTGAGCGCAAGGTACAGAAAGACTAAGAGGCTGTTTTGTTGGTAATTGCGTATGAAAAGCAATGCAATAAATGGTAGCATCCACACATACCATGCTGGCGCAGGAATAATAAAAAATACGAGTGTGGCAAAAGTGATTGCTAAAAAGCTTTCGAGTAGGTCAAGGTTGATTTTTTTATAGGTCAAAAAACGACCATATAAAACCATTAAAGAAAATACAGGGACGAGTATTTTTAATTGTCCCAGTTGAGCAAATACATCAAATACCATCATTTGCTTTGGATGGGTAAGTACCATGCGATAAAACCCTTCTGAGAATAAAAAAGGTGTTATAAAAAAGGCATAAACGGTTGTGGCCATAGTTGTGAATAGTAGTCCGATGCGCCAGCCTTTATTTTTCCAAAGATAGATTGCTAGGAGTGGACCTGCAGCCGCAACATGAAGCTTGGTAGCAAGCGCGGCGCCAAACACACTACCAGCGACAAGCGTGTTGCCAAAAATACCACCAGCGATACGTGACGGCTGAAATCGAATCAGATAGATGGCTAAAAACAGTAATGCTGTGGGAATGATATCCAGTTGAGTATGCATAAACGAGGCGTAGATTAATATTGGTGAAAAAGAGAGAAAGAAGAGTGTTTCAAGCGCTTTACCTCTACAGGATCGCAGCATGAGATAAGTAAGAAGACAGTCAGCGGCAAGAATGGGTAATTTGAGCAATATTTCAGTTAAAAAAACAGGGGCATGTAGTAATTGGCCGAATTTTACAAAAATGGCCAAAATATACAACATCAATGGGTTGTAAGGAAATTCTATGCCGTTGCCTTGTCGCCAAAAATGTTGCCAAGGATCTCCCCAGTTATTAACAAAGTGGTCAACAAAGGGGAGGAAGAATTTTGGAACAAATTCGGAACAAAACAAAATGATAAAAAACAGTTTAATGAACACCGTGCTTATAAATAATGCACGTAATTTATTGGTGCCAAACCAATGACTGATTGCTCTCATTACCTCTCCTCTTCATTACTCTTCCTTGTGCTTTGCAACGTTCTGAGCATACTAATTTTTGGAGAAGGTGCAATGCATCCTGTTGGTATGGCGCCGAATTATTGTTAAATAAAGGAGTGGCATGATACTGCTTCAATGTAGAAAAATGCAAAAAATTGCACCTATATTTTTAGTGGCTATAGCATTAATTGTTCTCGGCTTACCCTATCTTTCATGGGGTTTTGGTGTTGATGATTTTGGGCTTGTGTGGCATGGTAAAATTGAAGCTTTGCGCGAGTTAGGTAATTTTTTTACCGAGATTGGATTACATACTTTTATGCAGCCTTCTAATTATATAGCCCCGGAGCAGTCATTTTTTGCTGTATTGTACCGGCCATTACTTTATGGTTTTTATGGGGTGCAATATCTTCTTTTTGGATTTTCTCCTTATGGTTATTTACTAGTTTCATCCCTTCTGCATGGCTTAAATGCGGTGCTCGTGTGGATTGTTTTCAAGCGGTATTTTTCATTAAGCGTCGCCGCTCTGGGTGCTGGGTATTTTTTATTTCATTTATCTATGTTGAATTGGTTTGGGTGGGCAACGGCTCAGCAACATCTTTTAGCACTATTTTTCACTCTGCTGATAGCTGTGTTGTATCTTCGGTTTGAAGTATCTCGTAATAAATTTCTACTTCTGCCAATGATAGTATTAAGTTGTTGTTCTCTTTTAACGCGTGAAACTATACTGGTACTACCGTTATGGGTAGCCTTTGCGTGTATCTGGAACTGGCGATGCGTGCGAGATAAAGCTTGGCTATTCGTGAGCGCGCTTGTGCCTGTTGTTGGGTATCTTGGTTGGCGGGTTAGTCGCTTTCCTCTTAAATCATCAGAAGGCGATTTGACCTGGGTTACTAAGCCTGGATTTGCTTTTTTTGCTTTCTTAAAAGATCAATTTTTGAACTATGTTACTTGGCTTGTTGATCTAACCAATCTAGGATTTGTAGGTGGTGGCAACCGCTTACGTAAAGGATCGTTGATAATTTTAGTAGTAGCTTTTTTAGTATGGTTGTTTTTTAAATGCCGTAAAAAATCAATGGTGCTGTTTTTGTTTGCGAGCAGTATTGCCTTTGCTTGGCCGGCAGTGATTCGATTTTACACGTCTCGCTTTATGTACGAAGCGCTACTTTTTTTTGTTGCAGCGATTCTTCTGCTTGTTTTTGAAAATGATTTACCTTTTAAACCCAAAGCCTGGTGCTTTGCGGGGCTTATCGTTTTTAATGCCGCAGTATTTCCATTTTTTCTACATGAGCGTGAGCAGGTGCTTGCAAATATTAATACTGCCGTTAAAGAGTTAGTGGTGCAATTGAAAGATAGACCCGGACCTATCTGCTTTGCAGGATTACCTTTTGGTTGGTTTTGTACCAGTGTTGCACAGGCCTTTTACATGAATGGTTTCCCAGAGACAACCCCAATTTATTATGACAAGGGCGCTTTTGTGTGGACTGAATTTATGCCAGATAAGGAGCCTATTCATATGCAAGCAAAATTATTGAGCGATGGCATTCTTGAGATGAGGCTTAACAAGGCGCAAAAATTTTCGTTTCAAGATCGTGGTACAAATTTTGGCACTAAAGAATTATTTGAAGAAGGCGATGCAACGGTGCTTCATTGGGACATGCATAACGATAGATTTGATATTCCTCGTGTAATCGTTATCTGGGATTATGAAGCACGTTGTTTCAAAATTTTAGAGTCATAAATCCTTAAAAATTTTTAATTTCTTCGAAATCATCGAAGTGGTGATGAGTTGTGCCAATGATTTGGTATGGCTCATGACCCTTGCCTAGGATGGCCACAATGCTTGACGGTGTTGTGGCGAGGCTAACGGCTGCTGCGATTGCTTGGCGGCGATCCTGGATCGTTTGTGTTTTGTGTTGCGCTTCTGGCGGAATATTCGCTTCGATGTCGCGTAAAATTTGTAACCGGTCTTCAGTTCGCGGGTTGTCTTCTGTAATAATAATATGATCACCAAAGGCTGCCGCAGCTCGCGGCATTAAAAAGCGTCGCTCCTTGGGGCGATCACCGCCACAGCCAAACAATACAATGAGATTGTCGGTGAGCGGCCTGAGCATCTGCAGGACTGCTTCCATCGGAGGCCCGCTGTGGGCGAAATCAACAAAAGCTTTTGCACCATTTTTTAAAACATGGAGTTGTAAGCGTCCTGGCGTGCCAGTGAAGGATGTTAATGCTTGAGTAATTATTTCATCTGCAATGCCAAGTGACTGGCCAATAAGTGCAGCCATGGCAATATTGTAAGCATAGGGGGCGCCAAAAAGATAACTACTGGTAAGATACAGCGAGTTATCATGTAAATAATTCGTGACTGAAAGCTCAAGGCCTGCAAGGCTGCTATCTAAAATAGCGAGCGTGGCGGTTGCTGGTTTTTGCTTGCTGATCGTGATTATTTGTTGCTGGTTTAGTTGCGTTTTGGCGGCTTCTTCTACATATTGCCCCCATGGATGATCAAGGTTAATGATTGCATGGCCAGTTGGTTTAAGTTGATTAAAAAGTAATAGTTTTGCGTCGCAGTAGGCTGCCATTGTGCCATAAAAATCGAGATGATCTTGCGCCAGATTAGTAAAACCAACCGCATCAAATTTAATGCTGTGCACGCGGTCTAGACTTAATGCATGGGATGAAACTTCCATAACTACCGTATCAACACCTTCTTCAACGCAAGCAGCAAAAAAAGCTTGTAAGAAATCACTGTTTGGTGTGGTGAGTGAGCTTGGTATTGACGTATCTAAGATTTTATTTGCAACACCACCGATCAGTGCTGTTTTGCGGCCTGCTGTGCGCAGCATGTGATCGACGAGATGGGTGATGGTGCTTTTTCCTTTGGTGCCTGTGATACCAACAATGCGAAGCTTTTTTGTTGGATAACCGTGCGCCTTGGCTGCTTCTTCGGCCAGCGCTTTGCGCGGGTCTGAGGTATATGAGAATATAACACGTGGATATTGTTGTTCAAAAGTTGCGAGTTCTTGGGTGTATTGTATGCCTGCAATGATCCGCGCAGCGCCATTTCTTATTGCTTGTGGTATAAAATCAATGCCGCGAAACTGCGATCCATCGCATGCAACGAATGTAGAGCCGATATTTATTTTTGCACTGTCGCAGGTGACCGGCAAGAACGAAAAACCTAAGTCTGTTTTCATGATCAACCTTTCAGCAAGTTTTTTGATAAGTATACAAAATTAATCGATTTTAAAGAGGTTTTTTACTGTTGTGTCGTAAAAAAAAACTTTATGTAAACATTGCCTAAAAGAGTGGGCTAGTCGGTGGGCAAGCAACTGTATAATTTTGGGACACATTGCAGGCAAGCTCTCTAGGCAAGGGCTTTCCCAAGCACTCGATTAGGTTACCAACAATGTTGTTGATAACAATTTAGTATTTTAGTTAAGAGCCTATTGGGTCGTTGAATTGGTTCTTTTTAAGAGAAGTTAATACTGTCAGTTTGAATTTTTTAACCAAAGGCAGCCATGGATGATTGGTTTTATTTGAAAGCATTTGTGGGTTGAGTTCAAGCGTCTTTTCTTGTAAGATTAGTTGGATTTATATTTTTCAATTGGAAAATAATATTTGACCAAACTTGTGAAATGATAAAGTCAAGGATGCGGCGTTTTTTTTAGAATATTTTTCGATTTTGCTATTTTTTTTAACATAGATAAACTTGTTTTTCAGTCAACATTTTTAATTACCGTGAGATTGGAAGCATGATGGAATTAGAAAATAAAGACATGATCACTACACCTTCAGAAGCATTAAATGCTTCAAGCTTTGAAGAAGCAGTACAAGACCAAGAGCTTTTGGTTGAAGATTCGCTTGAGCTTAACCGTCAACTCAAAACGTTGTCGACAGAAGAGTACCAACATTTTTTGGATAATTTAACTAAGGCGAATAAAAAAATTATTCTGGTTAAACCTCTTACTGTTGGTGATAAGCGGCTTGTTGAAGATGTATTATTATGCCTTATTGAATTGAAAAATGAAGTACTGCAAAAGCGTGATGAAGCAATGCGCCAAAGCCTCTTTATCAAAGAGAAGGTTGGCACCTTGGTAACTTCAGGTAAGGTACAAATCCATCAGGATGAGTACAGAAAATCTGAAGAAAGCGTGACTCAGTATGCAGGGCTTTTGGACAATATTATTATTGAGATTGATAGCGAGATCAACTACTTCGGGCTTTTCATGGGAAATGATTTGCCGGGGCAAGTAGTTGCTTGGATGTCAGAACCGGATGATTTTTTCATCTACATTAAAGAAAAAGTTCGGTTCATCAAAAAGTACGTGAAAAGCATTCGTAAAGATTTAAACATCAGCTTCTCACGTTACAATTTTGGATTTCAAGCGCAGATCAAACGGATTTTACAGGTTGAAGCCTATATCCGTTATCACGAAAATCTAGAACTACAGCCTCAAGAGGGCGCTACGGCGCACCCTTTAATTGAGAGCAAGGCTTAATTTATTAAGTATTAGCTTTTAATTTTTTGATCAGTTCATCTTGTTTGACCGGCGTTGATTCGCCGGTCATCATATTTTTTAGCATAACCGTATTTTGTTGTTGTTCGGTTTCACCAATGAGTAGTACCCAGGCGGCGCTCATCTTGTTGGCTTTTTTCATCATGTTGGTGGCAGATGCTTTATCAAGGATAATGTCGCAGGCCAAGTTTTCACGACGCAATTCATGCGCCAATAATAATCCTAATGTGTCTTGAGCTGTTGTCATTGGGATTATCATGTGCAGGCGCTGAGGGTTTTCGAGTGTCAACTTATCTTGAATGAGCTCAAGCAGCATAAGAACTCGCTCAATGCCTATTCCTACCCCGACGCTTTGATAATCTTCAGTTGCACCAACTTCTTTGCCAAGATGGTAGCGACCACCACCGCAGAATGCTGACTGGGAGCCTAGCTGATTGGATGAAAATTCAAATACTGTTTTTTGGTAATAATCAAGACCGCGCACCAATGCGTTATCGATGATTGAGTTTACACCGAGCAAGCGAAGCTGGTCTTGCAGCGCTGTCCATTCATCAGAGCAGCCGGTACAGAGGTGCTGAATGATGAAGGGGGCTGTGGTATATAATTTTTGGCAGGCGGCATTTTTGCAGTCAAACACGCGCAACGTGTTGGCATCTTTTCGCTTTTGGCAGGTCTCGCAAATGCTGGCGCTGTGTTGGTTTAAAAAATCAATCAGTGCAGCTTTATGTGTTTGACGGTCGTTTAAGCAGCCGAGAAAATTAGTTTTAATTACATAATGTTCAAGCTGAAGCGATTTGCTGAATAATGTGTCTAACATTTTGATTAAGTGTGCATCGTGCATGATTGATTGTGCGCCAATAATTTCCACGTTGAATTGATGAAATTGGCGTAAACGGCCTTTTTGAGGGCGTTCGCGGCGAAACATTGGTCCGAATGAGAACACTTTCCAGGGGAAGCGCTCAACGCGATTTTCAAAACAAGCGCGAATAGTGGATGCGGTCATTTCTGGGCGTAAGCAGACTGATTTTTCTTGATCCTGTAAGAATACGTACATCTCTTTTGAGACCACGTCGGTTTGCTCGCCGAGCGAGTGTACAAACAATGGTGTGTATTCGATGATTGGAGTTCTTATTTCATTGAAATTAAAACTCTCAAAATGTTTTTTTGCTGTAGAAATAAGAAAATTATAGAGTCGTAAATCAAGTAAATCTTCAGTCCCTGTGACGCGCGTAATCATACCAGATCCTTCTTTGTATGGCCATGTTTGATCCAGTGTACCACAAACTGAAGGTTACGCAGAGTTTGAATTTGAGTCTGTTACATTAAAAGTTTAAGTTTCGGAAGAGATCTAATTAAAAAGAGCCTTGGTTTTTAAAACCAAGGCCCTACAATTCTAATCTAGAATTAAAAAAATTACGGTGCTGGATTAGCGTAATTTGTCTGCGTGACCGTCGCCTTGGTCATCATCAGACGAAGATTTAAGAGTTTCATTAGCATTGTCGAAGTGGACAGTATCCGTATCCTTCACTTCGCCAGCTGCATTTTTCCAAGTAACAACAACCTCATTGTTTAGCCATTTGCTGCTAACTTCAACAGTTTCTTGACTGTTGGCATTAACAGCTTCGTGCATTCGGCCATCGGCCAAAGGTTGAGCAAAATGTGCAGTTAGAGCTTCAGCTCGATCATTATCGAGTTGCAAATTCATTACAGCGTAACTTGTTGAACTTGCTGCTAATAAAAGAGCAGACATTAAGAAAAGTTTGTTCATGTTCTTCATGGATATCTCCTGGATTTGGTTTAGTAAAACTATTACTCATTTATTCAGCCTACATTATTTTAATTTCTATTTGCAATCAAAAATAAAATAATTTGAAATATGGCAGGGGCAAAGTCAATAATGAAAGGGAAATTCTAGGATGAAGTGTGCCACCGTCCCTGATATAATTCAGGGTAAGCAGAAAAAGTGTCGCCATGAAGATTTTTAAGCAATTGAGCTTAGAAGAAATAAATGAGTTGTTTGTTGATCAAGCCCTGTTGTACAAGGGTTAAGGACATGGCTATGATGATGGGTAAGCACAAATCAAGAAAGGATTATCCTATGATTATTAGGTTTTTACGCGGCCTTGAGCTCTCAGTAGCGTTTGTTGCTGTTTTTGCTGCCACATGCTTTTCAATCCCAGAAGGCTTTGTGTACCTGGATGAGCAGGATAAAACCATACAAGCATCAGTGCGTTATTTTTCGACGGAAAACTTTGTTGGCGCAAGGGTTGACGGTTACAAAGCAGCTCGTATTGTCATAACCAAGCAGGCGGCGCAAGCACTGAGCAAGGTTCAAAAAGAGCTCTTAGAGAATGGCTATAGCCTCGTTGTGTACGATGCTTATCGCCCTCAAAAAGCAGTTAATCACTTTATGCGCTGGAGCGAAGATTTAAACGACCAAGCAATGAAAGCAAAATACTACCCAAAAATCGATAAAAGAAATGTTTTTGACCGTGGTTATGTTGCTAAAAAATCTGGCCATACACGCGGCAGCACGATCGACCTTTCAATAATCAAAGTGGATGGCAAGCTCAAAGCACCAATCTTTGCGCTTCGTTCAGTAAAAGGCTGTGAGACGTTGCCTTTTCTTGATGACGGCACTGTAGACATGGGCTCAAGCTGGGATCTTTTGGATCAAGCATCACACCATAGTAGCCCTAAGGTAGCTGATGAGTGCGCCACTCAACGCAATTACCTGCGCACTAAAATGGAAAAACAGGGCTTTCGCGCTTACGAGCAAGAATGGTGGCACTACACGCTCAATAATGAGCCATTCCCTGATACTTATTTTGATTTTGATATCGAGTAGCGCAGTCAAATATAGTGGCGTGCGCCCCTTGGTATTTTGCAATGCACTTCAAGGTTGAACCTGCGATTAATATTTATTTTGCCCGCGGGCAGGCGCGATTACGATTATTTGTTGCACCTCTTAGCCTGTTATCTGCTGCCTGTGCATTAAATGAGTTGTTGTTGCGGCATATGCGCCATGTATTGCGCAATATGGGCAAAAAAGGATGTTGACTTTTGTCCAGCACCTGATAGAATTCGGTGGTCGTTTGAATTTTATGGTTCGATACATCCAGCCTGCGCCAAGGCTTAGGTGGACACTCACCATGCTCGGAGTTGAAGAGCTAATAAAATAAAAATCAACCCCGATCGCCCCGATTAATTTAAATATCCCGACAGTCCTGAGCTTGTCGAAGGCATCGAGGGGTTAGTATTTTCGATAGCTTAACGTCATTATTGTTAATAAATTTGGTTCTTTTTCCCTGAGGAGTGAGCCATGTTCACCTATCTAAGCTCTATTCACGGCTCTGCCGATTTAATATTTTTGGTATGCGCAATTACCGGCGTTACCTTGTTTGCTCTGCGCGGCTTGTTGATGCTTTCTGGCAGTGTATTTGGTGATGCTGATGATGCCGACCATCATCATGAAGATGTTGAGCCAACGTTTAAATTTTTGACCTTGCACACCCTTACCGGTTTTTTAATGGTGTTTGGATTGCTTGGTCTTGGGTTGCGCCATCAGCTTGATTACCCGTTTGGGCTGACGCTTGGGCTTGCATTGTTGGCTGGTTGTTTCATGATGTTGCTTGTTGGGGCCATTTTTTATGGCGCATCCCATGTGACCAGTCATGGCACCGTGTTTCGCATTGAAGAGGCGATTGGGTTGCCAGCCATTGTATACCAGCGCATCACAGCTACAGAAGATGGCAAGGTGCAGGTGGAAGTGCGTGGTATGACGCGTGAACTTGCTGCTAAAGCGCATGAAGGCGCTGAGATTGATTCTTTTGTTCACGTACGAGTGGTAGCCGTTGTTGATGAGCACACCGTAGTCGTAGAACAGTTTAAAGTTTAAGGTTTTTTTATATGTTATCTGGATTTATTCATTTTCTGTTGCCTGGTACGTTTGCCGGCATTGTTTTGGCAAGCCTGTACAGGCGTTATGTGTCATTTTCTTCGTATCTGCGAGCTTTTTCTTGTGGCTGCTTAGATAGCCGATGCAAGGGCTGTATCAATTAAATAGTTAAGTAATTAAGGAGTTGCAACATGGTTATAACATCAGATTTTTTGATAGCCGCTACTGTTGCGCTCACCGTAAGTTTACTTTTGTTGCTTGTAGTTCCCAGGATTGCCACCGTGCTAGCCACACAAATTGTGTTGTGCGTTGTTGGAGTTTATTTTGGGCTATCCGTTTCTTCAGCTATTTCATGTGCTGTGATTACAGTATGGCTGATGATTGTGGTGACTGTGTGGATAAAAAAACCGCAAATCCAAGTCTACGCTCAAACAACAAAAAGATTTTTTAAGTGAGCTGGTATATCTTATCAGTATGTCCATAAATGTGATTTTTATTAAACATCTTTAGAGGTAAGGAGTCGTAACATGTTTGTAACGATTAACTTTTTTGTAGCTGCGATTGTAGCAGCCACAGCGTTCATTTTTTTCACCTTCGTGTTTTTGGCCAATTGCTACAAGCGTTGTCCATCAAACCGCATCTTAGCCGTGTATGGTAAGGTGACGGGCGGCGAGTCGGTTAGATGTTATCATGGCGGTGGTACCTTTGTGTGGCCATTGATCCAAGATTATGATTATCTCGATTTGACCCCGATTACTTTGCACATCCCGCTTAAGTCGGCGCTGTCTCAGCAAAATATTCGTATCAACGTGCCAAGTACTTTTACGGTGGCGATTGATACGACAGCTGAAGCGATGAATAACGCATCAGTTCGCTTGTTGGGCTTGCCAATCAAAGGCATTGAGATGATGGCGACTGAAATCATTATTGGTCAGCTACGTTTGACGGTTGCTTCTTTGCGTATTGAAGAAATCAACCAAGACCGTGAGCGCTTTTTGATGGAAATTCGCAAGCACATTGAGCCTGAGCTTCGTAAAATTGGTTTGATGTTGCTTAACGTAAACATCACCGATATCACGGATGAGTCTGGTTATATTGAAAGCATTGGTAAAAAAGCGGCTTCAACCGCTATCAACCAAGCTAAAGTAGATGTGGCTGAACAAGAAAAGCGCGGCGATATTGGTAGTGCAGAAGCGGATCGCGAACGTCGTATCAAAGTAACCAGCTTTAATGCTGAAGCGGTACAGGGCGAAAACGATGCACGAGCAAGAATTGCAGCATTTAATGCAGAACTTTTGCAACGTGAATCAGAAGCGGCTATGCGTGGCCAGGTGTCACAACAGCAATCAAATGCTGAGATCAGCAGAGCAAAAAGCCTTTCTGAGCTTGCGCGTCTTGAAGCAGAGCAAATTGTGCCCAAAGAAATTGAAAAGCGTAAAATATCGATCGATGCAGCGGCTGAGGCTGATCGTGAAAGAATTGAAGCTACCGGTAAAGCAGCAGCTGTAATTGCCCTTAAGCAGGCTGAAGCTGAAGGTACCTTGAAGGTATTGGCTGCTAAGGCAGATGGTTACCGTATGTTGGTTAATGCTTGCGGTGGTAACCCTCGCGAAGCTGCAACCATGCTCTTAGTCGAAAAGATGGAAGAAATGGTCAAGCTCCAAACCGAAGCGATCAAAAATCTTAAGATTGATAAGATCACGGTTTGGGACAGTGGCAATGGCGACAAGGGTGGCTCATCTACCGCAAACTTTATGAGCAGCATGGTCAAATCACTGCCGCCGTTGCATGATATTGCAGCGTTGAGTGGCATAGACTTACCAACGTTCCTCGGCACGCTTGGTCAACAAGAAAAAGACAAAGATAATAAAGCTGCTTAGGTGTGAGCACTTTTAGTAATGAGAAAAGGCCCTCGAGAGAAATTCCGTGGGCCTTTTACTATTTTTTACTGCTGACGGAATCAGTTGCGATCATATCGACTACAAACTTAAAAACCTCTGTTGCGGCTTCTATTGCCTCTCTTAACTCTTCAGGCAACGGTGTTTGAGGTTCATCAAAATCTTCGAGTGGATAGCGATATTCCATAATTAAAGGATTGAGCTGTGCTGCAAATCTAAAAAGATAATTGAACGAAATATCATGCTTCATGCATATCCAGAGAAGATCTTCTAGGTCGTGTGTTCTGAGTAATGGTTCGCGCTTAAAAACGAGAAAAGCCTTTAATGCTTTTTCAGCAGCTTGTTGCGTGTGATAAATTGCGGCATCCCGAATTTTTTCATTTGGTATAGCCAATGCCTCTATCGCAAGAGCCAGATCCCCCTCAGCTTTATAAAGCCATAGTTCATGCCTTTCCATACAACACATGTCCCTCTTGTAAAATTTTATGGGCCAGTGTTGAAGGATGTTCTGCTGCACGAGCAAATTCTTCTTGCGTGTAAACGATTACGTCTTTGGAGATGCCGAGTCCCCATAATGCTTCTGAAGCGGCAAGTGTACGTTTAATACGGCGAGGGTTTGCTACCCGTACAATAATTGCAAGATCAACGTCGCTATCATCGGTTGGTGAACCCCATGCGTAAGATCCAAAAAGATAAATTGCTTCAGGATCGTATGCTTGAACTAAACGACGTGTGATCTCATCAAATAATTCTTTTGTGATCATAAGGTCCTCCTATCTCCAAAGAGACTATCATTAAGGTACTATTTCATGCAATAACTACAATGTTTTCGTCCTAAATGACTAGGGTTTGAGTCGGGCTATGAGCTGCATGGTCAAGTCGCTACCGCCGTTGCATGATATTGCAGCAATGAGTGGCATTAGTTTTTGTATAAAAATCAGGGTAAGCAAGAGTTCTCAAGCCTTCTTAGGCGTGCGTGATCAATATAAAAAAGATGATTAATTAGCACTTTTATATTGACTGTTTGAATATATCGCTACTAAGCTTATGAATAGGATATGTTAATTGCATTGATAAGTTTGTGCGGGGTTTGTATGAATTTTGTTCGACAAGTGTTGAGTTGTATGCTGATGCTGACTTTTGTTAGTTTGAATGTAAAGCCGATGGGGTATTTCTACAGGTATTCAGAGCTACCAACTGAAGAAGCTGTTTGGCGACAGGCTCAAGAGGACGCATGGCAAAAGAGTTTTAATATCTCAGCTGAAGAATATAATGCGGCAAAAGCTGAATTCTCAAAATTTGAGAACTATAAAGACAGTTTACGGTCCAGTCAAAGACCTAATGATATAACTGGTTGGGAGTATGCTATTACACCAGGTTATTCTGCTGATTTTCAGCCATTTGCTGACCCAGGATTACAACATTTTTTTCAAATTTATCTTCTTTCAAGAAAGCTTTTTAGTATGTATCGACTAGATTCTGACACAGATTATCAAGCTTTAGACGAGCAGGTTGCTTGGGCGTTGCCAACGCTTGAGGTTGGTGATAAAAGTGTTAAGACTGCAGTGAGAGAAAAAAATAAGCAAGTTAGAGAAGTGTTATTTCAACATTTACATCAGCTAGCTGAGCCGATTCAAGAACCTGCGGTTTTATTTTTGCATTAGGTTGTTACGTTGATTTTCTTAATAGGCCTAATTATTTGCGTAACAGTATTATCCAAGAAGCTCGAGATCAACAATTTCCACTGTATTTACAAGAGTTTATAGGACAACACCCAACAGTCCCTATTTATATTTTTCTTGTTGATCCATCATTTAGTTGTTTTCGTGATCCTCGAGATCCGCTTGTGATTAGAGAAGATGGAGGATGGGAAAAGACCGTTGATTCAGGTACTGGAGTGCGCGTTTATAAAAAAGAGAATGTACAAATACATGTTATTCCCCTTGCTGCAGGGCCACTAGAATCAGATGATTTTACGAAGATATTTCATTGTGGAGATGTCATTCTGAAGAATAGTGGGGCGTTTGTTATCCTTGATCAAACGTATCCGTCGTTATTTAACGATAGATCTTCTATCAATGGTTACACTAGTCAGTTTGAAAACTTTCAAACTGCAAGGCAAAGGTTTCAATATGATTGTCCTATTTCTGGACCGGAACGTCCTGAAAAAATTATATCAATTTATATAGATGAAGATTAATTTGCCGGCGTTCCTTGGCACGCTTGGTTAACAAGAAAAAGACAAAGATAATAAAGCTGCTTAGGTGTGAGCACTTTTAGTAATGAAAAAAGGCCCTCGAGAGAAATCTCGGGGGCCTTTTACTATTTTTAGACCGCTACCGAACGCAGCGCCTGATCTTTGAGTACAACACGCACCGAATTGTCATCCACAAGCAATACTCGATCTACGGCTTTAAGCAATGAGGCTCGATGCGTAACGATAATTACGGTCACATCGGCAGGCAAGCGCTGTAATGAGTTTTTTATTTCATCTTCAGAAGCTGCATCAAGCGATGCAGTCGCTTCATCAAAAATTAATAATTGTGGGCGCCCAGCAAGCGCTCGTGCAATCGTTAACCGTTGTCGTTGCCCGCCAGACAAGAGATTGCCGTTTTCACCCAGCATGGTGTCGTATCCCTTTGCTAACGCACAGACAAAATCTTGAGCATCAGCCGCTTCAATTGCCGTCTGAATAGATTCTTGATTCAATTTAGTTCGACCATACATCACATTGTTTTGTACGGTATCATTAAACAAAAATGGCCGCTGGCCAACATAACCAACATAGTGACGCCACTGCGCACCATTCCCCAGCGTAAGCACCTGGCCATCAATGGTAATGGTCCCGTCAATCGGAGTGATAAAGCCAAGCAGAAGGTCAATCAACGTGCTCTTGCCCCCTCCAGAAGGCCCAACAATGCCAACCCGCTCGCCTTTTTTTAGTGTCAAATTAATATTGCGCAGTACCGGGCGGTCTGGCGCGTAGGCAAATGATAAATTATTGAATGAAATTTGCTCTTTAAACGATATGTGCTGCCCAATGCGTTGCGCAGGCACCACACGATCCATCAGCATAAAAACACGATCTGCTGCAGCCAAAGCATATTGAATTTCACCATACACATTGATAAGTCGCTTCATCGGCGCATAGGCCAAAAGTGATGCCGCCACAAATGACGTTAATTGCCCGGGGGTGATGTAGCCACTGATCACCTGCTGTGCTGCCACATAAAACGCAAGCGCTGCACCAACCATGGTTACCAGCTCAATGAGCGAAGGAAGCAGTGCTTCAGCTTTAACAAAACGCATAGTCGCCGTAAAAAATCTTTGGAGCTGGTTGTCGAAGCGAGAAATATGGTAAGCTTCAGCATTAAAAGCCTTCACTTCACGCATGCCGCTAAACGTTTCTTGTAGCTGATCACTGAGCGATCCTACTTCTTGCTGGATGCGATATGATGAACGCTTGATTGATGCGCCCATTTTTTTAATAATCACACCCATCACCGGCCCCACTAACACCATCATGAGTGCTAGCTGCCAGTTTTGAAGAAAAGCAAAAGTAATCAAAAACATTGTTTCAAAAAGGCTTCGCACACCGTTTTTTATGGTCGCCGATGCGGCGTTTTGCATCATCTGTACATCATTGAGAAAGTGTGACATAAGCTGCCCTGTCGTCATCGCCTGAAAAAAACTCAGCGGATAACACATAACGCTTACCAACAAATCGGAACGTATGTCGTTAACAACGCGATGCCCAACCCAATGCATGGTGTATGAAGTCAAAAAACTAAAAATGCCCTTGCAGGCAAAAATAAATACCAATACAAAGGCCATGGGAAGAATGAGATGATGATTTTTATTCACAAAAATATCATCTACAACCCGCTTTAAAAGATAGGTCGGACCCGCGGCAACTACGCCGAATAAGGCGGCCGAAGAAAGCGATGCTGCCAACATCTTCCAATAACGTTTCGTGTACGCCCAAAGGCGTTTAAGCTGTTTCATCGTCGATTATACTACTCTCGCTAAGAACGGCTTATGTGGATTTTATTGATCATCTCCGAACAAATGCCGATCAGAATCAGAAATTATCGGTTCTTGATTTTGAAAAATTAATACCTGAAAAACCTTGCGGGTATTTGCCTGCTGGACCTGGAAATAATAACTCTCATACAACAAGCGCTCGCCTTTTTTAGGCAGATGCTGAAGTCGCTCAGCCAAAAAACCACCCAAGGTCACTGAAGAATCAACATCAAACTTGATGCGGAGCAAATCTGCCAGCTCATCAAGCTCAACGCTTGCATCTACAAGCCAGCCACCTTGGTCAAGTGGGACAATGAGTGAATTAATTTTTTCATGTTCGTCAGCAATATCACCAACAATCTCTTCGAGAATATCTTCAAGCGTGATGATGCCACTCAAGCAGCCATACTCGTCGACAATACCAGCCATATGCATGCGTTTTTTCAAAAATTCACTGAGCAGCTGATTAATTCGCTTGGTTTCTGGTATAAAAAGAATTGGCCGTATGAGCAGCGCAAGTGATGAGGTTTCTATTTTATTGTTGGACAGTAAATCAAAAATGTCTTTTTGATGAATTATGCCAACAATATTATCTTCTTTATCTTCATAAACAGGTAGACGTGAAAAGCGTGATGCACTCAAAACTTCCATAGCATTTTGCAAGCTGGATTGCGCATTGATCGCTACCACATTATTTTTAGGGATCATAATCTCGCGCACTTGCGTCTGCCCAAGGCTAAAAATGTTTTGTAACATTTCAGTCTTTTCAGTCTCCATTAAGCCTTTTTCATCACTGTAATCAATCAAAAATTCAATTTCTTTTTCAGAAATATCAGCCTGCTTTTCTAGCACATGCTGCCCACCAACCTTGGTCAAAAAGACATCTGCAATACGCAGCAGGCCTGTAACAAATGGATACAAGAGATGAAATAGCAAATTAATGAGCCATAAAAATGAGGCGAATAGTTTTTCATGGTGCGTTTTTGCAAAACTTTTTGGGATAATCTCACCAAAAATAAGAATCGCTACGGTGGCTACAGCAACACCGACAGCAAGCCCAATGGATCCAAAAGAACGCTGCATGATATGCGAAATAAGCACCGAAGTAAGAACATGAGCAAAATTATTAGCAATTAAAATGGTAATCAAAATCCGTTGCGGATTCTTTTCCCATGATTCAAAAAGTGCTTTGTATTTTGCTACCGACGCTGCAAGCTCTTTAAGCTTGAAGAGCCGGAGAGCTGTGAATGCTGTTTCCAAAAACGCAAACAGCGCTGCAAAAAACATACATACAGCAAATAGTAGTAACTCAGTCGAAATACTCATAGACATCGTAACCCCATTACTGCTTGAGCTGCTTCTTATCGACCTTTCCTGTCGCATTCATCGGCAAATCCTCAAGGCATATTATCTGGCGCGGCATTTTATACGCAGCCAAATATTCATTACACAATTTCCTCAATCCCTCTTCAGTCATCTTGTGGTCAGCACTACGTACCGCCACGTAAGCCACGGGCACCTGCCCGCTCATATCTTCCGCCTTACCAATCACTGCCGCCTTGAACACACTAGGATGTTTAAGTAGCACGTTTTCTATCTCTTGCGGATAGATATTAAATCCCTTGTGAATAATCAAATCTTTACTGCGGCCTCGTATTGCTATCCGTCCTTGAGCATCTAAGCTTACCAGATCGCCAGTGTTAAGCCAGCCATCAACAAGAATCTGAGATGTAGCTTCTGGGCTGCGGTAATAACCAAGCATAATGTTGCCACCCTTAAGCCACAAGGTGCCCACACTGCCCTGCTCAACGAGTTCACCATTCTCGCCGCGCAATTGCATCTCTAAGCCACACACGGGACGACCGACTTCATTGGTAGGTCGCTCTTCATTTTCACTATTAATTGCAACTACCGGTGATGTCTCAGTTAGGCCATAACCTGAGCAAATACGCCGACCGTAAATCATAGCAAAGCCTGCTCTAATTTTATCAGGCAATGCATCAGCTCCAGACACAAACAGTTTTATGGTATCGAGTGGTGCTGTTTTCATCAAGCATAGTAGACCATAAAGTGCAGGAAACCCAAAAAACACCGTAGGTCCGTTTTGCAAACCTTCAAGAATAAGTTTGCGGTCAATGCGTGGCACAATAATAACGGTTGAAGAGGTAAGCGCAGCAAACCAAATACAGGCAACTTGCGCAAATGCGTGAAATAATGGCAACACACAGAAAAAGCGTTCACCGTCATTCAAGCCAGCCATCTTAAATCGTGGATACACTTGCAATGCATTGGTAAGCGCGTTGCGCGATGAAAGCATCACGCCCTTAGGTGCGCCAGTTGTTCCTGATGTGTAAAGCAATAAAGCAAGATCGTCAGGCTTCAAGGTAGCGCTTGGAATAATTGCCTCACCCAGTGTCATCGCCGTCCAATCAATTACCTCACCAGTCAAAACTGGTGGCAAAACGGCTAAAAGACCATCAGTTACGAGGCCTTCTAGCAAAGCAACAAATGAGGTCTGAGTAAAAATAATTTTTGGCTCAGCATCAGCGATGACGTGAGCCAATTCTTTTGCATGCAAATAGGTATTGACTGGTGTTGCCACTGCATGCAGCATCCAGGCTGCATAGTAACCAACGTAGAATTCAACACTATTTTCGTAGTAAATAATCACTCGATCATGCGCTGTTACACCTTGACGCTGAA
>CAMATL010000012.1 GCA_945861145.1 candidate division TM6 bacterium GW2011_GWF2_37_49 | reverse complement strand
CTGTCAGCTTTCCCAGTGGTTCAACAACAATTCAATTCTATAAACGTATAATTTTTTATTTTAATTTTTATTAATTTTTTTATTTTTATTAATTTTATTTTTCTTTTTTTAGAGAAGGTCACAGCTTAAAAACTGTGACCTTCTTTTTTTAATATTTTTTTTAAATTATCTTTTTAAATGCGTTCCAATGGGGCTGTGTAACGACAGCCCCCCTGGACCCCCGACGTTTATGGGGCGGTGCCCCATATCCCCCTTGCGCTTGAACGGTTTCGCGCTGCGCCGCAAAAAACGCGCGCATTTGGCCGCAACATAAGGCCAGCTACGCCTACGGCTCCGTCTGGCCATTTAATAAAATTCTTCAATCCTCCTTCGACCTCTCGTCGAGCTCGAGGTTCAGGATAAACTACCCTTCGTCCGCTCGCCCCTCGATCAAGCCGAGGGCAGGCAGGATTTACTCACTAGTAGCTACTCTAAAAGAAATCAAAACAAATTTATTGGTATGTATTTGAGCTATAAATTAAAATAATTAATATAAAAAAACATGTTGAAAATCGCAATTAGGAGCCTTTTTTAACGTGTGATTGTAAAATCTGACAGTTGTTGTCATAATTTCTGACAGTTGTTGTCGTAATTTACAAAAAGGGGGCTTTATGCTGAAAAGAACCATACAAGACAAGCTAGAAAAAGCGCTTGGGCGCAGTCCAATTGTCTTATTAAATGGTGCTCGGCAAGTTGGTAAGACAACACTCGTTCGAGAGTTACTTGATAAAAAAAAGTACACGTACTTAACGTTTGACGATGAAATCACTTATTTGGCGGCAAAAAGTAATGGTGCAGAGTTCATTGCCAATGTCAAAAAACCAGTTATTATCGACGAGATACAACGCTTGCCAGAGCTATTTTTAGCTATCAAAAGTGATGTTGATAAAAATCGTGAACCTGGCCGGTATCTTCTTACGGGATCAGCCAACCCCCTCCTCATTCCTCGCCTAGGGGATTCTCTCGCCGGAAGAATGGAAATTATTGATCTTATGCCTCTTTCTCAAGGCGAGATTATGGGGAGAAAGGAATTTTTTATTGATACCGTTTTTGCAGGAACGGCGCTTAGTCTTTCTCAGCAGCCATTATCAAAAGAAGATTTATACAAAAAAATACTTATAGGTGGCTACCCAAGCCTTCAGTCATTTGATGAAGAGGACTGTGAAGCTTGGATGCGTAGTTACCTTAATCTTTTACTACAAAAAGATATTAAAGATCTTGCCAATATTGAGAAGCTCACGGAACTGCCAAACTTATTAAAGATATTGGCTAGTCGTGCTTCAGGACTGCTCAACACAGCTGATATTTCGCGTGACAGCAAGCTTGTTGCTAAAACAGTTCATCGCTACTTAGCTCTTCTTGAGGCTGTTTTTATCATCAATAAACAATTGGCATGGAGTTCAAATCTAACGTTGCGTTTCGTCAAATCCCCAAAAATGTATTTAGTGGATTCAGGATTGCTCGCTTATTTGCTAGATTTTAACGTCACAAGGGCGCTCAAAGAGAGCGTAATGATGGGTAAAATTGTCGAAAACTTTGTAGTCAGCGAGTTGAAAAAACAGGCAACATGGAGCAAAATAAGCGTTCAACTTTATCATTTTAGGACTGTGCAAGGTCATGAAGTTGACATTATTCTAGAAGACCGTTCTGGTAATGTTGTTGGTATCGAAATAAAAAGTAGTACTACGGTGACTCGTGATGATCTTAAAGGACTGATTTATTTAAGAGACAAGCTTGGCAAGAAATTTGTGCAGGGAATAGTTTTGTATGGAGGTGCTCAGTCGCTTCCTTTTGATGAAAAGCTTTTTGCACACCCAATTAGTATTTTGTGGGATGGCCTCTAATTCATAGCAATACTTCGGACAGTTTTAGATTAGTGAACATTTGAAATAACCCCATAATTCTTCATTGCTTCAAATCTTGGGTCTAGTTTTGTAACTCCCCAGATACCTGGGGAGTTACAAAACATCTTAAAAAAACAATTTGACTCATTTTATCTTATATTGAAAATTCACCCTCAATGTTTATAAAATGAAGGAAAATGTAGATGAAAAAATATACGGGCATTTTTGCTCTAGCCGGTTTTCTGTTATTGGGAGGATGTTTTATGCCTAAAGAGATCAATGCTGCAACGTTAACCGCTCAAGATTTAGCACACGATAATTTCCACACCGTACAAGAAGGCCGCCTCTACCGTTCGGGCCAGATTCCTCGCGCGCGCATAGCCGCTTACTTGCAAGAATATGGCATCAAGACCATCATCAATTTGCGCAGCCCTGCTGAAAACGCCGTATGCTGCTGGGGCGAAAAAGGCGCCGCAAAATCATGTCACGCATCGGTGGTACATGTACCGATGAGCGCTGGTAAAATGTCGACACCGCAAGAAATCAATGAGTTGCTCGCCGCTTTTGATAAAGCCCAAGAGCCGTTATTAATTCACTGCTCACAAGGCATCAACCGCACCGGTGAGGCATGCGCACTCTGGTTGCTCGAAAAATGTGGGGCAACCAATGCTCAAGCATTGGAAATGTTTGATGCAAAATATGGTTACAATAAAAAGTCTCGGCCAGAGAAATATCAGCTTATTGAAAGCTGGCAAACTTCTTTTAAGAAATAGTTTTTAAATTAATTTTCTTTTTAAATACGATTGCAGGGGATTGCGTATCGGCAACCCCCCACACCCCCCACGATTATGGGACTGGCCGTCCCATATCCCTGCTATTACCCCAGCCTTCGCTTTAACTAGCTTCGGCGGGCAGGCGCGCTAAATCGCACTCTCCACGCTTTCCTTGCTGCTGCATTGATGCCGCACAAACGGTGCAGCACAATGCGCATCATGGAGCACCGTGAGACCGCTCGTAGCGCTCAGCAGTACTTATTAATAATATTTTTTTATTTTTTTAGCTTTTTTTAAGTAACCTGCTAGTCAGTAAATTTTGCCTGCCCGCCGAAGCTATTTAAAGCGAAGGCTGGGTCGTCCTCGCGTAGGCGAGGATCCATCCTTTTTACCAAATTCATCAATCAGTTTTATTTTCTAAAATAACCATTTAGTCAGTAGTTTCTGTCATCCCGGGTAGGGCCCCGGGATCCATCTGATCTTGCTACCCTTTTGTAGGCACTTGAAATACGTAGTAAACTGCATGGTCAAAACAAAAAGGGATATCATGGCACTAAGAAAATATGATCGAGAATTTAAATTAAAGGCATTGGCTCTGTTAGAAAAAGGTGATGAAACGCAAGCTTCTATCTGTAGAAATCTAGGAATTCCAGAATCTACAATGGATGGGTGGAAAAAAATATTTAAGGAAGAGGGAGACACGGCTTTTCCAGGATCTGGCAACATAAAAGCTTCAAATATTAATTACTATGAAATTCAAAAAGAGCTTGAAAACGTCAAGCAAGAAAGAGATATCTTAAAAAAAGCTTTGGCCATCTTCTCAAGACAAAGGTAAAGATTTTTACCTTTATGAAGGAGAACTCAAAAGAATTTAATATTAGAAAGATGGCAGAAGTTTTTTCAGTTTCTCGTTCAGGATACTATAAATTCATCAATGCAAAGAAATCTGCTACGAGAATAAAGGATGATGAGCTCTCCTGTAAGATCAAGGAAATTTACTTAAAAAACCGTAAGACATACGGAAGCCCTCGAATTCATGCAGAGCTCAAAAAAAATCAAAAATATTGCTCAAGAAAACGAGTGGCAAAGTTAATGCAGAAAAACAATCTACTCTCGACGTTCTTGAACAACACCATTGGAGCGATGCAGAACTCCAAAAATATTATGCTGAACTTGATCTTTGGCGCAATGCAGTAGATAGAGAACGGGGAGTTCGCGCAGAGGAAAAAAAAGCCATTGCACCCTCCATGCTAGCAGAGAATGAGCCACCTGCAAAAATCTCTAAATTTACCGGCTTGTCAGTTGAAGAAATAGAAAAGCTTGGTTAAGACTAGTCATAATTTTAAGATCGGGTAGGAAGGGTAGAGAAATCTACCCCTTTTTTAATCTCGATTTTCTAATCATTGCAAGAATATTTTTATAGATGGTTTTGACTTTAGAAATTCGCACATTCAATCTGATAAAGATTTAAGATTTATGCTTGATGTGCCTATGGTCCTAAAATTTTTTTGCTAGAGCTGCAAGAGAAATATCAATTATTCACTTGTACCCGTAAGAGTCATGGTAGTGAATAGATGGGTGCAAACGCTTCTGAAGTATGTGAGTGAGTCTATTCAGGCACAGTTAGAAAAAACTCAAGAGCCAAACAAGCAACCACTTAATGCTTATGAATTAGAAGAAAATAGCGGGCCTTAGAAAAATCTAAAGCCCGCTAATCGTTAGCTTATTACGCAATAACTTTTTGGTGGGGTTACTGTTGTTGTAGCTGAAGCAACAGGTGCAAGAGAAAAAAATTCAATTAAAGCCGTAGTCTCTTCGTTGAGCGCCACATCAGCGGCGGTGAAACCTTCTTGGTTTTGAATTGTTCGATCTGCGCCGGCCGTAAGCAGTGTGATAATTATTTCATGTCGCCCGAGCATGGCAGCCAAATGCAATAATGTACCACCAGCAAAAACATGATTTATCTGACTGGCCCCATAGACCAAGCATACATCTGAGTCTTCTTTTTCAGCTTCAGCCCCAGAAAAAAGAGCAGCTGAATTATTTTCTACTATGGCAAGAACTTGGAGTGGAGTACCCCATTTTTTTATTTTAATAATAGTGCTTTGATCTTCCATGTCACCTATCAAGGTAAAGAGTCTGCGTTCGAAAATATTTTCCAGTAAAAGGCATTTGATCTCTGCGCTTTTTGTTAAATCAGCAGGAGATTGCTTGCCGATGTTTTTTATCCTTGGAAGAGCTCCGGCGGCGAGCAGTAAAATAATTGCTTCAGTATGCCCATAGTTCGCGGCGATGTGTAATGCTGTATTTTTTTTACCAGTACACGCATTAACTTGAGTGCGTAAGTCATTACAAAGAAGCTCTATTATTGGCAAAGTTTTTTTTATAGCAGCTCTATGTAATGGTGTAAGCCCTGTTTCATCTGGGGAATTGAGATCAAGATCGGGAAGCTTTAATAATGCCTCTAGAGCTGACATATCACCCGTGTTTACAGCTTTATGTAGTTGCGCATGAGGGGAAAGCATTTCTACAGCAGCAGGCTCTCGCAGATCCATGGCACTGAAAGCAGATTCGACTTCCGGCATGAGACCTTCTTTTTTTGTTATTGCTTGCGGGTTTAGACAAGCAGCTTGTTGGCTGGCAACTGAAGCGCAGGATCCATTACCTATGTTAGTTCTTTTTCTTTTCATTGCTTGAGCTTGAGTAAGAGTAGCAAACATTGCTTGAGCTTGAGTAAGAGTAACAAGCATTAATGCGTGTAATAATAATAATTTTTTCATAAAGCTCCACATATTTTAGAATATTATCCGATGTCGCAAAATTTACCCGCTTTTTGGTAGATTGAACAGTTATTCTAAGCAGCTCCGTTGATTTTTTGAAAAGATCAAGGAAATATTGTAAGCGTTTATCGTCAAATATTCTTTAAAGATACTTCTTTTTCTAGGCTTATTTGTAGAATTTAATGTATTTCAGTAATTTCATCGCATCAGTGAGATCATTCCAGTCTTGGGATATAACAATGGCGTTTTAAAAAACGCCATTGTTACTGCTGTTTTAGGTAAAAAACTTGAAATACGCTTGCATTAAAATTTAAAGATAGTTTCGTGAGTATAAAAAATGAAATTGCACCAATAACAATAGGCTCTGTTGAGTTTTTAACGGGACTATATTATAGCCTTTTTATCCTCAGAGCTCTCCAGATACTAAGAGGCTTTTAAGTTTTAGAGCATACCGCAAATTCAATATTGAAGTGCGCTCAAATAAATTCGGGACTTTTTGCATTTTAATAAAAAGCTGAAATGGCAGCCAGAAAGCATGCTGTGAAACGGTGAAATCTTATATCCTGTAACTTGTTGATTGCTTTTTAATCTTTTTTCGCCAATGCTCCAGAGAGATGGTGCATGAATTTATTATGCAAAAAAAAGGGGCTAGGCATGAAGAACTTATCTGTGGTTGTGTTGGCAATGACGTTGATTGTTGGGGGCGGGCAACAAGCTCTTGGAATGGATTCTCAGCCTGTGACCCTTGCGGTTGCTGGTGTTGATGTAAGTCAGCTTGATAGCCTCTTGAAAGATCAAAATTATTATATGCTAAAGCGATTGCTTAAGCCTATTTATGACAAAGGTACAACTGGGCAGCAATTAGCCGTGGAGCGATGGACAACTGCCAAGCTCCAAACCGGCATGGACCCTTTTTTATTATACATGAATGCTCGCCAGCTATTTAGGGGAGCTGGGCGTGATGATTCTTATAGTAAAGGATTTAAGGATTTGATGCTAAGTTTAGCCTTAACCTCTGTTGCCAAAGAAGTAGTACAAAAGCAAGGAAAAACGGTATCGCTTGATGTTGCTTTGTTCATCAAAGAGAAATTTAGAACTGAATATGCTTCACGAGCTTTGAGTGGTGATGTATTGGCCCTGATTTCTTTTGAAAATGTGCGATCTCGAGTTATTCGTGCCTTGCAAGCACTGCATGACTCTGATGAAGATCTTAGAGCTTTACCATTACCGCATTGGGTTGATAAAATATCTACAGTTTTTTTCGGATGGCAAGGATTATGGTGGGGGGCGTTGACTCAGGCAGAGCTTAATACTCGAAATACTGATTTGGTCTTGACTACGATTGTTTCATTGACTAAAACAGCATTGGCTAAGCACATACAAGCGCTTGAAGCTATTGATTCGTGGCACAAGTTTTTGGGCGAATCGGAAGAAGTTATAGCGGTTGAGGAAATTGCATCAAGTGCGACTGCTGCTGATTGTTTAAAGCCTAATCCTGGCATGCTTGCAAGAATTTTTTCGTTTGGATCGGCTGCCACGCCTCAGGTTGCAGGCGATGGTGAGAAGTGGAAAGATCTAGGCAACAGCGCTCCTTTGTAATAATCGTGGCTTAAAAAGCGCACATTCAACATTGAAGTGCATAGAAAGTTATGAAAACGCCCCGGGTAAGGGTAAAATGAATCTTCGCTCAATCAAATTGAATGAAAACACCAACGGACTTATCAGGCAGTACGCTCCAAAAGGATCAGATCTTTCTACGCTTACCCAGCAACAAGTTCTTGCAGTAGGAAAAAAATTGAATAATCGGCCAAGAAAAACCCTGCGGTACAGAACCCCAAGCGAAGAATTTTTACGTCTCACAGGCGTGGATTTAAATTATGCGCTTCACTATTGAATGTGCGATATCGTTACTTCTTGTTATTAAAAATAATAAAATCCTGCAGGCTTTTATTGCCGCGATTGCATTGTTTTTATAGGCGATCCATGTTAAGGTTTCGAGACTTAAAATTCATTATGGGCCTAGCTAGTAGTTGTTGTAGTGATGCTTGTCAGGAGTAAAAGGAATGAAGCGAAAGCTAATTGCTTTAAGTTGGGCACTCAATGTGCTATTTGTGTTTTTTTCTGGCTATTTATATTTTCATAAACAGGCGCAAACTGCCTTGCAAGAAAAAAATTCTTTGACTAAGATTTCTGCTGACGGGGAAGAGCTTTCAGATAGAAAATATGCTGTTGCGGTGATCTTGCCAGTATCACACAAAGCACTTGTTGAGGTTCAACGGGGCTTTGTGGACGTGATCATAAATAAATACAAACTTAATGCCAGTTTTACTGAATACAATGCTAATGGTAGCAGGCCTCTTTTGCTTGCTCAAATTGAAGAAGTTGCACAGAAAAATTACGACGTTGTGTTTACTATTGGAGCTGTAGCAACTCAACTTACCAAAGAGATTTTTTCTAAAAGAGGTATCAAGGTTCCAATAGTATTTGGTGCTGTTGCGCGGCCTGTTGAGCTTGGTCTTGTTGAGACATTAGAAAAATCAGGTAATGCCTTAACCGGTGCTGCTGCAAAAACAAATTACCCGCTACAAATTGATTTATTGTTAGTGGTTAAGCCCACGATAAAAAATGTTTTGTTGGTGTATGACCCAGTGCAATCATCAGGGCTTGAAGCAGATCGACTTGCTATTGAAAAATTGTTTACTTCAAAAGGGGTATCTTTTAAGGCTGTTGAGGTATTTAATGTGCGAGAAGTACAGCAGAAACTGCCACTCCTTATTAATAAAGATGTTGATTTAGTAATGATTTTAAAAGATAACACTGTCGTTTCGGCGATTGATCTAATTATTAGATTATGTGAAAGCTATGGTGTTACTGTTTTTGTTAGTGATCTTGATTCGGTGCAGAAAGGGGCTGCCATTGGTTTTGGTGTGCATGAGTATGCATTTGGTGCAGATGCTGCTGAGTGTGCATGTAAAATTTTACGTGACGGCCTTTCGCCTGATCAAATACCTCTTAAATTGACTGATAAATTTCGTTTTACTATTAATCGAAATAAGCTGAAGCGGCAGGGAATTAAGCTTGATGAAAAATTACTTCAATTGCTTGAGGTGGTAGATTTTGTTCATGATAGGTGATTTATTAGACCCCGCATTGAATTTTTTCATTTAACGGCAGCATTTTCCGCCTATTTTTATTTATGTATAAAACTTTATTGAGCAGCATTTTTCAACGGAAGAATAAGAAGTATTGTGATTAATTTTTTGCAAGAATATTTGCGCATTGATACAAGCTTTCCTCAGCCACGCTATGATGATGTGATTGCTTTGTTTGTGCGACAAGCTCAAAAAGATGGTTTTTTGTATGAGATTGTTTCTCTTGGCAACGACTATTCGGTACTTGTAATAACAATGCCAGGGTCTGATCAATCATTGCCTTCGCTTGTCCTTTCACATCACATGGATGTTGTGCCTATTGTTGATTATACAAGCTGGAATCATGACCCTTTTGGCGGCATAGTTAACGATGGTATTATTTATGGTCGTGGCACGCAAGATATGAAGGGAATAGGTGTTGCTCAGTATTTTGCTTTAAAAAAATTTTTGAGCGAGCAAGGTACGCTTAAGAGAACAGTACACCTTGTATTGCTGCCAGATGAAGAACGTGGTGGATTTGATGGTGCTCGGCGCTTTGTAGAGCATCCTTATTTTAAAAAAATGAATATCGGGTATGCACTTGATGAAGGAATTCCGTCAGGGAATTCAAGCTTTTTGCATATTAAAGTATCTGAGCGTAAACCAATTCAGGCTTCGTTTATTAGTCATGGAAGCATGGCGCATGGTTCACGAATTAATGTTAAAAACGCAGCCCATGAATTAGTGGCATTTCTGCGTAAATTAGCTACTTTCCAGGATTGCCAGCAGCTAAATACGTTAGGGCAGCCGGCAGGATTATTACTTTCTGTTAACATTACCTCGTTGCAGTTTGGCACTATTAAAGAAGGTGCAGTAGCGCTTAACGTTATTTCTGATACAGCAACCGCTACGGTGGATATTCGTGTTCCGCCAACTATGAAGTTACAAGATGCTTCAGATTATCTTAAAAAGCTTGTAGATCGTTATCCTGCAATCTCATATAAAATAGAAGCAACGGTACAAGAGCGCTCTTATGACCCTATATTTCGTAATGATTTTTATCAATCACTTGAACGAGCCGTACAAAAACACAGCCTCGCTGTGCAGCCTCTTCACGCTGAAGAGTCCTCAGATTTACGATTTTATTTGCAAAAGGGTATTATTGGGTTTGGCATAACGCCGTTTACGTGCAAAGAAAATCTGCATGGCACTAATGAGTTCATTACAATCAAAGATTTGGAAATGGGTCGTGATATTTTTTGTACAATTATTAAAGATTTTTGCGCGTAGGGATTGCCGTGTTGGATATGTTATTAATTGTTTGTGAGCAGGCATTTCTTTACTTTCCTCTCGTGCTTGGCGCTTACATAAGTATTTCGTTACTAAAAGTTCCTGATTTAAGTATTGAGAGCGCCTATGTTTTTGGTGCGATCTGCGCCGCGCGTCTCATGCCGCAACTCTCCCATCTGCCGTTGCCTGTAGCGCTTGGTTGTGTAGTGCTTGTTAGTTTGCTGGGCGGGTTAACCGTTGGCGGCGTTGTATTTTTATTTACACGCTTGTTTCATGTGCCTCATCTGCTTGCAAGTGTTTTGACCATTGGTCTTTTTCATGGCGTGAATCAATTTGTATTGGGCACAGCGAATTTTTCACTTGCAGCCTTTGAAAACCCTTTAGCCTGTTTTAGCCTTGTTCCTGCCCATCCAGAGCTTTTTATGCTTGCACTGTTTTTTGTAGTGTTGTGGGTTCTTGGGGCATTGCTTTTTTACACGCAGCTGGGTTATAGCTTTGTAATTTACGGTAACAACCCCTCTTTCTTTGCCAATTACGGTATTTCATCAAAATATGTATTTTGCTGTGCGCTTCTGCTTGCCAATGCGCTTGCAGGGTTATCTGGGTACTGTGTCTCACAGTCCAGTAGCTTTGTAGATATCGGTGCAGGGTTTGGTATGGCGCTATTTTCGGTGACCTGCTTGATTTTAGGCAAGGCCTTGGTTCGAAACCGATTGTTTTCTATCCTTGTTCCAGTGGTGGGAATTCTTGTTTACTGCATAATTCAGCAGTTGTTGCTCAAGGTTGGGTTTAATTTGAAATATTTCACCATGATTCAGTCTGCTCTTGTACTGGGAATTTTAATTAACCAGTATCGTCATGGTGCGTTGCGTAAATCTAAAATTGACAACTTGGGAGTATAACAATGAAGATTGCGCTTGAACTTAAACAAGTCAGTTTTGGTTTTGCTCAACAATCAAAACTTTTTTTTAATCAACTTTCCGGGCAGTTCCCTGCCGGCGCGCTTCACTTTGTGCGTGGGCAAAACGGAGCTGGCAAATCGACCATTTTCAACATCTTGCGTGGCATTGTGCATCCACAAGAAAATATCACAGGTACCATCATTGTTGACGGTGTGGTTCATACTTTTGATAAGGATAATCGAGAGGCGCTTGGATCGTTGCAAAACGATATTAAGCTAGTTCAACAAGATTTTGATCTTATGCTGGCAGACAAGCTTTCATTTGAAGAAAATTTACAAATCGCGCGGTTGAATTTTTATCCCAGTCTTAACACGCTGCCAGTTGCACAAAAATTACCTGCTTTTGTAGAGCGCTTTAGAATTCCAAAGCAAAAGCCAGTACATATGCTTTCTGGTGGACAACGCCAGATGCTAGCCATCTTGATGGCATTGCAAAAGCCGACTAAGGTTTTGCTACTTGATGAACCGACCGCTGCTCTTGATGCGCACAATGCTAAAATGATTATGGAGTTTTTGCAGTCTCTGGTTGAAGAAAGCGGCTTGACAGTGCTTATCATTAGCCATGATCTTGAGCTTGTAGGGCACTACGCGAAGAATCGGTATTATCAAATTAATATTGATGAAGCTACTGGATTACGATCACTGCATTTGATTGCATAAAGTTTAAAAACAAACAAAAAAGGGAGCGTAGAAATACGCTCCCTTTTTTAATGCAAAGACTAAAAACTAATTCATAGGGCGAGTAAGCAGGCCTTCTTTTTCGGCCATAGAGCGAGCTTTGCCTCGCAATAACCCCTCAATTAATATCTGTTTTTTACTTGCAATGCCATCATCCTGCTCTTTTGCTTCCAGGAAGAAGACGCTGCGATTCATAAGATCGTTTTCAACTTTTTCATAAAAAGTCATTGGCAGATCGGCGCCGGTTAGTTCGAGATAGTAATTAAAGCGGTGGATAAGTGTCCACAGCAAGTCATCAAGGTCATCCATGTGGTCAAGTATGCGGTGCTGGGCAAGGCTTTGTAGGCCATTTGCCAGAGCAACAACCGATGGCCAAATGGTTTCTGGCTGCATAGTGTTCCACATGGTTTTGCTTATGGTCAGCTCAAAAAAGCGAATTGTTATATGGCGCAAGCGTGTTAGTGTTTCTTGCTTGCTATCATATTTCATATGAGCTTGAGTTTTAGTGGTATCTTGCTGATGATAAAAAGTAGCAAGATCGTGTGAAAGCTCATCAATAAATGAATCAGGGTTGTTTTGGAATCGGTTGAAGTGTTCTGTGAATTTATACAGGATTACTTCTTCGGTATGCTTTTTGATGAATTCCAAATTTTCTTTGGGTTGAGCTTCTTCTTGTTGATGATCAAAGTGCGCTGCAAGGTGTTTTGAAAATGCAGGTAAAAGTTGAAGCGGCAGGGTATCATCAATGATTTCAGCCTCTTTTAATTTGTTGTAAAAAAGACGCGTGCCGACATATAAGTATTCAGGATTAAGGCTTAGCTCGCGGCCGATTTCTAAAAATTCAACGATATGTGAACCGTTGCCTGAGAGATACGTAGCATACGAGCGTTGATTGTACACCTGCTTAATATATTCTAGAAACGATTCATTAAATCGTGTGGTCTTGCTTGTTGGCGCTGCGTGGCGGCTTTTAAGCGCCGAGCTACCAACGTCATGTGCTGCAAAAAAATCCCGCAAATGCTGAACACTCGAATCTAATGGTGTTGCGTCTTCACTCAACAACGCATCGAGCTGTTCTGTGACTTCTAGTTGATTGACATCTTCTGTCAAAAAATTAGTAGCACTGCAAGCAAAAGTCTGTGCCAAGGCTAGGCACAGAAGAAGGGTATTTTTCATTTTCATTGCATTACCCGTTCGCATTAAGTATGTTTGATCCGAATTTGATGCTTTAGACTGTGTGGAGTCTCTGCTAAACAACGAGAAGATACCAAGAGCCATTTCGTTTTAGCAAGAAAATTTTTATTTTAGCGAACCAGCTGGGAGCATTGGCGTATGCCGCTGTATCGGTATGATTCATACAATCGTCGCGGGGGCAAGGCCTCGGGAACCATTGATGCGGCCTCTGTTGTCGCAGCTAAGGAATTGCTACGCGGTCAGGGACTGATGCCTACCACGGTAGAAGAAGTACGCAATGATGGTGGCGGTTCGTTTCTTGCCGGGCTTTTTGAAAAGCCTGTTGATGTAAAAATGGTTATTTTGTTTACCAAGCAGCTGAGCGTGCTACTGCGTTCAGCAGTACCGTTGCTGCAAGCAATTGATCTTTTAATTGATCAATTTGAGGGTAAATTTAAACGTGTGCTTATTTCGATAAAAGATGCCGTTAAAACTGGCGAGCCTCTAGCAAAAGAGCTGGCTAAGCACCCTAAAATTTTTAGTAACGTGTACATTCAGCTTGTCAAAGCTGGCGAAGCAAGTGGTAAATTAGAGCCAATCCTTGAGAGCTTGGTTAGTTATCTTGAACGCACTGAAGAAACAAAGAAAAAAGTACAAAAAGCAATGCGGTCTCCACTCATGACGTTAAGCTTTGCTGTGCTTGTGATAGTTGGTTTGCTTACGGTGCTTGTGCCAAAGTTGACGGCTATGTTTAAAAATATGAAACAAGAGTTACCATTGCCAACAAGAATTTTGATTGCTGTTTCAGACGCATTAACTAACAACTACATTGTTCTAGGGGTTGGACTTACCACGATTGTTTTCGTGTTTAGTTACTGGAAATCTACCGCAAAAGGTAAGTACCAATGGGATGCCTGGATGTTGAACATGCCACTTATCAATTATTTTGCTCGTACCAAGGCTGTGGTTCAATTTTCAAAAACATTGGGCATGTTGATGGAAAGTGGTGTGAATCTTTCTGAAGCGCTTGATATCGTTTGTAACATCGTTGAAAATAGAGTGCTGACGGTAAAACTCAATAATGCGCGTGATAAAATTATCAAAGAAGGTAAAATTGCTAAGTACCTGAGTGAAACCGGCATTTTTCCTAAAATTGCTTTGTACATGATCAGTACTGGTGAGCAATCGGGCAAGCTTGGACAGATGCTTTTGACGGTTGGTAATGATTATGAGGTGGAGCTTGCAGAATTAAGCGATGGGCTTACTGAAAAAATAAATCCGATCATGACGATGTTTATGGCGCTTGTAGTCGGCTTTATTGTAATCTCCATATTCATGCCAATGATGAGTATGGGAGATATGGTTAAATAGAATTGTGAATTGAGATAATTTTTAAGGAGTATTTATGAATATGAGACGTTCAGCCGGTTTTACCCTGATGGAAATAATGGCGGTGCTTTTCATCATAGGATTAATTTTATCTATGGTTGGCCCTCGTATTGTAAAAATGATTGGTAAGGGCAACACAACAGCGACTGAATCACTTCTTGGTACCGTTAAAAGTGCTATTCTTGAATATCAAATGGATGTTGGTGGTAATCCAAAAACACTAGAACATTTGGTGAAAAACGTGGACAATAATCCGAAATGGAAAGGTCCATACATTGAAGGTATCGTTGATGTACCTTTAGATAAATGGGATCGTCCATTGATGTATAACAATCCTCCAAAAGTTTTTACCAAAGAATATAAATATTTTGAGATTCTTTCATATGGTGAAAAGCTGGAAGCGGCAGAACCAGAAGAATATCTACATAAAGGTTCATAAGCCTGTGCGTATGCCATCATCGAGAGGTTTCTCTCTCATTGAAATGATGGCTGTCCTTATGCTTATTGGGCTTGCAATTGGTATGGTGGCGCCGCGGCTTTCGCGGCGCCCGCATGCTTCTGAGTGGACTCACATTCTTGATGAATTAAATAATTTAGCGCAGTTTGCGCGCCAAGAAAGCATCGCCGAGCAGGTTGTGTTTCGCCTCAGCTTTACACGCGGCAAAAACAAAACGCCCGATGCCGTTGTGGTAGAGCATCAAATAAAAACTAATCAAAAAACAGGTATGGCTGAATTTGCCCATGCGCCATCTCCTTATCTCAAGACACAATACTCGTTTACGGACAACATCCAGATCCGTGCCGTGTATCTTGGTAAAAAAGAAATTTTCCAAGAAAACAACCAAGCATTTTGTTACGTGGTGCCTGATGGCTTGATTCAAGATGTGTATGTTCAAGTGGTACGCGTTGAAGACAACAAAGAAGAGCCGGTTACGCTGAAAATGCTATCGTTTGATGGGCAGTTTGAATTGATTGAAAAGCTTATCCGCCCAGGTCAGGAGGAGTGATGCAGCGCAAAAAAGGCTTCACGCTGATCGAAGTGCTGGGTGCTATGGCAATCATGACAGGGACTGTCTATGTCATGTCTGATTTGCATATTCGATCGATGTTTCGGTTGATGCGTGAACGAGAAAAGTTTTTAAAATTTTATATAGTCAAAAATGCGCTTGTGCAGCAAATGCCCCTACTTCGCAAAGAATTTAAGCCGACCAAACCAGAACGACTTGAAGATGAGAATGTAGTCAACCAATTGACGCTTGCGGTAGAAGTGCTAGAGCCAAGTGCTAAGTCCCAACTCAAGGATATTCTTGGTGATCAGTTGGCGCTTGTGCAAGCAACTGGTACATGGAAAAACGGGCCATTTGATTATGATATTAAGCTGGTGAGTTTTGCACAACGAGAGGTATGGCTTGAAGATCCAAAACCATAATCCTTCTCTACGGTGCTCAATGTCCGCTCGCCCTGAGCTTGTCGAAGGGTTTCGAGCGGGCTCAAAAGCATGTGTTTTAAAGAAGCCTAATAATCGTCCTGGGTTTACGCTCATAGAAACGCTCCTGGCTCTTGGGTTATCCAGCTTTATTATGTTTGCGCTCATGCAGGCGTATCAAACTCTTGTGAAATTTATTGGCAATGCTCGTGAGATGTCGCACATGAATCAGCGAATTGTGTTGTTGACACAGCTCATCGATCGAGATTTGAGTAGTGCTTGTATGCCGCAGTTGCATTCTCTGATTGAGTCAAATAAAGCAAAAGGGCTCAGTGAGGATCAACCTGAAGAAAAGCCGCCGACGCCAGAGCAAGACAAACAATTGCCTGAAGATGAAAAAAAGAAGCAAGAAGAGAAGCGACGAGAAGAGCGCAAAAAGTATTTCTTTGCTGAAATTGATGATGCTGATTTTCATAAATTTAAAGGCAAAAAGGTAGAGCTACTTAAGGCTTGTAGCTTTATTACGACCAATGCGCTTGAGCTGTATGGTGAATCATCGCAGCGCTTGGTGCGCGTTCGTTATGAGCTAATTCGCGACAAAAAATCTAAGGGTGAGCTTTCTTACACGCTTGTGCGCAAGCAAACAACCGACATCAGCAATGTGAAAATGAAAATTAGTGAAGTAGATCCGCTGGCTAATTTAAACAACCCAATTACTTTGCATGAAGTTATGCATGGGGTAAAAGGTTTGTTTATAGAATTTTCTATGTTCAAAGAGCCTGAAAAAAAAGAAAGTAATCTTGATAGTGGTAAAAAAGCTGAACAAGAATTGATTAAGGGTTTTTCATGGGGCGAAACAAAAAAGACCGTTGGTGAGTTTCCACAGCGAGCGCATGTGTACATTGATCTTTGGAATGACGAAAAAACTCGCAGCGATATGCTTGAACTTGAAGTATTCATGCTGACTACTGATGATGCTGAAAAAATTTTAATGGCAGCCAAAGGGCAGCGTAAACAATCAGAACAAGCTGGTGCCGTTAAGCTTGCTGGCCCAGGCGGTGGCGGTATGGCAGATATTGTTAAAAATGTGCAAGCGAGATTAGGCGGGCAAGGCTCTGTTGGTGAAGCCGCAGCTCCTGGCAAGCCTGCTGCCGCAGCAGGCAGTAAAGGGCCAACGCCATTGGATACGCTGCTTAGTGGTCTTGAAGGTGAGGAGTAATGGTACGCATGAAGCGATCAAAAGGATTTATTATTATTTTTGCGCTCATGATTGTCTCGCTCATGACCTACCTGACGGTGCAGCTGGTTAACGGTGTGCTTGTAACTAATAATTTCGTGGCGATTATCATGCAGCGCGAGCAGGCCAAGGCGTTGGCATTGAGTGGTGTGCAGATTGCCATCAAGCAGTTGATCTGTCTTGAGATAGAAGAAAAAAAAGAAAAAGATGGTAAAAAAAAGCTAGATGAAGACAAAGAATCAGATGCTGGAGAAGAAGCTGATAAAAAAACTCCTGATTCAAAATTAAAGCCTCATGACAAAAATTTTCTTGATCAGGTGTTTCCTTTTCTTAATCGTTGGCGGACATTTTCATTTGAAGAAAAGCGAGATGGTTTTGCTGCAGAACTAAAAATTTGTTTGACTTGTGAAGATGGTAAAATCAACATTAATGAAGCTTTTGATTTTAAGAAACAGGAATTTAAAAAAGAGTATGCAGCGCTGCTTAAAAGTTTAGAAATTAAAGATAAATTAGCGGCCGGTGAATTGGTTGCTAAGTTGCAAGAATTTTTAATCAAGCGTGCTCGTAAGCTAGAAGATATTTCTGAATTGGCGCAGTTACCTGCCTGTAAAAATCTTGATATTTTTTATAAACCACCAGAAAAACCAACAGGGAAAAAAGAAGAAGCGAGACCAAATATTAATTTAGCATTAAGTGATATTTTTACGATCTGGAGTGATTCTCACGAAGTTAACCCGATGCTTTTTTCTGATGGGCTGTGTGCGATTTTTACTTTTCGGCGCCCGCTTGCTACCGATCCTGAGTTGTTGAAAAAAAATATGAAGCAATTTAAGTCCCAGTTTAAACCGGAAATTGCTAAAGATTGGGATGCTAACTGGGAAATACTCAAACTTTTGTATGATCAAAAACCCGTCTTCTTCAAAGAGATGCAGGGAATTTTTTCTAAAGAGTTTGGGCCGCGGACTTATTCTGTGATATCTTATGCAACGGTTGGTAAGGTGACGCAACGTGTCATGGCCATTGTAAAAAAAATTGATCGTCCTCGCGATGAAAAAAAACCTGGTGATGCTGGAGGTAATGATGCCGCAGATAAATCATCTGCGCAGCAGCCAGCAACAGGGGAGCAAGGTGATGCAAGATCAGTTAAGGACAAGTACGACATCAAGGTGTTGCGGTTGTACTGGCTTTAAAAAATGTTTTGAAAAATGGTAGGGTATAGTGAAAAACGAAACACAAGTTGGTTTATTTATCTTGGCAGGATTGGCCATCTTTTTGTATCTTAGTATGAACATCAAAGCCTTTCGCTTTGACAAGGCTCAGTACAATGAATACAAGACTTATTTTGATGACACTGGTGGTGTGACAGTTAAAGCGCCGGTCAAAATTGCCGGGGTTGATGTTGGCTGGGTTGAGACGGTGCGTTTGCTCCATGGTGGCAAGGCTGAGCTGGTTTTACGGATTGACCGACGCAACAAATTAGCCAAAAATGCTTTCGCCATGATTCACCAAGATGGACTAATTGGTACCAAGAGCGTGGAAATTGATCCAGGTGACCCGTCAACTGGTATTTTTCTTCCTGGTAGTACTTTGGCTATGCCGGGGCGTACGCCGACGAGTGTTGGCGAGCTTTTAGAGCAATTTCGATCCATTGCTACCACCGTACAAGACATAACTTCCTCAGTGAAGACCGTTTTTGCCTCTCGGGAGGGTGAGAAAAACATGCGGCAAGCCTTAGATTCGATTGCTAAGGCAACTGATCGGTTGGCTGATTTTTCACTGGTTCTACAAAAAACTATGAGTTCAAACGAGTCTCGCATTAACGATATCATCGGTGATTTTAATCAAACGCTGATATCCCTGAAGCAAGCTGTACCAGGGGTTGCAGATGATATTCATACCGTTGCAGCGGCTTTTGATAAAAACGGCACGAGCATTGCCAATGACATTCATGTTACGGGAGGCAAGCTTGGAGGTGCGTTTGAACAAATCGAAGAAACAGCAATTCAAGCGCGTGATACGTTTAGAGAAACAAGTCAGATTGCTGAAAAAATTAATACGGGTAAGGGGCTGATAGGTAAGCTTATCAATGAAGATGAAACCTATGGCGATTTGAAAAAAACCATTCGCGGTATGAAAGAATATGTAAGCAAGAGCCAGTCGCTTATGTTGAATATTGATATGCACAGTGAAACGCGCTACCGCCACAATGATTCACAAGGGTATCTTGATTTACAGTTGCGCCCGAATAGTGATTGCTTTTATCAGTTTGGTTTAGTTGCTAGTCAGTTTGGATCGATTGAGCGCGATGAGACCAGATACTCATTTTATGATGAGCTTGGCAACCCGTTATTACAGTCTCAGCTGAAGCTTGAAAATGCTAATAAGTTGTGGAATCCTGCACGAGTTGAGCGTGTGCTGCGCAAGAAAAATGCGCTGCTCATGGCATTGCAATTCGGTAAGCGGTTTGATCGATTAGCCTTTAGAATTGGGCTCTTCGAAAATACATTTGGTGTTGCGTGTGATTTTTATGTGCCATTAACAACAGATAAGGTTCATTGGATTACATCGGTGGAAGCATTTGATTTCTCTGGTGTCAACCGACTGGATGATACGCGCCCTCATCTGAAATGGATCAACAAAGCATTTTTCTATAAAAATTTATACACGTCATTTGGTATCGATGATATTTACTCACGACGCAGCGCTAGTCCTTTTTGGGGAGCTGGATTGCGATTTGGTGATGATGACCTTAAGTCTTTTACGTCGATGTTGCCGATGAAAAAATGACGGACTTAAGTTTGAATTTTTTCTGACATGAATTAGCCCCTCGTCTTAGATGATGAGGGGCTAATTTTTTTGCGATTTTTTATCGTTGAGAAAATCCTGATGGCATCATGTTGCCATTTGAGATTTGCGGAGAGGAGTAACCGTCATTGGTTTCAAACTCTTCTTCATCATAGAAAACGAAGCAGGTACCATAGCCTGAATCATAGATTGATTCATATGCATGGTCGTAGTCGCAACGGAGAACGGGCAATAGCTGTGGTGTGTTCTGACTAACGTGCATCACTGTAGGTTCCTGTAACAACTGTGTAGTATTCATTAAAATTGACTAAAAAAATATATACTGGCTGCTGCAATAATCAAGGTAAGAAATAAAATACCTTAAAGTATTTCTATGTGAGTAATTTTTTGAGTCATGTGGCGCTGAAGTGTTTCAATGTGGCTCTTTAAGTGATTGATCCAGTGCTTGTTTTTCTATTTGAAATCTCCGGTGTGCTGATTGATAGGGTGTTTGCGTAAAAATATAATGGGTGTACCATCAAGAAGGTTAAGGTAAAATATCTTGAATTCTGATACCAAGCCTAATTGCGAGGAGGCTGTATGTTTAAAAATTTTAGGCGTTCGTTGGTACTAAATTTAGGTTTAGCGCTTGTGAGTGGGAACTTTATTGAAGCAAGGAAGTCGAAACCCGTTGTTATCTTTGAGGCGGGCAATGTTGTCGAAGCAGTCATCAGTGATGCGTTAAGCGCTGGGCCCACTAAAATAGTATTGAATAAAATTGTGGCTTTGCTTGCACAAGCAAATCTTGAGCTTATCCTTGCGTGTTGTGATGAAAAAGATTCTTTTGATAGCAAGAAATACATGGAGCTAGAAAGTACTCAGATGCAAAAAGCAGCCTCGCAGATTGATGTTGTCCTAGCTGAATGGATAAATAATGGTGCTACCGCTACTGAGTTGCATGTGATTGCTCAATTTGTGAACTTTCAAATACTTGAAGTGGCAACTTTTATTGCGCAGGAGCCATATTATGGCCCAATGGTATCGATGGCTAGTAAAAAAAATGTAATTTTTATGCTTAATGATAAGTATGTAAAATTCATTAAGGTATTGCCTGATCGCTTTATTGATCAGTTTTTTCTCAAGAAAATGCAGAATCAGTAATTGCTGAATAATTAAATTTTTAAAGCAGAGCGGGGCTTGTTCAAATCGAACAAGCCCCGCTCTGCTTTTTATCTTCTTAATAAGCTTCTAAGTGCAATCAAAGTAACTGCTGCAATCGCTGCATAAATCGTTTTATGTTTTTATAGTCTGCCGTATGCATGGAGCTGCGGTAGAGGCAGAGCGCTTGGATAAACGCAGGGTCTATGCCGATGGTATCGCGTAAATTGCGCAACAATGCGAGTAATAATTCGTCTTGATCGATGCCAGCATCGTTTTGCAGGAAAAATAAATTTAAAAATTCTGGATTTGAAAAAAACTGATGGTATTCATCAGTCGTGGCGTAGGTAATAAAGCCATGAAGCTTTGCTGGCTGCGGTGGGAGCAAGTACGAGAGAGGGGTATCTTCTTTGCTGTAGCCCAAAATTTGTATCGTGAACGTAGTCTGTAAAAACGAAAAAATTTGTGGCTGCTCTTGTAAGAGCTCGGCCTCAGTTTTTTGATAGGCAAAGGCTTGGCGTAGCGGGTCGTTGCTTCCCGTTTTGATATTGGTGATGCAGCCAAAAAGCGTGTATGGGGCTTGAATTATTTTTATTAGGGCGCAGAGGGTTGGTAGATTTGCCCATTCCCAGCTGAGGCCGGTAGCATGTGTAATGGAGCTTTCGATCACTTCGGCAAAGGCTGTACGTTGCTGCTTCATGGTTATCCGATCAAAAGTTGTTGGTGTTGTGGCTGAGCCTGGTCAAATTTTCTTAAAAAACTAGGTCGATGGACAACGCTCTTGCCCATAGAAGATAGGGCGGCTTGGTGCTGCGCCGTGCCGTAACCTTTGTGTTGGTCAAATCCGTAGGCCGGAAAAGAACCATGCAGCGTGCTCATCAGTTTGTCGCGCATAACTTTAGCGACGATTGAGGCAGCCGCAATAGAAATTGAGCGAGACTCGCCATAAGGGAAGGCCTCAATTTTGAGATGACTAGGATGGTATGTTGGTGGCAGCTCGAGCTTGACTGCATCGATGAGCAGGATTTGAAGCTGCGGCAATAATGATTTTTCTTGTTCCATCAAATTAATAAAAGCTTGCACCATTTTTTTCTTGGTGGCTTGTAAGATATTATAGCTTTCTATCTCTTCTGGTGTTCCTACCCCGTAGGTAAACCATGCGTTTGTTTGTAGCCAAGCAAATGCGTCTTCCCGCTGATTTTGGCTCAACACCTTAGAATCTTTTAACAGCTTATGAGTGCTGCCAGGCTTGAGGACTGCGGCGGCAACAACTACAGGGCCTGCAAAACAGCCACGTCCAGCTTCATCAATGCCACAGACAAGTTTTTCTCCTTGCCAGGCTGTGTGTTCGAAGATGGTGTTAGAGCTATTTTGCTTCAACGAAGTTCCTTGCTTGATGATGAGATCTTGTCTTTAACGTTGAATAACAAGTCTTGTGAAATAATGACTAGATCACAGCTCGAACGCTGGGATGACAAAAAATTTCATGTAGATAGTTACTAGAAAAAACCCATTACTCATGTATTCAATTTCAGATTTCATAATCTCGACTACCGCCTTCGCCTTGTCATCCCGGACTCCGATCCGGGATCCATCCTTATCTTGATCAATTTTCATCTTTTAAAAATGCCTTTCTAAAAAGATCAACGCGGTGCCGGCGTAGTTTATAACAACTTTTGTCTTTTTGAAAGGCCTCATACATCCTGTCAAAATGCTGTCCGGGGGTTGTAGAAGTAGCAGTATCTTGGATGAATTCATTACACACCGGCTCCTGGCTTAAAAGATAGGGTAGGCCTAGCACTTTTTGTTGAATGAGGTACTCGAGAATAATTGTTTGCCGGTGATGAGGTAGGAAATAGGCTCGGCATTAATTTTTGCTGTTGTAGCGCAAAAAAATGCAGATGCAAAACAGAGAAAGACTACTGTGAATTTTGCACTACCAATCATTCCGGTGTTTTGCATGAGTACAACATAAAAAATTTGCAAAGAAACATCAATGTATGTGCAAGTGGAAAATTTGTAGTCTTTCTATTTGAAATGGTCTATAGTAAACCCGGTGCAGCGTTTCGCTGGTCTCAGACCGGCCTTGAATCAAAAGCTTAGCTTTTCATGAAGGAGTTGTTATGTCATCCACGGAATTACGCGTTAAAGAGTTATTGCGAGAACGGGGTTGGACAACTAAGGTACTTGCCGAAAAAACAGGTATGTCAGAAAGTTATTTGACGCACATCAAGAACGGCACGCGCCGTTGGAATGAAGATGCGCTCAAAAAACTTGCAAATGCTTTCAATCTTCATCCGGTTGATTTGTTTGCACAGCGCAAGAATCGTACCGACGAAGTTGATAAAAACGTCAAAATCCCTGAAGTTTCCAACGTCAATCTGCAGCTCAAAATTGTTCCAGTTATGGGCGATATTCCATCAAACCCATCACCGTACAACAACCAGCTTACACAGATGACCACTGGATATAAGGATGTGTTTGTTCCGGTATTCAATTCAGTCGATGATTCTATGTTCTGTTTTTGTGTTGAAAACAATCTCATGGCACCTGTATTCTTAAAGGGTGACTATGTGATTATTTCGCCAGAAACATGGACTCGCTCAGGCGATGTGGCTGCTGTTGAATATGGTAACGAAACGCCGATGAAAGCAATTATGCAAGTCACCTACATGGAAGATTTCATAGTCCTTGAATCGGTTAATCATAAGAATCCACCGGTAGCGCTTATTCGTGGTAAAGATAATTTCCGCGTCATTGGTAAAGTTATTTACCGCCATCAAAAGCTTACATAAAAATAAGCTAGCGCTTCTTTAGAATTTTGCCCCGACTGCATGTAACAATGCAGCCGGGGCTTTTTTTATTAGCGAAGTTTTAAAAGTTTGATTGCGAAATCAATGAGTAGATAGGTGCCGATCCCGCCAAAAATAAGGCCGGTAAAGCGACTAAAGGTCTCAAGGGACGAGCGCTTAATCTTGCTGCCTGCGAGGCTGCCAAGTCCAGCGATCAGTGTTAAGAGAGTAAGTGAGCCACCACCAACGGCCAAGCCACCAAGCAGCAACATCCGTTTGGAGATCGTAGCGGCACCAGTTGGTAAAACGTTAACACTTACAAAAATAAAGAAGAATAGCATGAGCGGGTTGAGCATTGTGAGAAAAAATGACTTTACCATGCAGAGAATGAGTGGTTGATTTGTTGGCGCTGCTTGTGTTTCGAGCGTTGATTTTTTGCGGAGAAGGTGAAGCCCAAAAGCAATTAACAGTGCGCTGCTTAGCCCTTCCATGAAGAGCAACGCCTCACCCATTGATTCAATGATGCTTAGTAGGCCAAACATTGCCAAAAAGAAGTAAAATGCATCAGCAAGTGCGGCGCCAAGAGCAGTGGAAAACCCTGCCCAAAAGCCAAATAATGAGCTACTGTTTAACGTCAGCAAGAAAATTGGGCCGACACCAGAGGCTGCAGAGATCCCGATAAAAAAACATTTAACCAAAAAATGTTCTGTCATTCTTCCCCCTCGTCAGATATACTACCGAGCGTTATTTTATCATAATCGTGCGAAGATCGCCACGCTTCACAAATAATTAAAGGGTAGTTATGCAGAAACTGGCTTTTGGGACGGACGGAATACGTGGTAGAGTTGGTGATTTTCCTTTTACGCCGACGGATCTACAGCATTTTGGCTCTGCGTTAGGTCGCTGGATGGTTGATCGCTATGGTAAAAATAATAAGCGTATCAAGGTTTTATTGGCTGGTGATACGCGAGAATCGGTCGATTCAATCAAAAAAATTATTAGTGAGCAGCTTGTGCTCTTTCCTATCGATGTGATTGATGCGGGAGTAATACCCACACCAGCAGTACTCATGCTCATAAGAAATGACAAAAATTTTGCTTGTGGCGTTATGATCTCTGCATCACATAATCCTTATTATGATAACGGCATTAAGCTTTTTGATGCGGTTGCAGGCAAGCTTACACCGATCGACGAAGCCAGAATCATTGAGCTTTTTGATGCGTATGCTCAACAAAATATTTTTTGTGATGCAAGCCAGCAAGGGACTGTTGTTCTATGGCCGCAGGCAGAAAAAATGTATGTTGATGCGATAATAGCTGCTGTGCCTGCCATGCTTGCGCGCGGTTGTAAGGTAGTGCTTGATTGTGCCAACGGCGCAACGTACAAAGTTGCCGCAGAAATTTTTAAGGCCATTGGAGCTGAGGTTGTGGTTTTGCATGATGCTCCGACAGGGATTAACATTAATGACCATGCTGGTGCTTTGTACCCTGAACGATTGCAAGAAGTGGTAGTACAAGAGGCTGCTACTATAGGTTTTGCATTTGATGGTGATGGTGACCGTATTGTTATGGTAAACGCCATTGGCCATGCTAAAGATGGTGATGATGTTTTGGCTGTGCTGCTTGATTTAGACGAATATGCTCATCAAGATGTGGTTGTGGGTACGGTGATGTCCAACTCTGGATTTGAAGCATATCTACAAACCAAGGCAAAAACGCTTGTACGGACCGCTGTGGGAGATAAACATATAGCGGCTAAGCTTGATGAATTAGAATTAATATTAGGCGGTGAGCCATCTGGTCATATTATTTTGAAAAATTATTTGCCATCTGGAGATGGAATTTTAGTTGCTGTTAAAGTGCTGCAAGCGTTGCAGATTAGTAATAAATGGGCATTGGATCATGTCACTAAATATCCTCAACTAACGGTTAATGTTCCTGTGCTTGCAAAGCATGATTTAAAAGGAGAACCATACGCAGGCATTTTGCGAGCCTATGATGAAAAGCTTGATAGTGGTAGAATTCTTGTGAGATATTCTGGAACAGAACCGTTGTTGCGAATTATGGTTGAGGGAGTAGATGCTCTGATAACCGAAAATATTGCACGGCAGCTTGCGCATGATTTGCAGCAGGCGCTTAATAGTTAAAGGATCTTGATATGAACGCATTTTGGCGTACGATTAATAGCATTAAAAATCTTTTTTTCAGCGGCTTATTTACGATCATTCCACTAAGCCTCACACTCTTTTTTCTAAGTTTTACGTACAATTTTACCTATAAATTGCTTGAGCCGCTTCGGACCTTTGCGCCTGCATACTTGCGGGGAATCCCCGGCGCTGAGTTTATTATTGCGACTACAATGATTATCGCGCTTGGCGCGTTGCTTAAATTTATTTTGATTGGTGCGCTGCTGAGTCATTTTGAATATGCGGTGACACGCATTCCTCTGGTACGAATAGTGTATTCAGCGGCAAAGATGCTGGTTAATTTTTTTAAGATGCCTAATGCATCATCTGTTGCGCGCCGCGTGGTGCTTATTCAGTACCCACGAGCAGGCAACTACCATTTAGCTTTTTTGTTGGATTCTGCTGCGGACAGTTATACAAAAATTGTACCAGAACAATGGAAGACTAACCCCGAAGAAGGTTATGTAAAAGTTTTTATGCCAAACTCCCCAAACCCAACAACCGGATATTTTTTCATATTGCCTGAAGATGAGGTTGTCTACACTGATATTACGTTTGAAGAAGCGATAAAAACATTGGTGTCCTGTGGTCTCATTACGCCAGAATCGCTTAAGAAGTTGCCTGCAGATCATCGTCAGCAAAAAAATTATCCTAATCCATCGTCATGATTCTCTGGCGGCTGGTTGGGCAAAAGTATTTAGCCTATCTAGTAGCTGTTTCATTGTTGCTAGGGTCGCTTTATACGCTCGTAGAAGTGCTTGAAAAGCTTGCTCGCTATCAAGATCTTGCCATCGGCAGGGTGTTGTCCTATGCCGGCGTAGCTTTTATCCCGAGTTTTATTTTGTTGTTTCCAGTCAGTGCATTACTCAGCTCTGCACTTTTGCTGCGTGAATGGGTATTGAGGGGGCATTTGGTTTCTATGGCTGTGTATGGCATCGCGCCCCGCCAAATTGTGGCTATCGTTGGCTTATCAGCCTGCTTAGCGGCCGGCGGTTTGTTTGCGCTGCATGAGCTAGTTGGGTATCGGCTTGCTCGGCACATGGCGCAAGCAAAAATTCTACTTTTAAATCGTGAGGCACCGATAGATGGGTGGCTTCGGTCAGGGCCAACTACCTTTGTCTTAGGTCTTGGAAGTAAACAGGGCTATGTTCTTGAAGGTGGTGCGACGCCATCGCTGAGCATTGTTACTGGTTTTATACCGGCACCGCAGGGAGGCAAGGCTTTGCAGGTGCGCCAATTAATGTTTCAACAAGAAAAAATTATAACTACAAAAAATGCATGGATTGATACGAGTAGGCTTGATGTGCTCACGTACGCAACAGGTGAGCAATCCTGTATTCATGCATTGCGTTCACTGCCAACGCTTTACGGCCAGCGGCTTGTGGTTGATTTGTTATATTTTTTTCTCAAAATTATTTTATTACCATTTTTTGCGGTAAGTCTTTTTTTTGTTTGGCAGAAGTGGCCAACAGCTCGTTGGGCAGCGATTGGAGCCCCTTATCTTCTGGTTGGCGTGGGGCATGCATGTACGCAGCTTTTAGGGTCATTGGTTGGATTTTTAGTACTCCTTGTAATGTTGATATTGCTGGGAGGTTATTTTTTTGCCGTGCGCATTTAAGCCTGTTGCAGCTGTAAAAATGGGGGTTGGGCTGCTTGCATTTTTCCTAGCTTGTCATACACTAAAAACCTCGCATTAAAGTGAGTGTTGTACTGTTTATCCTATCTACATACTTTGTAAGGATTGGTTTTTATGAAAAAGATTTTGAGCGGCTACTCGTTAGTGATAGCATTATTTACTGGTGCACTGATTGCGCCTGTAGCTGTTGATGCTGATGCGTCAAAAAGCGAAAAGTCTGGCCTTGCCGAACTTACAAAGCTCGATAAGCCTGTATTTTTGTTTAAAACAACCGCTAAAGATCCATATGGTGTAGTTTATTATCCAGGACCTAACACTCTAGAAATTCTTCTTTTTGGTTATTATCCAGGGACTGGATCACGCGTATTTCATGTAACCAAGCCTAAGCTACAGCTCAGTAAATTGATGCCAATCCGTATGACCAGGCTTTTCATTGATGGCACTCCGGTGAAAATTGATGAAAAATATCCTGGCTACCGCGAATCAACACTTGGCAATGCTTTTGCAGATGTTCTTATGGCAACTTCTATTTTGTCAGAGCATTATTACAAAGGAACTCCTTTTGTTGATCAATACTGCAAAGCAATGCCGTTTAAATTAGTTTTTAATAACGTTGAAGAAGTGACTGCGCTTCGTGGGTTGTTACAACCGTTGTTTGAACAGCATGAATTGTTGTCTAAGTGTCCTGTTAAGCCTGTGTTGGTTATTGAAATTGATGGTGCTGAAGAAACCTTGGCTCAAGGTGACAGTGATTTTTTTAAGACTTATTTCACTCTTTGTGATGCCGCTGATGAAGAAGTCAAAGCATTTTTCAAAGCACAAGAAGAGCCTATCGCAAACGCTTTTGCCAAACTTAAAGATGCCAAACAGGTTAAGGAGGCTTTTGGCGATATCATCTTTCGGCAATTTGAGTCTCTAGCTAGTGAATTTAAAATGAAAGAAGCGGGCGCTGCAGGTGTTTCTGCGGTAATTGCGGCTGTGACTTATGACATTGCTAAGGGTTATGTAGGCGATATAACAAAGCATGCAAAAGCGCATGTTCATAGAAATGCTATAGAACCTGTGATAAACAATCTTAATGCTGTTGATCATACCACGCGCAATGGCCTACTTCTTATGGGCGGAATATTGGGCGCAGGGGTACTTGCAGCTGGTACAGCTTCAGTAGTAACTGGATAACACTTTCTCTTTTCGCTAGATACAAATTAAAAAGAGCCCTTGGTGGAAAAACCAAGGGCTCTTTTACTATTTCAGCATATCGCAAAGCTTTTTCCTGATCGGAAGGCCTTCTTCTTCGATCTTAAAACTAGTGTATGCATCAAACCCCGTGTAGCATGGGCGGTTATACCCTTCAGCCATTGTGTCACCAAAGAGTGTGATGAGCGTGGCATTGGAATAATCATTTGGTTGGACGCCGCGTACATCAGCAGCACTAACGGCAATGCATGACAGCAAAAGCTTTACGGTTGGGATTCCTTTATTAAATCCTGTCTGGGCGCAGCAATTGCGCAGCTTGTCTAGATAGAGCTGACACTCTCGTTCAAGGGAGGTATTGGTATCGCTATGCAGGTTTTTCATAATTAAGCCAAATTCCCAGTGCATTGCCACGAGAATGGCAAGGAGGCGCTGCTCCTTGCGGGAGATGCTAAGCTCGCTGTACAGAGCTTTAAAGTTAAAAATTGAGCCATCTTCAAGTCTGAATGGCCGCTGCTTCCAGAGGTAATCAAAACCATCGCAGGGGTGGGTGTGTTTGGTGGCGTAAAAAAAATCATGATCACCCGCCTTGCCGATGTCATGCAACAAACCGCCAAGAATAATAATGGAGCTATAATTTTCTAAATGCTCTACCCATGGGCCTTTTTCGTCAAACCATTGAGCAAGCGATCTGCAGCTCCAGAGTGAATGATGCAAGAGATTGCCGGCATGAAAACTGGCTTTGGTTAATTTGTATAGATGCAAGTGGTCCAGTAGCCGATCTAATGAATCGCTTTGGCGCAGTGTGCATGGTGCGACGTGGCCAAAATTGCTGAGCAGCAAAAACAATACCAATATTTTTTTCATGAAAACCCCCTCCCCTGTCAAAAAAATCCCCTACTCACAGAATAGACGTAGGGCTTAGACAAAGTACAGAGTTTGGGGATCAGGTGCTAAGTATGAATAGGTGCTTGTAATGGAAAGTAGCGCTTAAGCCGTTTCAAGCTTAAGCGCTACGATAGTCATAATTATGAAGAGAATTTATTACGGCTTTTTAAACAACCCTAAAAACTCTTGATTTGCGGGGCCAGAGATTTGTACTGGTGCATCAATAATTTCAATACAGCTGTAGCCAGCGTCAATGAACGCTTGGGGAACTGATTTTTTGATGCGGTCATGCACAGCTTGGTCCGTTATCAGGCCGCCACGGTGTACTTCATTACGCTCAGCTTCAAATTGAGGCTTAATGAGCGCAATAATGTGACCACCCGCTTTGATGTGTGGTGTTACCGCTGCAATTACCTTGGTTAACGAAATAAACGAAAGGTCGAGTGTTGCAAGATCAACCTTTTCAGGCAAGGTCTTGAGATAGCGAAGGTTGGTGTTTTCAATAATAATCACCCGTGAATCAGTTGCAATTTTAGGGTGTACTTGTGCGGTACCAACATCAATCCCATAAACCTTGGCTGCGCCTCGCTGTAGCATGCAATCGGTGAATCCACCAGTTGAAATGCCAGCATCGAGCACCGTTAACCCGGTAAGATCAAGCTTAAAGTGGTCGAGGGCGGCTTCTAATTTGTTGCCACCACGACTTACAAATTTAGGCTCAGCGTCAAGTAATACAACCGTCGAAGTTTCTTCGATTGGCGCACCAGGCTTGGTTAGCGGTTTTCCGTCAACCAAAACGCTTCCAGCAGCAATACGCTGTTGAATAAAGCTGCGCGATAGGTGCGGGTGTTGTTCGTGGACAATAAAATCTAGTCGTTTCTTTGCTGCTCTTATAATCATTTTAAATGTTCGAGTAGTGCGGACGGTTTGTAATAATACAAGCTAGAAAGCTTAGGCTCGTCGGCTAAAATTTTGTCTACCGGGAGAACGGCGTACAAATTATTAGTAGTACAGAGCGTGACATAGCCAGAGGCTTTGCTGAGCTTAATTGCTTCACGGAGTTCCTTCATAGTGCGTACTTTTACATCATTAACGCGGTCAATAAGTTCGCCAGGTCTGATAACGCGTGCTTTGTTTGCCTGAGAGTTTGGCAGCACGTGGGTGATGATCAGGCTTGGATCTTGTTGGCATTCCGCCTGGCCAAAGCGGACAAGCTCGGGGATGCGGGATAAAAAGATGCCAACATGATTGAGCGTTAACGGCATAACTACCATGCCACCGAGTACTTCATAATCCATGAATTCTTTTTCAAATTCAGGATAGATGGTGCGAATGGCCGGTAGGTATTTGTGTTCTAATTTAAAAGTGAATTCTTTGCGTACGCCCTTGCGATAAATGATGAAATTGAGCGTATCGCCGACTTTGTGACGGTTGAGCAACTCAAACATTGAAGCTTTATCTTCGCTCCAAGGGACGTTGAGTTCGCCATACATATCAATTCTATAACCATTTACTTCATAGAGCATGTCTTCTGCTTGGATACCAACACTCTTCAGGAGCGTGTTGTTGAATACTTTGGCAATATACCAGCCACCTTCTGCTGGGTTGCGAAGATATTTTACCATTTCTGGTGTTGCCATAGTAAAGATGCAACCGAGCGTTGGCTTGCGTAGTAATTTTACTGCGTACAAATCATCAAGAGCGCTGCGTACTTCGTTTATAGGGATGATATAACCCACACTTTGCGCTTCCATGATGCCACGTGAGTTGATCCCAATTACCTTGCCATACGTGTTCAACGCGGGGCCACCAGAGTTGCCAGGATTAAGTGCGGCAGTAATTTGGATGTACCCAAAGTAGCCAAGGCGTTCGCGGCCACTAACGATACCGAGCGTGCTTTTTAGCTTGCTTTGGCCCAGTGGGTAACCGAGTGCGAGAACCTCTTGTGAGCGTAAAATTAGGTCAGAATCACCAAGCTCAAGAAATGGCGTTCTTGGCATTGTCTTACTAATTTTTTTCATACCATCGGCGCTTATCCTGAGCAATGCGATGTCTCTCTCAGGACTGACACCTATAATTTCAGCGTCAAAACGTTCCATGCCGAATGAAGGGATTTGGATTTCGATACTGCTGGATTGGGCAATGACATGGTAGTTGGTGATGAAATCACCTTTTTCATTAATAAAAAATCCAGTTCCCGTACTTTCACCCTGTTTCGGTGTTTTGTAGGGTTCAAGCAGATTGTGTTCAGAGACGTTGGCAAAAATTTGGATCACAGTGTCATTCACCATTTTTTGCACACGCAGCCAATTTGATGACGATGAACTAACTTCTCCTGTCACGGAGATTGGATCAGCTGCTGCTGATATCTGTTTTTTGTGACCAGCTTGCACAAGCGTTTGTTGGTGCTTGCGGTGTTCTAGTTGTGCAACGGTTTTCTTGATCTGGTTGTTGTTATAAAACAGTCCCAGACCAGTGATTAGAACAACTGTCGCAATAGTTGAAAGGGTGCTTTTGATACTCATAATTCCTATCTCCCGCTCCTAGAAAAACAGTGCCTGATAAACAATGAAGTGACGTCGTAAACCACACAAGTCTAACAGAGCAGTAGAAAAAACCTATGAAAGATTATTGTTTTTAGGGCTGTAAAAGTGTTTTAGCATACTTCAATCGGAGCGTGCTGATGAGCCCAAGTACAAGATAAACGCCGTAAAGTACCAATAAAACACGGTTAAATCCAAAAGTTGCTGTTGTAACACCAATTAAAATCATCACAGGGAAAATCCAACGCTTTGATGCTTGTTTAAAACTTGGAAAGCGCCAGCGGCTTACCATGAGGTAACCAAGAAAAACCATAATAAGTGTAGTAATAAAAGTATGGTCTCTGAGTGGAAAGCTGAGGATTGCTAAGGCCAAGGCACATCCTGCGATAGTGCTTGGTAGTCCTAAAAAGAATACACTTTGTGTTTGGCTGGAAATATTAAAACGAGCGAGCCGAAAAACTCCCGCGAGTAGATAAAACGCGCAGCTTAAAAAGCCGAGCACGCTACCTTGATTAAGGTCTAGCATGTAGACCATAAAAGCTGGTGCTACGATGAAGGTAACAGCATCAGCAAGCGAATCAAGCTGCATGCCGAGCTGGCTTGTGCTGTTGATGAGGCGCGCAATGCGGCCATCGAGCGCGTCCATGCTTGCGCCAAGAAGAATACAGTAGGCGGCAGCTTCTGGATTGTTATGAGCAGCAAGAACGAGAGCACAAAAGCCAAAAAATGCATTGGCAAGCGTGAATAAATTAGGCAAAAGTTTAAGGCTGCGTCGTAGTCGACGGCGTTTTTCTTTTGGCTGTGAATCGTTGCTGGCACGTAGATCTACGTCTTGAGTTTCTGTGGTTGACTCTTCAGTGCGTTCTATGATTACCATGATTACCTCAATATAATTATCAACTCAACCCTCCATCGACCTCTCGTTCTCTCGTCAAGCTCGAGACTCGAGGCTCAGGATAAACTACCATTCGACCCGGTCACGCTGAGGAGCGACTTGTCGCGTCTCGAAGGGTCACCCTGACTGCCCGGCGTAGCTTTATACGAAGCCTGGGTGTATCGAAGGGTTATTTTGCGACACTTACCTTAGCGTGTTTGATGACAACTCCCTTGAAGCGATAGCCTTTACTGAAGGTTTTTACCACTTCGCCAGACTGCTTCTCTTCAGTTTCTTCTTGCATGAGCCCTTCGTGAAGTTCTGGGTCAAACATACCGCCAGTAGGAATCTCTTCAACACCTAGCTCTAGTAGCGTTTTTTGCCAATTTTTTTGACTTAATTCTAAGCCTTTGGCCCAGCCTGCAGCATCGGTTTCCTGTCCTTTGGCAAGTTCAACGACATTGTCGAGCTCGTCAAATACTGGGAGAATTTTTTTAAGTACATTTGATTGGGCTGAGGTCATCCAATCAGCGCGCTCTTTTTCAACGCGACGCTTAAAATTTTGAAAATCAGCATTTAAACGCAAAAATTGCTCTTTAAATGATTCTTCAGCTGC
>CAMATL010000011.1 GCA_945861145.1 candidate division TM6 bacterium GW2011_GWF2_37_49 | reverse complement strand
CCCCGGACTTCGATCCGGGGCCAAGACGACAGACTAGAAGTACCATCTGATCGTAAAAACTCAAAAATGACTATTGATTTGTAAAACCGAACTCACGTTAATTATACCAATCCTATGAATACATGATTAATTTGTGTAATTGGTATTACTACCCTCGAACATCTTCTACCAAGCAACAGTTCAATACTCGATGACCAGCCTCACGCCAAGTAATTAAAGATGGCGAGATTGAAGACATAAGTTTTGCCGAAAAAGCGTCCGCCAGGAGTGTAGCGCGCGATGCTTCTTGCGCAACCAGCTGCAATTCAAATTGAATGCTTCTCTGGGCATTAAGCGCATTGAGCAAATCTATTTGAAACTTAAGCTGTGCATTAGATTGATTGTATTGCTCGTTAAGGTCGCACAGCAAGCCAGATTTTTGTTCAACTAGCTGCTGTAGATTATGCTTTTTTATAAGTAATGATTGTTTGAGTGCGGCAAGTTGTTTTTTTTTCTCATTTAGTATGGATAATTCTTTATCAATGCGCTTAATAAGCGGAGCTACATCTTTTGCTGCTGTCAGGGTAGATTGGGTTTTATCTTTCATGGCCGCAAATTTTGCACCAATTTTTAGTGCTTCTTCACTCATCGGTAATACCGATGCCCATAAAAAAACAATACTAAAAACAACCCTTTTCACTGAGCAATCCTATGTTTTCATAGTTTGTAATACCGCCTGTTCACTTTCAAGTTGCATAGTCACTCGCTGTGCAAGAATATTTTGCTTCTCAATGTTTTCTATGGCTTGTTGCGTAGCCTGTTCAAGCTCATTATGCATGCTCTCAAGCTGTACCACTTCAAGTTGTAGTTGATCAACCTCCTGCTGTAATGCAGCCAATGATTTATCAATCTCTTCTTTTTGCAACCGCTTTCCCGCAAGTCGATCAATAAAACTCCCTTTTTTGACTACTGGCATCTTGGATGGTTTAGTCATCTTGTGTAGGTCTTTTTCAAAATGTACCAATGTTGCGCGAGGGACTGCTGCGTTTAGTAAATGGATGCTACAGAGAATGATTAATGCAGAGACCAAAGAAAAACCAGCTTTATCAATTTGCATTACGCTCCTTTAATAAGCTAACAGCGAGCGCATCATATTCTCCAGCCTTATTTGGTTGTGCAAGCTCACCGGTAAGCCAATTGATCATTACATTTTCAAGCCGCGAGTCTAGATAAAAACTTTTCTTACGATAAATAAGCTCACGATGCAAAGCTAGCCAAATTGGATACGCTGTCTTACTTGCAAAAACTTGGGTGCCCATCGGTTTATTATCATCTCGCCCTACATATACAGCAGTGGTGAAATCAGGGGTAGAACCAACAAACCATGTTGTAGCCGCGCCGTTTGTAGAGCCTGTTTTACCAATAGATTCAGTAGCAAACCAGCCATCTTTACTTTGATTTTTTGCAAGCTCCATACGCAGCTGCAATGTCCGCACCATCTTACTACAAGTTATTTGATCGACCAATTGCTTCTGTTTTGACTCATGCTGCCATATTTTTTTACCTTGGCTATCTTTTACCCAATCAACAAAAAACGGCTGTACATATTTGCCATGATTAGCAAAAACATTAAAGGCTGCTGCGTTTTCCGCAACGGTTGCTTCCGCAGTGCCAAGCGCTAGCGACGGATATGCTTCAATTGCCTGCGTAAAACCAAAAGTACGCGCTTGATCAGCCACTCGCATAGCACCAAGCTTGAGTAATAATTTGATTGAAATCATATTGTTGGAATAAGTAAGCGCTCGAGCAAGCGTCATCGGCCCTTCAAATTTGTTGTTCCAATTTCTTGGTGTCCAGCTGCTACCGTTTGGCATAACAAAGGTTACCGGTTCATCATAAAAAATATCATCCATATCATAGCCTGTAGTAAGCGCTAGTGAATATAAAATCGGCTTAAATGATGATCCAATTTGGCGATACGCTTGAAATGCTCGGTTAAATTGGGATTGATAAAAATCAAGCCCGCCAATAAATGCTTTGATAGCCCCGCTCGAAGTATCCATCGTAACGAGCCCACCGTTAAGTGATGGCCCTAGCTTGTGCCGCAAAGGTCTAATCACGCTGACAAACGCTTCTTCTGCCGCACGCTGCGCTAATTGATTGAGGGTTGTTTTAATTACTAAGCCCTTCGTGTAGACAGCATCTTTGCCCCAACGGTTTTCAGCCCAAGCACGCACCCACTCTTGCACATAGAAGCGCAACGGATTGCCCTGCCGCGCACCTACTATCTGTAGAGGCTTTGCTTTTTCTGCTTTGAAAACATCATCATTAATAAAGCCAAGACCATGCATGCTAGCAAGTACAATGTTTCTTCGTTTTTTTGCACCGATTGGCGCATTGAGCGGAGAGTAAAATTTTGCAGATTTTGCGACAGCTGCAAGCATAGCAGCTTCATCAATTGAAACTTTGCCAACCGATTTCTCCCAAAAGCGCTTGCAAGCAGCTTCAACGCCATAAATACCACGGCCAAAATACATGTTGTTTAGATAAAGCTCTAAGATTTGATGCTTGGTATAAATACGCTCTAATTGTAACGCGAGTAAAACCTCTTGCAGTTTTCGCCACCAAGTACGTTCATGTGTTAAAAAAAGCAGCCGAGCTACCTGCTGAGTAATGGTACTAGCACCCTGAACCACCCGCCGATGATAGAGGTTAACAGCCGATGAGCGAATGATACCGCGCAACGAGAGCCCCATGTGTGTAAAAAAATTATGGTCTTCTGCAGCCACAAAAGCTTTGACTAATACATCAGGAATATCATCAATGGGAGTGTAAGTTCGACGATCAAGCTCAAAACGAAAAACAACCTGGTCTTGATCATCAAGTACCAGGCCTGCTTTAACATCATCGAAACGATGATACAAGTCGATAGGAACAAGCTCCATATTGAGCATAAAAACTAAAACCCCAGCACCCGCAGCACAAAGCAGCGCAAGAGTAAGAACAAGCCAAACTAAAAACCGCATAATGGGCAATTCCTTTTCGGAAGATCTAAACATTTTAAGCCTATGGCGGCTGCAAAACGCTAGTGTAGCAAATCGTCACCAGGTGCCAACATGTATGTTGAGAGGTTACAAACTAATGACTTGATCAAAGAATTTTAATGCAATTATTGCACCCTGCACAAAAGTAGTCACTTTTAGGCTTTTTTAGCCCTTTTGAACTGAATCAAAAACCATTTTAGTCTAGTTGGACATCAAGTAAGACAACTGAAGGGTTGGGATGGGGTTATTTCTCGTAAACGGAGAATACATTATGACACTACGAAAATATTGTTCGCCGGAGCGTTATCTGCTAGTGCATTTTCAATACAGACTACAAATAAAATTGTTGCCGATACCAAAACAGATGCATTATTAAAAGGGTTTAATGCAGTCATGAGTGGGGAGTATGATACCGCCACACCTGCTGAAGACGTCCCATAAATACCAAAGATCTTAAAACATTCACCCATTGCCTCTGCTGCAGGCAGTCACCCTCAAATTTTTTACTGTACCAGTAATTCGGTAACAGTTTTAGGTTTGATCAATTAATTTCCCTGAGCCACTCACACACACTAGAAGGTACAGTTGCACACTATGCGGCTGCACCTTCTTTCTTTTTTACAAAATATTTTTTTCGGTTTTAAATGTGCTGTAAAAAACGTCTAAAATATCAATCACATGCGAGTAAAAAAATTTAATTCGCTATTCAAATCGCAAGACAAAAAACAAACTCTTTTACTCGCGATTCAGATTGTCATTACACAAAAATATGGCTACATTTTAGAACAGTACAATCTTTCATGCATAACAAGGATACCTAGTATGACGACCGAAACGGTTACACTCGAAAAAATTGTTGCTTTGTGCAAACGCCGCGGTTTTGTTTTTCAATCAGCAGAAATTTACTCCGGCCTCAACGGGGTGTATGATTTCGGCCCGCTAGGCACATTATTGCGCAACAACATCAAAGCCCTATGGCTTAAGCACATGACTCAATGGCCTGAAGAAGTAATTCAAATGGATGGATCGATTCTCGGTTCAGGCCAAGTTTGGAAAGCCTCTGGCCACTTAGAAAATTTTAGCGACCCGATGGTTGATTGCACTAATTGCAAAAAACGCTACCGTGCCGATGACATGGATCTTGAACGCCCTTGCCCTAGTTGCGGTATCAAGTCATGGACCGATGTACGTCAATTTCAACTTATGTTTGAAACAAATCTAGGCGCCATGGCTGACAGCGCAAGCAAAGCATACCTACGCCCTGAAACAGCACAGGCTATTTTTATAAACTTTAAAAATGTCTTTTCTAGCTGCCGCGTCAAAATACCTTTTGGTATCGCGCAGATCGGCAAAGCGTTTCGTAATGAAATCACCCCAAAACAATTTTTATTCCGCTTGCGTGAATTTGAGCAAATGGAAATGGAATTTTTCTGTAAGGGTGAAACCGCTAGGCACTTTTTTGATATGTGGATAGAGCGCCGCCGTGTGTTTTATCAAGACCTTGGCATCGATTTAAATAAATTACGCGTACGACCACACGCAGCTGATGAGCTTTCTCATTATTCACGCGGTACCGTTGATTATGAATATAATTTCCCATTCGGCTGGAAAGAGCTGGAAGGCGTTGCCAACCGTGGTGATTTTGATCTAACACAACACAGCACTCACTCGGGCAAAGAGCTTGCAGTGTTTGACGAAGAAACCAAAGCGTCATATGTACCTCACGTAGTAGAATGTTCTCTTGGTGTTGATCGTCTATTTTTAACACTGTTGTTTGATGCATATCATGAAGATGAAGTCGAAGGTGAAGTTCGCACCGTGTTACGCTTGTCACCTAAAGTAGCACCAATCAAAGCGGCCGTTTTACCCCTTGTAAAAAAACTTAATGAGCCAGCAGAGAAGCTCTACCAAGCGCTGAAAGCTGCCGGAATTTCTACACAATTTGATGAGTCAGGCTCAATTGGCAAACGGTATCGTCGTCAAGATGAAATCGGTACGCCTGTCTGCCTTACTATAGATTTTGTCACCTTAGAAGATAACTGTGTCACCGCGCGCAACCGCGATACGCTCGTTCAAGAACGCATCGCAATCGATCGGGTAGTCGATTACGTTCTCGCCATGCAACGTTAATGCTTCGATACATTTTGCGCTGCAAAACACTCACCATGATCGAGATTGATGTTAGAATAATTGCGCAATAGCCTTGTATCGAAATATCACAATAACAGGAGAGTAGTAATGAAGTTCATTCGCAATATATATGATTGGATGGGAAAAAAGGCTCATTCACCATATGGTCTAGTTTGGCTCTGCATACTTTTCTTTATAGAGTCTTCATTTTTCATTATTCCTATTGATCCACTACTCATTCTTTTTTGCGTTGAGCACCGCAAGCGCGCTTTTTTCTTCGCGACGCTAGCCACCATCTCTTCAGTGGTTGGAGGTGTCTTTGGCTACATGATTGGTTACTTGCTGTGGGATACAGTTGGTGTGAAATTAGTAAACCTATTTATTTCGCAAGAAACATTTCAGGTTGCTGTCAATCGTTACACACTTTATCAATCATGGGCAGTGCTCATCGGCGCACTTACGCCAATTCCTTATAAGGCAGTCACCATTTCTGCCGGTTTTTGCAAGCTGCCCTTAATTCCTTTTATTGCATACTCAATCATTGGTCGCGGTGCACGCTTCTACTTGCTTGCAGGCGCAATTTATGTATGGGGCGTACATATTAAAGGGTTTATAGACAAATACTTCAATTACCTTGTTGTAGTCTTTACCCTTATCGTAATTCTGAGCTGTTTAGCTTTAAAAGGATAAGAATGATTTTGCTTGAAATGCCTAGTATAAAAAAAATGGAAGCTCTCGCCCAAAGCATGCATGAATGTATCTCTTTTGCACAAGGAGCTTTGCGCATCGGCGGCGTTGATCAACATACCAAAGAGTATGCGCGTCAAATTTTATTGAGCGACAAAGCTGATTACTACCAAGACCCGCTGGGCATTGCACCGCTACGTCAACGCTTGTCTCTAACGCTGTCGGAACGCTACGGCGCTAAAATAAGCCCGCAACAAATTTTTATTGGGCATGGAAGCCTTGGCGCTCTTACCTCGCTTGTTCTTACCCTTCTTGATGCCGGCGATGAAGTGTTGCTACCAGAGCCAACATATCCTGTATATGCCAGCCTTGTTAAGCTAGCCAAAGGCGTCCCTGTATTCACACCTGCTTATGAGCTCCTCCCATCAAAATCTGATCAACGCAGTGCATGGGCTTTTAATCTTGAACTACTTAAATCAGCTATAACCAATCAAACAAAAATGGTTATCCTTTCAAATCCATCAAATCCAACCGGCGTGTTTTTGAGTCCTAATGAACTACAAGAGCTTTCTTGGATTTGTGAAAACAAGGGAATCTACCTCATTGTCGACGAAGTGTATGACGACTACGTCTATGAAGGCATCTTTAGCTCAAGCACACCGTATGCAGCTCATTCACAATTCACTATTCGACTCGGCTCATTTTCTAAAAATTTTGGCATGAGCGGCTGGCGCGTCGGTTATGCGGTTGCACACCCAGAACTTATTGCTGCCGTTGGCCCCGTACAGGCAGCTAGCATCTCAAACCCTACGGTAATATCTCAGTATGCGGCACTATACGCGCTTGAGCATCGCGAATACACCGATCACTACGCGGCTATTCTTAAAAAAAATCGTGATGTTATGTGCTCTTTTTTTGATAGCTTGGAAACCAGTGGTATCGTAAGCTATGGCCGCCCAAGCGCAGGATTTTATCTGTTCTTTAAAACAGAAAATACTGACAGCACAGCGCTTGTTATGGATATTTTGCAACGCTCTAAAGTTGCATTAACGCCGGGTGCCGACTATGGACCATCAGCCAAACAATTTGTACGTCTATGCTTTGCTCGCGACCCTGAACTTATAGCGCAAGGTATTGCGCGCTTACAAAAATATTTTTCAGCCAAACACCAACTCACATTGTTTGATACGCAGCACATTGCCGCAACACTTTAGACACTGAAAGACACCCCATGCCACATTTATATATTCGCTTTCTTGCCGGATTAATAATCACAACAACTTCAATGCTTTCAGCCAATTCCAGCATTATTTCACTTGAGATGCCAAGCATCAAAAGGATTGAAGCCATTGCGCAAAGCATGGACGGATGCATATCGCTTGCCCAAGGAGCACTGCGGCTTGGAGGCATTAATCAACACACTAAAGAATATGCTCGGCAAATTTTACTAACAGACAAAGCTGATTATTATGGTGATTCTTTGGGACTTGCTCCACTGCGCCAAAAACTTGCACTCACGTTATCAAGAAGTTGCAATGCCCCAATAAATGTGCAAAACATTTTTATTGGGCACGGCGGCCTTGGCGTACTGAGCGCACTTGCTTTAGCCTTACTCAAAACAGGTGATGAAATATTGCTCCCTGAGCCTGCTTACCCAGCATATACAAATATTGCTAAGCTAGCCAAAGCAAAACCAGTTTTTGTTGCCGCTTACGAGCTACGCAAGACTGAAGCAGAACCGCATGGGGCTTGGAAATTTGATATTGAACTTCTAAAATCGGCAATCACCAGTAAAACAAAAATCCTTTTACTTTCTCATCCATCAAATCCAACAGGTGTTTGTTTAAGCAATGAAGAGCTTCAAAAATTATCTTCCCTCTGTGAAGATAAAGGCATCTATCTCATTATCGATGAAGTTTATGATGACTTCATCTACGAAGGCGACTTTACTTCGGGTACAGCATTTGCACTACAATCACCATTCACCATCCGCGTAGGTTCGTTTTCCAAAAATTATGGCATGAGCGGTTGGCGTGTTGGGTTTGCAGTAGCGCACCAAGATCTTGTTGCAGCAATTGCTCCTGTACAGGCAGCTACAATTGGAAATGCCACCGGAATAGCACAATACGCTGCGCTTTATGCTCTCGAACATCCTGAACACATTGCACACTACGCAACGATACTCAAAAAAAATCGTGATGTTATGTGTAATTTTTTTGATAGCTTGCAGGCAAAAGGCATCATTAGCTACGAACGACCAAAAGCAGGTTTTTACCTCTTTTTTAAAATCCATGAAGGCAACACTACAGAGTTAATCATGGATATTTTAAAAAACGCTAAAGTAGCCATGACACCGGGCAATGACTTTGGGCCATCAGCTCAGCAATTCATTCGCCTGTGCTTTGCACGCGACCCAGAAGTCGTGACAGAAAGCATCGTACGACTAAAAAAATACTTCTCAGATAAGTACCCCCACCTTTTTACAGAAATCTAGACTACTGTTTTTGAAACATGTTATAACTCCTTGAGTCTTGTTTGGTCTATAAAAAAGCACTTTAAGGAGCACTATGGCACATTTAAATGCAAGATTGTCAGTAAGCCTATTCATTACAGGCTTACTGACAATCACCCCCCTTTTTTCAGCTGATAAGTTTACTTCAAGTATGTCAGTCCTAAGGAGCCCCGGCACATTTACCATCTTAGTTAATGAATTACAGGCAACTAAAGTTAACGCTTTACTTGAAAAAAGAGTTGGCGAAAAAAAAGTAACATTACTTGCTCCTACAGACGTAGCATTTAATGCATTTGGCCAACTGGGAGCTCTTAGAGACACCCCTTTAGATGAGGCCTTTTTAAAATTTCATATCCTGCAAGGGCTCTGGCCTCGTAAGCGTTTACGCGCTAACCGTACGGCAAGAACATTGGCCGACAAGCCACTAAATCTGAAAGATATCGGCAAAATTCTATATTCAATCGAAACCGATAATGGTATCATCCACGTCGTTGACAAGGTGGTACTTCACCCAGATGTTAAAAAGAAACTGAACTTAAAATAACCCCTCAACAAAACCTGGTGCCATGGACGCTGAACGCAAAAAATCCCTTATGGCTTATCTACGTTTCGCGGCTGCACAACCACGCGGTTTTATGTATCGCGCAAAAACTGCTGGGGCACCCCCTACAACACAAACATTAACAAGTAAAAAAGAACAACTTGCTGCTTTGTATGCAAAATATGCAAAATGCATAGCCTGCCCACTTGCAGAACAAGGACGGACGCAGGTGGTTTTTGGGGTAGGCAATCCTGATTCTAAATTACTGTTCATTGGTGAAGGCCCTGGTCGTGATGAGGATATCAAAGGTGAGCCTTTTGTTGGTCGCGCGGGCCAGTTACTCAATCAAATTATTGAAGCCATGGGCTTGAAGCGCGAAGATATTTATATCTCAAATGTGGTAAAGTGTCGCCCCCCGGGGAACCGCACGCCATTGCCGATCGAGCGCAATACCTGCAAAGATCTACTGCTCTTCAAGGAGCTTGCGATCATCAAGCCAGTCATTATTTGCACACTCGGCTCTGCGGCAACACAAGGACTCCTAGGAGACGAGATTCGCATCTCTGATGTACGAGGTCAATTTCATGATTTTCAAGGTATCCTGGTCATGCCTACCTATCACCCAGCTTACCTGCTACGCAACCCCGCAGAAAAACGTACCGTGTGGGAAGATATGAAAAAAATTATGACTAAGCTGGCAGAACTAGAAACTACTTAAAAGGATTTTTAAGCTGAACTAAAAGCCTTTAGTTACCAGCTCAAAATTTTCAAAGGTCAACCGAGGTAGCCGGCGCATTTTTTTTACATCAAGCTTAAGCTCTTGTTCATACAGATCAAATAGACTGCAAGACATAAACGACGTTAGTTCAATATTGAGCAGCGCAGCAACACGCTTAAGTTCGGCCTCTGATGGTGCTTCAATCTCAGCAAAGCTTCGCAAGCCCGGCCACTCATCAATCTCTACACAACATCCTTCGTATATCCAGGACGTGCGATAATTTTCTTGGTATGTAGTTGGTTCATAACCGCTCATCATAAAAATTTGCACTGCCGCATCAAAATTATTAATGATAATTTCAAGCTCTTGCACACTACTCATGGTACGAGGGATGGTTGATTCCTTAAGCGTCATTGTGATACGATCACCTTCATCACGGACTCGGGCTTGTTGCTCAAGATTTGGTTTGCGCAGAGTCACAGGAAACGCAAATAATTGCCGGCGCATCAGGCGGCGTGGTGTGGCAACTGCACCACCCAATAAGTGTAATCGTTGCTCAAAGTCATTTTTATTAACAAAAAATTTAACTTCTATTTCTGTCTTCATAGTAGTTGACTCAGTAAGACTTGCTCCCATTATTCCCCCATTACTCAATAAACCAATGCTGATCATAACGCCAGCAAAAACAAAAGATCGACCGTTCATAATTTTTCTTTAAAAAAAATGGCTCCTGCTCATAAAATTCTTTCGAAACTCGCTCTCGCCGATCGAAACCCTTCGAGTCCTTAAGCTCGAGCCTCAGGATAAACCAAGGGCCTGTCTCGAAGTATAGGAGCAGACTCATGATCGTCGGAGTGGTAGGATACGAGCAGAACATAAAATTTAGACTTTCAAAAGAGGCCTAATAAAAAAAAGTACTGGCCGTCACACAATCGTGTGGCGGCCAGATTAATCATCTTAATAATAATGGATAAAATAGCGTTATTTAAGCGCCAAAAGTTCCACATCAAAAATTAAGTCTGCATTTGGTGGAATTGCAGCACCTGCGCCGTAAGAACCATAACCAAGCTTAGACGGAATGAAGAGACGACGTTTTTCGCCAATCTTCATTGAAATTACGCCTTCGTCCCAGCCTGCAATTACTTGGCCAACGCCAATTATAAATGAGAATGGAAAGCCACGGTCAACACTGCTATCAAATTTTGATGCAGGTTTACCTTCTTTGTTAAGCCAGCCGGTGTAATGCACTTCAATTTTGGTGCCTTTACCCGGTGATTTAGCGTCTGCTGCAGGCGCAGTTAAAACTTCATACGCTAGGCCTGATTCTAGTGTTACGCGTTCTGTTACTGTACTCTTATTTTCCACAGATGATTGCTCCTTAGCTGGTTTTTCGCCACAAGCCGTCATGCCAAATCCCATAACGAATAGGGTCATAACAGCAACATTCTTGTTTTTCATAAAACTCTCCTTATAGTAAAAAACATCACAAAAGCATGGTGCAAAATGACCTAAGCGTCAAGCTTAAGCAACACCATTATTATCAACTTGATAATTAGTTATGTACTCAACTAAAAGCCTTACACCAGCACCCGTTGCACCAGAAGCACTATGCCAACTGCCAGGAACACCATTGGCCGTACCAGCAATATCAAGATGTGCCCAGCATTTATTTTCTACAAAATTTGATAAAAACAGCCCGCCCATGATTGATCCAGCACCCCACGAAGCTCTGCTTTGATTAGAAATATCAGCAACATCAGATGCATTTGCTGGCTCATAGGAATGATCAAATGGCAACTCCCACACACGATCACCAACAGCATTGCCAGCATTTTTTAGATCGCGCTTGAGGCGATCATGCCATGACATCATCCCGCTATAACCAGTACCAAGCGCAGCAACACAAGCACCAGTTAAAGTAGCAATATCAATAATCACATCAGGATTATAAAATTTTTCGGCATAACAAAGCGCATCACCCAAAATAAGCCTGCCTTCACAATCAGTGTGGTTAACTTCGACAGTTTTACCATTCATCATGTGCAAAATATCTCGTGGATGCATCGCATCACCACCTGTTTTATTGTAAACAGCAGGCACGATTGCAACCACGCGCACGGGTGCCTGTAGCTTAGCAGCGGCAAGGCAGGTAGCTAATGCAGCAGCGCCTCCGCACTTATCAAATTTCATACCGAGCATGCTTGCACCAGACTTGATTTGCAAACCGCCACTATCAAAAATAATGCCCTTTCCTGCAAGCGCGATAGTTGCTATTGGATTAGCTGGCGAATAATCTAGCACGATCAAAACAGGCTTGTTCGCCGCACCAGAACCAACGCCAAGCACTCCGCCCATACCAAGTGCTCGCATTTGACCAGCATCAAGGATGGTGCAGCTGCATCCAGCAGCGCCAGCCTCACGAGCCGCTTGCTGCGCCCATAACTGCGGCGTAAGGGATCCCGCAGGCGTATCACCCCAGCGGCGTGCAAGATTGGTATAATGACCTATCGTGTTCCCCCAGGCAAAAGCATTATCACAGGAGGCCTCGACAGGCAAAACCACATCAACAAAATCCAATGCTTTTAATCGTTGCTTCGCACCCAAAAAAAATGAATATGATGCTAATTGTGTCGCAACTGCTAGCTCCTTGACCACTAATTTCCAGCCACCTGCAGCAGCACCCAATCCTTCCGGTAATATAATCACTGCAGAGCTCACTTTGTCTTGCGCAAGCGCTCGCAGCTTTTTCCCCACACCTTTACGCATCTCTTCAAGTACGTGTGATTGAGGTTTGCTTTGATTAATAGATGGCAACGACGTCCAAGTAAGTAATAAATTGTGATCTCCTGGAAGCCAAAACTCACCTATTTCTTTACCCCGTGTTTTGAGCACCTGATCAAAAAAAGAAAGCGCCTCAGTATTATTACCAAGACGCTTCAAAAAATTTCGCTGCCCATCGTCACATGCCTTATCGGCAAGGACAATAATTGCAGCATCATAAGATTGCATCAAATCAGCTCGCCAGAGCCTAAGCTCTGTTGAAAACAATGCACCCACGAACCATGGCAGCACTACGGCTGCGCTCAATAGTCGCTTCATGTACTCTCCTTTTTTATTTTAAGCTCCTTTTTTATGAGCTTATTGAGCTTAAAAAGAGTAGCGGGAATGGCAAGAAAATAATGTCTCCCAAAAAAATCACTCAAACGGTCTTACCAGCACTTAGAAAAGGACAAAAGCGTAGCCGATCTAAACAAGCTCGCAAACAGACTTCTCTCGCTGACTTACGTTAAACCTTACCTGCCAACATAAAACAGTATCTCTGTCGCCTTTTGCCCAAACAAATATATCCATCAAAAAGGGAGCCAATTTCATGACTCCCTTTTTGTGTTTAAGTTATTTACTTTGATTTAAGCGTTTCCGGTTTTTTACCTAGTTCAACGCTAACATCACCTTCTATTAATTCAGAAATCAATAGACGCAATCGTTCAAGATCTGCAAGTTTTTTCTCGCTTAAAGCAATTAAAGCTTTAGCTTTAATTTCAGCACCAGTTAGACGAAGGCCATATCCATAAATGGCATCTATCTTAATCTTGTTCAATACAGCACATAAAGCTTGCTGCAAGGCCAACCGATCAGAAGATCCGCTTTTCCATGATGCTTGTGCTAGCTTGCCCACTTCATATGGTGATAAAGTCTCGCCCACCGCACTTGCCGATTGCAAACCAGCGACTAAGCTCAAAAGCACACCAAAACTAAAAATAATTTTCTTTAAATTCTTCATAAGGCCCCCAATAAATAAATAATAATTAGCAAATTAATTAAAATTACAACACTTCTTTATTTTCAATTTGTCAACTAAGTGCCGACAGCTTAAGAATGCCTTTATTCATTTTCAAACAAAATAGGCATATTTAAGTGGTAAAAAGCCAATAAGCTACTTTTTAGACTGCTCAACCAAAAGCAGTATGTAATTTAGCTGTGCGCAGCGGTAATAGCTGCAGGTGAAACAATGAAGGGTAAAATATTTTTTTTACCACAAGCCGCTTCCGGCATGCAAAGAAAAAGATCGCCCAAAAGATCTGCTGGATTTTCCAAAGTAAGGCATTCTTCATTTTCTACTATCAATGCTTCATTATTCTTCTTGTTCAAGACAGAAACAAAATTTCCGCACACAACCCAAGCCTTATTTTACCCCTAGCTGCTAGAAGCTATTCTTTTCCCTCAAGCAAAAGAATAGCTTCTTATGTTTCTATCGCCATGAATCTCTTTCTAGCGCTCGCACTTGCCGATTGCAAACCGACACGAAGAGGATGGCCAATCCAATACTAGAAAAAGTTTTTAATAGATACTTCACCCAGGCCCCCTGAAAATTAATGATTGTTTTTTATAAAATTGGACAAGGAGGGTAAAATACATTATACACCCTGTCAACTATAAATAACAATCCATGGCGGCAACCATGAGCAGTCAATTGATCTAATCGATAAAATGTAATTTAATTTTAAAGAAATGGCGCGTTGTGTAGTGCAGATAGGCACAGATGATAGACGCAACGCTAAAACGGATCCAAAAAATAAGTATACTCCACAGCTTACTATCCTGCCACAAGCTGCCTAGTAATACTTCGCTACCATAAAATAAAATACTAAATATCCCTGCTATCAGAGCAAACTGTGTAAAAAATTTTATCAAAAACTTTAGGTACCGAGCGGCAAAGAAAGAGATGTTATGTCGAGTATGTAGAAAATAGAGCGAGACTATGGTCATCCCCACGCCACTCGCGACTGTAGCTGCAGCAATGCCGTAAATATTGTTAAAATACAAACTCACTAAGTCGACACTCAAATTGATCGCCGCAGCTACCGCAGACGCAATAGTTGCGGAAGAGGTATCTTTGAGAGAATAAAAGAAGCTGAGCAAAATTTTGTTAAAGGCAAAAAAAACCAAGCCCATACAATAAATAATCAAAATCCATTTTGCCTGCATTACTTGGTCAAGGGTCGCTTTTTTTGAAACCATAAAAATCATGGCAAATAGTTGTTCCGAAGCAATCATAAATAAGACTGCCACAGGCACCATTACCCAGGTTACAAATTTGGCGACTTTAAGCAGGTAAAAATTAAAACGGCTTGGCGCAAATAGCGCTATACGGGAAAAATGCGGCAATAAAATATTAGAAAGCGCTACACCAAAAACTCCCAGTGGCAAATTCATGAAGCGGCTACCGTAGTACAAAAGCGATACCGAGCCTCTTGGTAAAAATGAGGCAATTTGGCCGCTCACTAATAAATTAATTTCGATAATACTAACCCCAAAAAGACAGGGGAAAAACTTTGATAAAACAAGCTGAAACAATTTTTTGGCCACAGGCGTAATCGATCGAAAAGCCATCTCGTAACCAAAATAAGTAAAAAGGGAGATTGAAAACTGCACGACACCAGCAACCAATACCCCAATACACAAAAATGATGTAGCAAGGTCAAAATACATACAGCAGCCAATGCTGGCTACATACAAAATATTCCAAACCGCAGGCCCAATCGCGGGGATAAAAAATTGATTTACGGCATTAAGCGCCCCCCCAAGCAAAGCGCTTGCTGAAACGAAAGCGAGGAATGGAAATAAGATTTTTAGAAAGAGGGCGGTATGTTCTACCTGCTCGGCAGAAAACCCTGGCGCAATAAACAGGACTACGGCTCGCGGGAATAGTAAAATAAATGCATAAAAAATTATGATACAGCCTTCAACAAACAGCATCGTAGCCGTCATAAGGCCATCAGCATCTTTGCGTTCATGCTGCTTGAGCGCTTTGACATAAACAGGAATAAATGAAGCACTCAAGGCACCTTCGGCAAATACGTGACGAAAAATATTTGGAAACCGAAAAGCTGCAATAAAAGCATCCGACATCGCCCCAATCCCCAAAAACTGGACCATCAAAACCTCACGAAAAATAGCAATAACGCGGCTTAAAAGCGTTGCCGCTCCGACCTGTAAGGTCTTTGTAATAATCGCTTTTTTGTGTAGTTGTTGGTTCATTGTTCCCCACTGAGGTTTTGTAATATTGGCGCGGCATTAAGTATATTATTTTTCCTGGGCAAGTACACCTTGTTGCATGCGCAAAACAGTCTCCATCTGTTCATACACATACCGATCATGTGAACATACGATAAGTGCCATATTCCAAGCCCTACATCCTTCAAGTAAGAGATTTACCGCTTGACCTGCGTTACCCTCATCAAGATTTCCTGTTGGCTCATCGGCGATTAGGAAAGCAGGCTTGTTAAACATTGCCCGAACAATTGAAACCCGCTGCTGCTCACCACCAGAAAGTTCTGTTGGGTAAGAAGGAGCCTTGGCAATCATTCCCAAGAAATCAAGCAGCTCCATCGCCCTACTCACTGCTTCATGCCGCGGCATACCAGCAATCAGCCCTGGTAGGATAACATTTTCTAAAATAGAAAGTTCTTTGACCAGATAATGGAATTGAAACACAAAACCAATGTAACGATTCAGCACATCACTTCGTTGAGGGTTTTTATACAAAGAATGCCCAAACAGAGCAACATCTCCTGAAGATGGTTTATCCAGCCCTCCTATGATATGCATGAAGGTTGATTTACCACTTCCCGAAACGCCAACAATGGCATACGAGTGACCTTGCTTAAATTCTTGGGTGATTCCACGTAAAACTTCAAAATCTTTACTTCCCTGATGAAATTTCTTTGTAATATTTTTTGCAATAAGAGATTGTGCGCCTTCCATAGGACCCTTTCGCTGGCAAGCAAATGTCTCGCCTTTCTGTATACAACTTTTAATCACACGACTCATTATTAATCCTATCCAACAACCCAAGCAAAAGATCCGTAAAAAACACAGTAATCGCAGGTAAAGGACCGGACTATTGCCTGAGCCTCTTTTTTTTCACTAGGATGATATCAAATAAAACGTGATAGCTGATGGAAAATTATGCATACAATGCATAAAAATGTTCTGGCTATTGGATCGCGTTTTCAACTGTTTTGGGGAGGGGGGACCTTATGGACAACAAAAAACGAAATCATGCTGCAGAGCTCGAGATACCACTTACGCTCCCGGTTATACCAACGATTGACGTGGTGGTTTTTCCGCACATGGTTGTCCCATTACTTATCCTTGATGAAAAAATCATTAAGGGTATTACACAGTCTGGAGACGAAAACAAGAAGGTGCTGCTCTTAGCAGCGCACCAACAAAATGATGCTGATATGCACGGACCAATCAGCATTAATGATCTTTATAAAATTGGCACAGTTGCCAATATTATGCGCGTCATGAATTTGCCTGAGGGGGGTATTAAGGTTCTTATTCAAGGACTTGTTAAGGCGCATGTAACAGATATTCTTTCTGATGAGCATTCACTTCATGCCAATATTAGGGTAGTGCCTGTAGTTGAAGTACCTGAAAATGATCGTCAGTCAGAACGTCAAATTAAAAATATTTTACAACTGGTTGAAAGAATAGCTGCTACCGGTAGAATTTTTGGACCAGATTTTCAAGTGATTCTGGCGCAAATTCAAGATCCGGAACGTATTGCCGACTTTATTCTTTCTCATCTGAATTTATCGGTAAGCGAAGCCCAAAAACTACTAGAAAAAGAAACCGCAGCTCAACTACTTGACGGTATCTATGAATACTTGCAGCATGAAGTTGAGGTAACTAACGTCCAAGAACGTATTCGCGTAGAAACACGTGATTCTATTAATCGATCGCAGCGTGAATACTATCTACGCGAGCAGATGAAAGCAATTCAAAAAGAATTGGGTGAAGAAGGCGAATCTGAAATTGATGATCTGCGCCGTAAGGCTAATGATCTACCAATGCCAACAGAAGCTCGCACGGAGGCACTGAAACAAATCAAGCGCCTCGAAAAAACAGCACCTGATTCTATGGAAGCCACAGTCCTACGCAACCATCTAGAATGGTTACTAGGAATGCCATGGGGCGTACATACTAAAGATAATACAGACCTATCACATGCAAAAAAAGTTCTTGATGCTCATCACTTTGGGCTTCATGAAATTAAAGATCGTATTCTTGATTTTCTTTCGGTTAAAACACTCAAAGAAGATTCCAGCGTGCCTATAATTTGCTTCGCTGGCCCTGCAGGGGTTGGTAAAACATCTCTTGGCAAATCAATTGCTGAAAGCTTGGGACGTAATTACTTCAGAATCTCCCTGGGTGGCGTGTATGATGAATCAGAAATTCGAGGACACCGACGCACCTATGTTGGCGCTTTGCCAGGCCGGTTTATTCAAGCAGTACGTAAAGCCGGCAGCATGAACCCAATTATCATCATTGATGAAATCGACAAATTAGGCATGTCAAACAGAGGCGACCCATCAGCCGCCTTACTTGAAGTGTTAGATCCGGAACAAAATAACACTTTTTATGACAATTACCTTGGCGTACATTTTGATCTTTCAAAATGTATGTTTATTGCAACAGCAAATGATTTAAGTACTATTCCTGGCCCGTTACGCGACCGCATGGAAATCATCCATCTGTCTGGTTATACGCAGGAAGAAAAAGTAGAAATAGCAAAGAAACATTTAGTAACTGAATCAATTGAAAAATGCGGCCTAGCGGGCAAAGAAATTGTCATCGGCAATGACATTGTTCAAGAGATTATCAGCGGATACACACGCGAATCTGGTGTACGAGACCTAAGCCGACAAATTCAAAAACTGTGTTCAAAATATGCACGCCATTTTGTTGAAAATCAGTCGAAAATCGCTGTTACTAAACAAAATCTGGCAGAGTTTTTAGGGCCACGAAAAATTCCATTTGAAGTATTGAGTAAAAAACACAAAATCGGCGTCACTAATGGCTTGGCATGGACACCATACGGTGGTGAAGTGTTACAAGTAGAAGCCATTATTGTGCCAGGCACTGGCAAGTTAATTTTGACCGGCCAGCTGGGCGATGTAATGAAAGAGTCAGCACAGGCCGCACTGAGTTATGCAAAATTACATGCAAGTGATTTTAAAATCGCTCAAACAAAATTTAGTGAGCATGATCTGCACATCCATCTACCAGCAGGCGCAGTTCCTAAGGATGGTCCATCTGCGGGGATTACGCTTCTATCTTCACTTCTTTCGGCACTGACAGGACGGGCTATTAATGGCAATTTCGCAATGACAGGCGAATTAAGCTTGCAAGGCTCTGTCTTACCTATCGGAGGGTTAAAAGAAAAAATTCTCGCTGCGTGTCAAAACAACTTGAGTACCATCATCGTTCCCAAACGCAACGAGATTGATCTTCTCAGCATCGACAAGAGCCTCTACAAGAATCTCAATATTCTTTTAGTAGAAGATGCAACCGAAGTGTTGGAATACGTCTTATTACCTATCTAAGGTATCAAGTCAAAAGGGCCACGGTGTGGCCCTTTTTCTACCTCTTATACTAATTTTCCAAATGAAGCCAAATAATCAATCCTAAGGTGGACATAGCTGCGCAATCATCTGCATAATGTTTTTTGAAAAATCCTTACGATCGTGACTACGTAGTGCTTGCTTGACGCGCTCGTAGTAATTTTTTTCCATATATTTTTTAATCATCTCTTCTAGCTGATCAAAAGAAGTTACCACATCTCCCCATTGGTTTTCTTTGACAAGGTCAACGTTTCCATCTTCCCAAAACAAACACGGTCCTGTTTTATCAATAAGCATGGGCAACTCACTGTACAGCGCCTCATTGACACTGCCTGGACCAGGCTTAGTAATTAAAAGATCAGATACCGCCATCAAATCAGAAATTTTATTAGTAAATGGAATACAGCTCAAAGTAACCTCTTTCTGCAAGGGGATTTGAGAGATTTTTTCTATTAATTTTTCATTTTTTCCGATACAGATCAAAAGATGAATATTGAGATTCATAGATGCTATTTTTTGTGCATATTTATAAGAGGCAAATGACCCTGCACCACCCATCATAACCATGATGACAAACTTATCAGCAGGAATATCCCATGTTGCCCGAATTTTTTCTTTGTCTTTTTTTTCTAAGAAATCCGGCCTGATTAGTAATCCTACGTGGCGAATTCGCTCATTGGAAATACCACATGCGTTCAACACTGGTCGTGTTTTTTTTGTTTCTACGCCAATTGCCACCATAAAATTATCATGAGTCATTTTATCAAGACCAAGAACCCACCATGTAGTCAAATCACTATCTGGGGTAATGAGCAGAAATGGCACGCTCAATCGATGCGCGGCGTTGCTAATGAATAGATTGAGCCAAGGGATGACAGAAATGACAAGATCTGGCTTTTCTTTAGATAGATAATCAAAAATAAGAGCCACCTTTGATTCTGTGGCAATTTGTAAAATATTTGGAACAACATATTTATACAATATGTTTGAAACACTTATCCAATTATTCTGAAGAAGCCAGTCATAAAACTGTTCTCCATCAATTAAGCCACCACTAATCGTTTTTACAAAATCGTATGGATGTAAGATATTTTCAATCGGATTAACGATTGAAACATCATGGTGCGGCGACAGAATATGGATTAAAGCATCGCAGGCTGCCATATGCCAGAACCCCCCTTTACTGGTAAAAATGATAATTTTTTTGAGGGGTTTTGTAAGGCTGTGTTGATTTATTTCGTGAGTTTTTTTTATAAATTCTTGAGTACAAAATAAGGATGTTGTGCTGGCAAGCACAAGCATACAAATAATTTTTTGTATAAATTTCTTCATGTAACGGCTCAATAAATTTATGAAAAAAGGAGAATAATTCTGCTTAAAAGAAGGTGCAGTGCCATAATACAAAAAATTTAACGTGCACTCAACTGTCTTAGGGGTCAAAAGAAAAATACGTTTTATATAGAAAAAAAGGAGTAAATTCAAAACCTCAGCTATTTTTTGCTGGTTGCAACGCACGTATCTCAGTCACCATCTCATCCAGCACCTCTAGGTAATACATAAGGGAGCGATAACGGCGATGTGGAATATTCATCCGCAAATGTCCTTTTAGATGCCAAATATACTCACGCAGCAAGGTGCGTTCGCGTAAAAGCTCATTAAGTAGGGTACTCGCTTCCTGATGAGTAATTTTTTTACGACGAGCCACAAAACCAAAACATCCCTGCATCTGACCTTTGGTGTATTGTGCCAAATCAATAAGCTTGAGCATGTTGGTAAAATTGTACGGCGTACCATCTTCAGCACCAATAAGCTCTGCTTCATGGGTATAATCTTGCAATGCAAGCTCTGCTGGATTAATTTCATTTTCAATGCTTAAAAAAGACTCATCACCATAATGGTATCGTTGTACCGTTCTAATTATTAGCACGGACCCAAATCCAAGTATAAACGCGAGCATGATGATTTTTCGCAAATTTGCAGAGCAAACCATGCTTGTTCTTTCACTTTTTTACACCATTTTCAGCAACAAACTAAAGTTTTTAAGCAAAATCGCTACTTTTGCATATTTTTTAGCTTCACGACTATCAATTAATTCTAATTGTAATTAATTAGCTGCAGACATTGCAAGAAGAAATTATACAGAAAAATACTAATTTTTCCATTGCAATTAGAGAACCAGCTATTGACTGTTTACAGCTCACAGGTACATTGGAGGCGATTTTCACGCTTTTTTAGTAAAAAATGATGGCTCGATACAATTTTCGTTACACGAAAATCACTTACCATGACCGGAGCTGTAAAATACGATTATTTAGGACTTGCATGAGAGGCGGACTAGGATTCACACTACTCGTTGGTACAGCGCTAAGCATCTTGGCTAGCGCTATTTTGCTCTATATTTCTATAGCTACTATGATTGGGCCCTGGATTGCCCCAACACTCGTACTGATCAGCAGTGTACTTTTTACACTGCTCGGCAAGCGAGATGCCAACACACCCCAACAACTTATCCTAATTTCTGCTCTTGCCAGCGGCGGTGGGATCATAGCCGTTGGCATTGGCTTTTCATTACCAATGCTCTATTTTTTAGCCCCAGACGCCTTCCAACAGCTTATGAGCACGCCTAGTTACTTTATCACTCGAGTTGGGGCTACAATCCTTTTGGCTGGAAGCTTTGGTATTTTTTTAGGCAAATTTCTCTCTAAAACTATGCTCAAAAAAGAAGATCTCCCCTTTCCTATTAGTAGCATGACTTATCAAATTGCAACGGCACAATCGCATTCAAGTGACGCAAAAAGCCTTTTTAGTGGAATCTCGGGCACATTAATCTTTTGTCTGCTGCGCGATGGGTTTTATTCACTTAAAGGACTTTTTGCAAAAGACTGGATCTTTCTTAGTACCTCAGTCACGGGCCCGCTTATTTTTTCGTTTTGGCCAACGCTTTGGGCTGTTGGCTTCACCATTGGTCTAGCCAACACTATTCCTCTCCTTATAGGACTTATTGCTCGCTACGCAGTGCTCTACCCTATTAACTACCACAGCATTTTTTTACCATTTTCATTATTCGCCCCCCTCAAAGAGGAAAGCTTTATTACCGCGTTTTGCGCAGGCATGATAGTTTCCGACCTTCTCTTATCTTTACTGCATAACCCTCGACAAGCAATTCACTATTTTAGAAATTACTTTAAAAATCTCCATTTCCCGCGCTTTGCTGGGATAACAGAGACATTATGGCACCCTATCAAAAGTCTTTGTATAGAGAGCGGACAGATCAATACCTTCTATAAAAGGCTCAATAGCTTCGAACCTTTTATAGGCCTAGCCTGCTTCCTTATCTTTTTTACTACATTAGATTTCAGCATTCCAGCTCAATTAACCATTTTGGCGGCTATGTGCGTTGCTCTGTACGAAATTAATCGTCTCTGTGGCAAAATTGGTCTTTTGCAAATTGGTCGTTTTTCAGCCTTTATTCTTATTCCTGTAGTGGTACTTTTTAAAATTAATGCGCTTCAAATGACCGCTTTAACTATTTTTTTTAACGTTGCTGCCGGCGTATCATCCGACTTGTTGTTCGATTATAAGACCGCCGAGCTTGGTTCGGTTAATCGCAATAGAGTCGATGGGCTACAATGGCTTGGCCTATTCATAAGCAGCATAACCGTTGCTGTTATATGTTATCTTCTATTTTCAAATCTGACACTCGGCTCAACTGAGCTTTTCGCTCATCGAGGCAGATCCAAAGCGCTGCTTATGCAATCATTACACTTCGATCACTACATTATTACTGCCGGATTTCTGTTTGGCTGGATACTCAAAAAATGCGGTATTAGCCCAACCATGGCCTTTGGCGGTATGGTTATGCCGAGCCAAATCACACTAGGCTTTGTTTTTGGCGGCCTACTCTCTAAATTGATCGGCAGCAAAAGGGATTCTTTATTACCCTTCTGTTCAGGAGTGTTTGCGACAGAAACTTTATGGCTTCTCATAAGCCTTAGTCTGCGCTTTATAAGTAGCTCCTTTTAAAATAGTTTCAGGGCGACCATCAATCATTTCGCTTATGAACAATAATCAATTTAATTCATACTTCAAACAAGTAAAATGTCACAAAATGGCTTAAATGTTGCATTTTGAATCAATTAGACCCAACCCGGTTGACTGCTTCCTCCCCTCAGGTATATTTAAAATAATTAAAAGCTGAAATATTTATTCAGCTTGGATGTTTCGAGAATAATCTTTATGGGATGTAACCCAAATATTTGGGAGGGGTTTTAAAATGGTTTCAACAAGACTTAAAGTCAAAGAATTGCTACGTGAGCGTCGCTGGACAACTAAAGTTCTTGCCGAAAAAACGGGTATGTCAGAAAGTTATTTGACACACATTAAGAATGGCACACGTCGATGGAACGAAGATGCTTTGAAGAAAATTTCAGAAGCATTTGAAATTGAGCCAGTTGATTTATTTGATCACAATCGTGGCAGAACTGATCAAATTAGCCAAGAGCTTCAGCTTCCTGAAGGCTTTGTATTGGATACTAATCAACAAGTCAGCGTACAGCTTAAAATTGTACCTGTTGTTGGCCAAATTCCAACCCAACCATCAGCACTCAATAATCAAGTTATGCAACAAGCAGGCGGCTTTAAAGATGAATTCGTACCAGTTATTGGCAGCGAAGACGAAGGCATGTTCTGTTTGAAGGTCGAAGATAACAGCATGGCTCCAAAATTTATCAAAGGGGATTATTTAATTATCTCTCCTGCGGTTTGGACCAACTCAGGTGATGTTGTTGCTGTAGAATACGGCAACGAAACACCAATACGTGAAATTATGCAAGTTAACTTTATGGACGAATTTGTGGTTCTTGAATCAGTTAACCACAAAAAGGCGCCTATCGCGCTGCTTCGCAATAAAGATGCGTTTAGAATCATTGGTAAGGTTATTAACCGCTACCAAAAAATGTAAAACTGCCTTCTTCTGCAGTTTTCTCAAATCTTGTTATTTTTTAATAACTTGATAGAATACAGGCCAAGTGTATGAAGCGGTACTTGAAAAAGTGCCGCTTTCTTGGTTCCGTTAGTGGCTACTAGAAAGCTACTATCTCCCCAAGAAGTAATGTTTAAAAACGTTAGGGAGAACTACCTATGACATCATTAGTACGTTACGAGACATTGCTACTCGTAAGCACCGATGTGACCGATGACGAACTGTCCATGATTGAGAAAACTTTTGACCAGATCAGCACAACTGCTCAGGGCAAAATTTCTCGTTTCGACAAATGGGGCAAATATCGCCTTGCTTACCCTGTGAACAAGAGCTCATACGGCGTATACGTTTTGGTTCGCTTTGAGCTGCCAAAAGAAACCGCGCCTAAAGCACTGCCTGAGATCGAGACTTTACTCAAGATCAAATGCAGTGAAATTGTATGGCGTCATGTTACTATAAAACTTCAACCAAATGCACCGCAAACTTACCATAAACCTGAGCCTGTCGATGTTGCTCGCACGAACAACTTTGATTCATTGCTCAAGGAAAACAAAATGGGTAATTTACTTGATTCAGTTGGTGGTATGTCCTCCGACGATGATGACATAGACGCGTAGTTTTTAGGTAAAAGGGAATAGCATGTCAAAAAGAATGAAACTTCGGATCAGTTCACGTTTAGTCAAAAAGAAAAGCAGAAAACAGTCCTTCGGTGGCAAAAAAAATTGCCGTTTTACCGATCGTCCTGAGCAAGAAGCACTTATTGACTACAAAAATGTTGCATTTTTGCGCTCGTTCATGACTGAACGTAACAAAATTTTGCCAGCACGCGTTTCAGGCAACAGCCTGTTTTATCAGCGCGAAATCGCCCGTCAAATCAAGCTTGCACGCTCCATGGCATTGTTGCCATTCTGCGCAATACATATGTAGACCGTCCTTGACGTTGTATCTACTTTTATTGAACTAGCTAATCAGCAAACAGGTTTTGTGTCATAAAACAACACAAAGCCTTTTTTGAGCTCGTAAATAGCGAATAAATAGCTCCATTGGAGCAAGGACTTAGAATGAGTTTTAGCCAACGCCTTGATATTCGTAACGTTGCTATCATTGCACACGTTGACCATGGCAAAACAACCCTGGTCGATAAAATGCTTAAACAATCCGGTACCTATAATGCATCAGAAACTGAGCGCGTTATGGACTCGGGCGATATCGAACGTGAACGCGGGATTACCATCCTTGCAAAAAATACTTCTATCCGCCTCGCGGGTACTTCAAACAAAATTAACATCGTAGATACACCAGGTCACATGGACTTTGGTGGTGAAGTTGAGCGAACCCTGCAAATGGTTGAGGGTTTCTTGCTTCTTGTAGACGCAGCTGAAGGCCCATTGCCTGGCACACGTTTCGTGCTGCAAAAAGCACTTCAATTGAATCTTAAGCCTATCGTTGTGATCAATAAAATCGATCGTAAAGACGCTGACGTTGAACGCACAGAAAAAATGGTTCACGATCTATTTCTTGATCTAGCAACTGAAGCAGAGCAACTCGACTTCCCTATACTGTATGGCTCTTCACGTATGGGCTTTATGAACGAAACACCAGACAAAATGGAAGGCACAATGCAACCATTGTTTGATGCAATCATGAAGCATGTACCAGCACCTAAGCAAGATGATAACCATCTTCGCTTCCTTGTTACAAACTTGGATTGGTCTGAATACATGGGTCGCATTGCGATTGGTCGTATTTTCAGTGGTGCAATGCAGCTTACAAACCAAATCATTGTTTGTCGCAAAGATACTGTTAGCGGGCCTCTTCGTCTTACCAAGATCTATCAATATGAAGGCTTGAAGCGCGTTGAAGTACCTAGCGCAGAATTTGGCGACATCGTTGCAGTTACCGGCTTTACTGATGAAGTTACTATTGGTAGCACATTGTGCGATATCGACCATCCACTACCAGTAGATTACATTGACGTTGATGAACCAACACTTTCAATGTACTTCTCGGTTAATAATTCACCGTTTGCTGGTAAGGAAGGCAAGTTATTGACCTCCCGCCAAATCCGCGATCGCTTGCTTAAAGAAACCAAAACCAACTTGGCACTCCGCGTTGAAGAAACTGAAGAAGCTGATACTTTCAAAGTTTCTGGCCGTGGTCAGTTGCATCTTGGTATCTTGGTTGAAACCATGCGTCGTGAAGGATTTGAACTACAGCTTTCAGCGCCTGAAGTAATCTATAAGACTATCGAAAAAGAACGATGCGAACCGTTTGAGTTATTAACGGTTGATATCGAAGACTCCCATCAAGGTGTAATCATGGAAAATCTTGGTAAACGTAAAGGCTTGTTGCAAAACATGACCCAACACGGTACCAACAAGATTAAGCTTGAATTCAAGATCCCTGCTCGCGGCTTGATTGGTTTTCGTAGTCAATTCGTAACCGACACTCGTGGTACAGGCTTAATGAGTCACCGCTTTGCTGGTTATGAACCATACTCTGGCGATATTGCTGGGCGTACCAAAGGCGCAATGGTTTCAATGGAAACCGGCACCATCCGTGGATACTCACTAGACAATCTACAAGAACGCGGTGTCTTGTTGGTAGCTCCTGGTGAAGAAACCTACGAAGGTATGATCATTGGCGAATACAGCCGAGATAATGACTTGGAAGTCAACCCAACCAAGAACAAGAAACTAACAAACATGCGTGCATCTGGCTCTGATGACAACATCAAGCTAGAACCTCCTCGCATTATGACGCTTGAAGGTGCTATGGACTGGATTAACCAAGATGAGCTCATTGAAGTTACTCCTCTCTCAGTTCGCCTACGCAAGCGCGGTTTGAAAGCGCACGAACGTAAACGCTAGTTTATTTAGTACGCGTTAATTAATTAACAAAGCCCCGGAGCTTAAAACTCCGGGGCTTTGTTGTTGAAGTACTCTTAAAAGCGAGCGAAATTTTGACCAGGTTGATATATTCGTTGATGCATGGATGGGTGCTTTTAGCACCTTATACCAATTATACAAATTAATAATACATTTTAAAAACAGCTAACTCTTACCAATAAGAAGTCACTGATCACACAATCCTGTAATCCCGGACGCCGATTCGGAATCCATTCTAATTCATAGGATTGGCATGATTCAATGAAATCTAATATTAAGCGCCGGTTTCATTGCGTGATTCGTATGAACGCTCTTCACTGCGATGTTGATCTTGAGGATGATTGCTTTGTTTTTTACGCATGAAGGTTGGCGTATCAAGATCATTCATGTCGTAATCGCTATGATCCGTTGATGTAATCATGTCTCTTTTTGCAGCAACTTCTTCAGCTGGCGCTACTTGCTGCATCGCTTGCTCAACGTGCTTAACCAACGCTACTTCTCTCACCACCGTTGACGCGACCATGTGTTCACGCACAGAAACAGCTGAAACCATGCTTGCAGCACTTACTGTAGGAGCTTTTTCTGAACCGACACCAGTAGCAATCACAATCACCATTACATCATCACCAAGCGATGAATCGATAACCGAACCCAAAATAATATCGGCATCCGGACTCACCATTTCGTAGACAAGCGAAGCGGCTTCATTGATTTCATACAACCCAAGATCTGTGTTGCCGGTAATGTTAATAAGAACACCTCGAGCTCCCTTGATATTAACGTTTTCAAGAAGAGGCGAGCTAATCGCTTTAAGCGCAGCGTCTTTAGCGCGCGTAGGACCTGAGGCTCTGCCAGTACCCATAAGAGCCATGCCCATGCCCTTCATGATTGTTCTAACATCTGCAAAGTCAACATTGATATGACCAGCCTTAGTAATGATATCTGAGATACCTTTAATAGCCTGTTTCAAAATATTGTTCGACAGCGCAAATGCATCGAGCATCGAAATTTTTGCATCAACGATTTCAAGCAGGCGTTGATTCGGCACTACAATCAGCGTATCAACCACACCTTCAAGATGCTTGATTGCATCTTCAGCGTGCTTCATACGACGCTTACCTTCAAACGCAAACGGCTTAGTAACAACCGCTACCGTCAAAATTCCCGACTCTTTAGCTGCAAGCGCAATAACAGGCAACGCTCCAGATCCTGTACCGCCGCCAAGGCCTGCGGTCAAGAAAAGTATATCAGCATCTGCAACATGGCGCATGATTTCATCAAGATCTTCTTCTGCTGCGCGACGACCAATATCAGGGTTTGCTCCAGCGCCAAGCCCTTTGGTTATTTTTGCACCAAGCTGAATTTTATTAATTGCTGGCGACTGTTCAAGCGCCTGGGCATCGGTATTGCCTATAATAAAATCAACGGCCTCAATATCAGAGTCATTAATCATACTGTTAACAGCATTTCCTCCAGCCCCACCAATCCCAAAAACTTTAATGCACGCTCCAAAACGATTACGCTTCGGGTCTTCTTGGTACAAATCAAGCATTCTCTCTCCTTTCTCATGTTGCCTGCGAAATCATAGGAAATCGTAAATCCAGGACTTCATTCTTCTAAAGACACTTGCAAACACCGTTGCATTTGCCGTATCACCCTCGACCTTACTACGACCACCAGACGCATACAACATTAATCCATAAGCAGTGGAATAAATTGGACTTTTCAGCACATCAGGCAAACCAGTGATCTGCATTTCTTGAGTACTAATTGGGCTACCGAGACGCACCGGCATGTCGAGACGCTCTTCTGCCAATTCGCGCACACCTTGCAGCAAGCTTCCGCCTCCCGTAAGTACTATGCCAGACGGCATGAGGCTTCTTAAGCGGTACCCTTGAATTTCATCGGTAAAAAAATCAAATACTTCTTGAGCTCGGAAATGCAAAACTTCATCTATCAACGATAGGGGAATAACTTTAGGGTTACTTTCAAATTCCTGCGGTAACGCCACGCTTTCACCGTTAAGATAGCGACGCGACGTTTTAAGCACTGAGCCATACATGCGCTTGACCTCTTCTGCTTGCGCCTTGGATATCCCCAGACCAACAGCAAGATCATTGGTGAAATGATTGCCGGCAATCGGCAAAACTTTTGAGTGGCGAATGCGGCCATCTTTATACACAGCAAAATCAGAGGTGCCGCCACCAATATCAATAATACCCGAACCAAGCTCTCGCTCCGAAGCAGTAAGAACGGCATCTGCCGAAGCAATTTGCTCAAGCACAATATCTTCAACCTTAACGCCAGCAAGCTCGCATGATTTGATGATATTTTGCGCCGAGGCTACAGCGCCAGTAATAATATGTACCTGCGATTCTAATCGCACGCCATACATGCCCAGCGAGTCAAGCACATACTCTTGGCCGTCAATACGAAAATACTGCGGCAACACATGTAAGATTTCTTGATCTTGAGGTATTGGGATGGCTTTTGCAGCTTCAATAACACGATCAATATCATACTGCGTTACATCTTTTCCCTTAACGGCAACCACACCAGTTGAATTATATGATTTGATATGGCCACCTGAAATACCAACAACCACTGATTCAACCATAAAGCCCGCACCCTCTTGAGCTTGTGCTAGCGCCGCTTTGATTGATTCAACGGTAAGGTTAATATTTACCACTACCCCTTTACGTAGCCCATTTGAGGCATGCTTGCCAATACCAACAATTTCAACTTTTCCCTGATTGTTTACCACGCCAATAAGAACACATATTTTAGTGGTGCCTATGTCGATCACGGCAATATAGCCACCAAGCGATCGCTTACTCATGATACCTTCCCCCGCCTTTTTGCATGATCAATAAATTTCACAATAATACGTCGCTCAAAGCGTAGATCTAACTCTACTGAACGACGCTTAGTTTCTAGCATAGCCAGTGAACACAAGCCGCGTTGCACTGCATCCTGCACGATGTCATCTAACCCATCGAGTTGATGAATATCCGCCAATACCGACTCATTAGCCACAACCACCGCATACCGTTGAGGCATGCGAGGAACTAACCGAATCGTCGATGGATTGATGTAGGCAAAATCGTAATTTTTACTTAAGCGAGGAGCAAGCTTTTGTAGCCCTTCATACACCCAAGGCGTCACTTGCATACCCACATGAATTGCTGGCATGGTCACACGCGGTAAATCATCCAGGCCTACATAACTAGTAAAATAGTTGCGCGGGTAAACGCTGCGATCTTGAGCTAGAACAAGGTTTTCATTTATGAACATAGTCGGTTTCACACCATTAATTTTTACGGACAATCCCATCGGCACCCGCCTTATAATCGTTACTTTTGTAACGTAATTAAATCGGGCCTTGAGGCTACTATAAAAATTTGTGGCATGAAAAGACAATAAATTAACATCAGACAGATTGGATCGAACAAAGGCGACAAGTTCTTTTTTCACGATCGGCGAATAACAATTGGTGCAGGTAACATCAACGATAGGACAGGCAAAAAACGCTTTGCCAGCCCATCGGGCACCACGCACCCCTGTGTAACCAAGCATAAAAAGCAGTATCGATAAAGATACAAACCTAAATGCATGACGAGGATGCCGCCTAAAAAACAGCCAAAATGATTGTACATTTCTCTTCATCATCGCTCATCACCAACTCATACCGCCTTTCAATGCGTTGAGTGTAGGGACAATCGTTATAAAAAGGCAATACTGCGGCATAAGATATCGAATTTACGCGTGCGGCCGAGAAAACATCTGAAAAGGAATACCCTTCCAAAACCAATCACCCTGCGAATTTTCACAAAATAAGATTCAACTCCGCCCATGGTGTATGATTCTTGCAAGGCAAAAATTGAATTGGAGCAAGTGAAAATTCATCGAAGGACTACTCAGCGATTTTTTGGGAAATAACATACAGAAGAATACCAGCTGCAACCGAAGCGTTATAAGAAATATCAGGCGTGCGTTGAGGCAAAGTTATCAATGTACCTTCTTTGCGCATGCTTGGCTGAATACCAGTTGCTTCATTACCAATCACCAGACAAGCAGGTTTTTGATATGAAATCGTTGAAGCATTCGCGCCGTTAAGCACAGCCATGTATAAATTATAACCAGCTTTTTTAGCTTCTAGTACAGCTTGGCTCATAGAAGCCGCAACATAGATGTCCAAATGCTCAGACAACCCTGCTGATGCTTTAATTGCTGCCGCAGTCAAAGGTGCAGACAAGCTTTTGCATAGCACAACACCGGTCACGCCGGTACAGTAAGCTGAACGCAAAATAGCACCAAGGTTGCGAACGTCTTGAATCGAATCCAGCAAAAGAATGAATGGATACTTCTCTGGAGTAAACATTTTGCTGGCAAATTTGAATGGGGAAACCCACGCGATAACGCCCATATGTTCAGCGTTGTTGCTCATGCGATCTAGCACATCTTTGGTAACATACTGAATATTAGGGACAGATTTTGGGATATGAGGCTGTAAACGTATCCATGCCCGAGGATATGGCTTGGTTGTGTAAAGAGAGACTAGCTTGCGACGCTTAGCTTTAAGCATTTCAATGATTGCATGCGCGCCATAAAGCATCTCACCGGGACGATCTACTTTTTTTTCTGTTTTTTTCATACTGGTACCAAAGAATTTTGAGAAATAAATGCATACTGTGTTCACATGAGAAGGACAAGAGTCTATACTAAACGGCTCTATTAGGCAAAACATGTCTTACCAGCTTACCAGGGCACACTATTATGTTTATTGTTGAAGGCAACATTGGCGCAGGCAAATCTACGTTCCTAAGCTTACTCAGAGCTGCGTGCTCCGATTTTAGCATTGTTCAAGAACCACTCCACAACTGGGCATCAGAGCGCTATGGACAATCGCTACTTGAAGAATTTTACAAAAAACCTGAGCGCTGGGCCTTTACAATAGAAACTTTTGCCATGATTGCGCGCTCTCTTGATCATGTTAAGTATCAAAAAAACCCTGGCTCTCCTGCAGTCCTAGAACGCTCAATCTACTCTGGTCATTACTGCTTTGCCCAAAACGGCCTACAAGAAGGTTATTTTAACGAGATTGAATGGGCGGTCTACGCACAATGGGCAGAGTTTATTCTTCATCAACAATGCAAACCGCCACGTGGGTTTATTTATCTACGCACAACGCCAGAAATTTGCCACACACGCATGCAGAAGCGCGCTCGCAGCGGCGAAGAGCTCGTAAGCCTAGACTACCTACGCAACATACATGTTCGTCATGAAAAATTTCTTATCACCAAAGAAGTGCTAGACCTACATTTACACAATGTCCCGGTGCTCGTGCTTGATGTTGACGAAGATTTTCATACAAGCGATGCGGCTTTTAAGCAGCATCTTGCGAAAACCATCGCATTCATAGAAGAAAATCATCGAAAATAACCCCTCGCCTTGATCACTTAGTCCGCAACGGCTGCTATAATGAAAAATTGCTGCCTGCAAAAAAATTATTGGTCAGCAATCACAATCACTGCAAATAGCGAGCAGCAAGCAAAAAAACGTTAGTTCGGTAGAAAATTAAATCTTCTTATTCAACATAAAAATTCTAATGCTTTGCGGCTTTCTTCATGTGCAACGGCTTGTGCAATTGCATACAATGGATATGAGTAAATTTTTTCATAAAACGAATATTTTTGCGTTGAAAATTTGATGCCATAGGGCGAGGCTTGATGCGATTCTAAAAATAATTGTAAGCTTTTCAAGGTTCGGCCAGAGCCACTTTTTACTTCAACAGGAACAACCTCTGTGTTTTTTTGAATGAGGTAATCAACTTCTGCCTGACTTGATCGTGATTCTCGATGCCAATAATAAAGATTTTTTTTCATTATTGGGTTCTCATAAGCAAGTATCTCCTGCCCAACAAAAGCTTCTACGAGCGGACCTTTGTTGATGAATTCTTTATGAGGATTTATGAACCACTGAGCATAATCGTTGCCTAGTAACGCTTGTCCTAGAGCAATATCAAGAAAGATCGATTTAAAATCATCAGGGTTTGTTGTGGCGCCAAGGGGAACACCTTGTCCCGAAGAATGATAGACTCGGTGAACGATACCAGCCGTTACTAAAAGATCAAGGGCTGGTGATAATTCGCGCTTACGATACTCACCAGGAATTGCACTAAATTTAAACTTGTTGCCGACCTGTGATGGAATAGTATTAAACAATAACTCCAAATATTTGATCTGATGCTCTTTTGCGTATTTATTAAAGTCCTGGCGATAAGTATCTAAAAGAGTTTGGTGAATTGTCGAAATACTGAGAGGGTCTTCTTGATCAATCCAAGATTGAATTGCTTCGGGCATGCCCCCAAGAGCTAAATATTCTCCTAAAAGAGCTAATCCTTTGTCATGAATAGCTGTACTAAATCTATCTGTAGAATTTTGAATAAAACTCTTAAGTAGTAATGTATACCCTTGTGATGCAAGATATTCCATAAAAGAAACTGGATACATGTATAACGATTGAACGCGTCCAACTGGAATTCCCACTTGCTCTATGGCAAAATCCAGCAATGATCCAGCGGCAATAACGTGTAAATTTGGTATCATTTCGTAAAAATATCGCAGCGCAGTAAGCGCTCTTGGTTGTACTTGAATTTCGTCTAAGAAAAGCAACGTTGAGCCAGGGGTTATTTTTTGCTTGGTGCTCAACGATAATTCTTGAATAATTCTTACTGGATCGAGATTTTTTTCAAAAATAATTTGAATGTCAGGGTTAAATTCAAAATTAATCTCAACAAAATTTTCAAATGATTTACCTAAAGTCCTTACAGTATGCGTTTTTCCAACCTGCCGAGCACCTCTTAAAATCAGTGGTTTCCGATGGGTAGATACTTTCCATTCAGATAAATGATAGTCAATTAATCGCTTCATAGCACCCCGCGGTCAAAAAACAAACCCTAAAATAGCGCTTCATGGTTGAAATTCAAACCAATTTTAACTCATTCATGGTCGAAAATCAAAGGCATTGGAAAATAAGCTAATTATGGTCTCTCTCGGGGTATCTTTCCTAGTCAGCCAAATAACCAGCAGCACGCAAAAGCTTGTTTTCAATGCGCCGCATAACGCGATACTCAGCATCCGTTATGTGATCATAATTTAGCAAGTGCGCCAAGCCATGCGCAAGCAACGCAACCAAATGATCGTCAAACGATCGATTCCAATTTGGCGCTGTGCGATCAACATAGGCTAGCGAGATGATGATATCGCCCAGGTTCTTTTCATCATCGTAGGCCACCTTAAGCTTAGTTCCAGGCTTGTGCTCAGGGTGAAAAGGAAACGACAAGATATCCGTCGGTTTATCTTTTTTACGAAAATCGCGATTATAATTTTGAATCGATTTATCAGTGGTCAAAAGCACATACACATCAAAATCAGGGTAGCCAAGCGCTACCATCATGACTTCAAGAATTTTTTCTAGCTTTTTAGTGTCGGCAGCGTAGGTACGCTGCCGATTTTTTACTATGATCATTTTTCAATACCATCTTATATCGCTCGTATCCTTCGAGACGCATCCTACAAGGATACTCCTCAGGACGAGCGGTTTTGCTTAATTACCTTCTTGGCTAAAAAACAGCCACTTCACCGCTCATCCTGAGAAACGACGTAGTCGTGTCTCGAACAAACATGAGCGGTTATCCCTACGCCTTAACGTGAGCAACGTATGAATCTACCCCACCATCAAGTCGTTCAGCTTCCAGCGCTGCGGAATCAAACGATACCATCGCCGACTGCGTAATACCGGTCAGCACAGCAGCCTGATCTTGCAGGGCTGCGCGTACAGCTTCATCAGCCGTATATACTACCAAATTAGTGATTGGTGTTTTAAGCGAAAGCTGGTGCTCACTCTTAAGCTTGCGCACTTGATTAACAATCCCCAGCATCGCCTGCATCGATGGGCCACTCTGCGGATACTGCGGCACATACTGTGTGCGATCGAGCACAACCTGTTGCAACGAAACCATGCCAACATGATTACGAAATAGAAGCTGATAGAGCTTTTCAGTTACAAACGGAATAAACGGGGTATAAAGCTGCAGCAACGTAAGCGAAACGTTGTACAGGGTATAACGGGTAGCTTCAAGATCTGCCGCGGAGTATTTAGCTGGGTTAAAAATTTGATCCTTGATCAACTCAAGATAGTTATCGCAAAAATCATGCCAGAAGAATTTTTCGACCAATTCAATTGCTTTTGCATAATCAAACGCATCAAAACTAGTACAGTAGCGTTGCACCAAGTGCGCCAATTCATCATGCAGCCACTCATTGACTAAACCAAGCTTGGCAGGCTTTGCCGTAGGTTTATAGTCCGCCAAAAACTCTGCGCTAAAGCGCATCGCGTTCCATAATTTAGTTACCAGCTTTTGGCCAATTTTGAGCTGATTTTCACTAAACGCGGTGTCAGCCCCAGGCGTGCCACTGGCAGCCCAGAAGCGAATAACGTCTGGTGAGAAGCCTTCAAGTAGCGCTTGTGGTGTTATTTTTTCGTTGCCCTTGGATTTAGAAATTTTTTCTTTACCAGCAAGTACGTGGCCAGAGATCACAATGTCATTCCAAGGAATATCATTGTTGTGATAAAACGCCTTGATGATTGTATAAAACGCCCAGGTACGAATAATGTCATGCGCTTGTGGGCGAATACTCATTGGCATTGCTACCGGGCGATTTTCGTCAAGCTCCCAGCGCGTTACCAATTGCGGCGTGATTGACGACGTATTCCAGGTATCCATAACATCGGTATCAGCGCGCAGATCTTTACTGCCACAGCTACACGCACCACCAGGATACGCTTGTTCTTGCGGATCGATTGGCAGCACCGCGTCAGGCGCCACTAAAACTTCATGGCAGGCATTACAATGCCAAACAGGAAACGGGATACCGTAAAAACGTTGGCGCGAAATACACCAGTCCCAGCTCAAATGCTCAACCCAATCAATGTA